>CAZRZH010000001.1:0-41755 GCA_964604485.1 uncultured Sideroxydans sp.
TTTTCAGCGCGCAGACGCTATGTTTTCTGGGTAATATTCAACGCGTACCAACACCATATCTCCAAATGACTACCCAAGAGATTATTTTCAACAAGTGAATAAAGATAGCTAGAGTGGAAAAATGAAAAATACGCCTTCGTTATCACCAATATATCTGACTTCCATCACGCCATACGTGCTAGTCGGGGTGGTATACGAAGAAATGACTGATGGTGACTCAACAGTTGCATTTTATGTCACCAGTGTATTGCTCTTCGTCAGATTACTTGAAATGCTTGGGAGTGTTGTGTCTTGGCGATTCCACGGCAAGAAAATCATGGTTAATGAGTATCTTGAGATATTTCGATCAAATAAGTTTCCAAAGCGCGAATTTAAAACTGAGGATTTATCCGGCTATTTGTCACGTATTGAATACGCTTATTCTGATTTTCCCAATTCGTTAAAAGTAGAAGCAAGGCAAATAATGCGCGCCTTGGAAGCAAATAGGATTTGGGGCATTCCCATTTATATGCGCGTGAACTCTGCGGCAGTGACGGCATTTGATATTTATTCACCTAAATCTGAAGCCCCGCCCCAATATTAACTTGATATTTAAAAAATGAAAATATTGTTAGCCGCCCTAGTTTGCACAGCCTTCGTGGCGTGCGGTACCGATACGATGTCCGAGAAATCGTGTTACGAGGCTACTTTAGCAACAGCAGAAACTGAAGAACAACTCTTTACTGCACGTGTAGCCAATATGCAAGCTCGAGAAAACGCACATTCAGCAGCGCTTAAGTGGAAGAAAAAGGCATGTAATTATTGAATGCCGAAATAACTTCTTCGGGAACAGAGGGGGGTACCTCTAACTTCTCACTATCAGTCCATACCCTCCCCCCCCGTGGTTACCTTGCTGAAACAGGCTGCCTGCCAGAATTAGACTAAAGGTTTGATATTGGTTTGGAAAACCCGCACAGTCCAGAAAATCCTACACTGCGCCTACACGTCACAAAGTTAGCAGGTAAAGAAAAAGGCCTGTATCACTACAAGCCTTGATTTTATTGGTGGAGGTGATCAGGATCGAACTGACGGCCTTCTGATTGCGAACCAGACGCTCTCCCAACTGAGCTACACCCCCACGGCATGTGCATCCTAAATGCAAATGAGCCGCTTGGAAAGTGCCGTCAAGGTTTCTAAAAAACCGAATTCCTGCAATAATCCGCGAGTAAAAAATATTACCGATTCGGGAGAGAACATGGCTTTGACACAAGACGATATGAAGCGCGCGGTCGCACAAGCGGCGATCACCTATGTGCTCAACGATTGCATCGTGGGTGTGGGCACCGGCTCGACGGCCAATTTCTTCATCGACGAACTCGCAAAGATCAAAGGAAAAATTCGCGGCGCGGTGGCCAGTTCGGAGGCTTCAGCCAAGCGTTTGCAGGGACACGGTATTCAGGTGTTGTCGCTGAACGAGGCGGGCGAATTGCCGGTGTACGTGGACGGGGCGGACGAGATCACCCGCCACATGCATATGGTCAAAGGCGGTGGCGGCGCACTCACGCGCGAAAAAATCGTGGCAGCAGCCAGCGCAAAATTCATTTGCGTCTGCGATGAAAGCAAACTGGTGGATGTGTTGGGCAAATTCCCGTTGCCGATTGAAGTGATCCCGATGGCGCAAAGTTACATCGCGCGGGAAGTGGTGAAATTGGGCGGGCAGCCGAAACTGCGCGAAGGTTTCATCACCGACAACGGCAACGTCATTCTCGATGTGCACAACCTGCAGATCATGAATCCGGTCGAGTTGGAGACGGCGCTGAATCATTTGGCGGGCGTGGTCACCAACGGTCTGTTTGCGCGCCGTGCTGCGGATGTGTTGCTGCTCGGCACACCGCAGGGCGTGAAGACGATGACTCTGTAACAAATATTTAACGGTGCGGCATTAGCATCCGTCATTGGCAATAATCCTTAAGGAATGATCATGGGTAATAGCGAACACACTTCGAAACAGTTTGATACGGAGCTCGAAGCCGTACGCGCGCGCGTGTTGCAGATGGGCGGGCTGGTGGAAAGCCAGATCCGCTTGGCCATCGAATCGCTGACTTCGGGTGATGTGGCATTGATGAACCGGGTGATCGAGGATGACCATCGCGTAAATGCGCTGGAAGTGGAGATCGACGAGAACTGCAGCCACATCTTGGTGCGCCGCCAGCCCGCCGCGGGCGATCTGCGTATGGTGATGACCGTTATCAAGACCATCACCGATCTGGAACGTATCGGTGACGAGGCGGAAAAAATCGCGCGCATGGCCAAGCTGCTGTCGCAAAAAGACCGCCTGCATCTGCCGCGTTACACCGAAATCAAACATGCTTCCGACATCGCGCTGGATATGCTGCGCAAATCACTGGACGCCTTCGCGCGTCTTGATTTGGTTACCGCCGCGCAGGTGGTGCGCCAGGACGAACTGGTTGATGAGGAGTTTCGCGCCACCATGCGTTACCTCATCACCTTCATGATGGAAGACCCGCGCACTATCTCGACCTCGCTGGAGATTCTGTTTGTCGCGAAGGCCATCGAACGCATCGGCGACCATGCCAAGAACATGTCGGAATACGTGGTGTATATGGTCAAAGGCCGTGACGTGCGCCATGTCTCGGTGGAAGAAATCGAACGCGAAGTCCAGCAATAATCCGCAGCGCCCCGCCGTGTTACAGCAACCCATTCTCGCTGCGCTCGACCTGGGTTCGAATAGTTTTCGCCTGCAGATCGCCCGTGTCGAAAATGACCAGCTGTACATGCTGGACGGGTTGCGTGAAGCGGTGCGCTTGGCTGCCGGACTGACCGAAGACAAACACCTCGACAAACCGGCACAACAACGCGCACTCGCGTGTCTGCAACGCTTCGGTGAACGCCTGCGCGGGTTGCCCCACGAAGCGGTGCGCGCGGTCGGCACCAACTCCCTGCGTGTCGCCAAAAATGCACCCGAATTCCTGCAACACGCCGAAGCCGCTCTCGGATTCCCGATTGAAGTTATTGCGGGCCGCGAAGAAGCGCGCCTGATTTATATGGGTGTGGCGCGCGGTTTGCCGCAATCGGAAAACAAACGCATGGTCATGGACATCGGCGGTGGCTCTACCGAATTCATCATCGGTTACAAGTGGCAGCCGCTCAAGCTGGAAAGTCTGTACATGGGCTGCGTCAGCTACAGCGCTCGCTATTTTCCGGACGGCAAAATCAACAAAACCAATCTCAAACAGGCCGAACTCGCCGCCCGTACCGAAGTGCAGACTATTGCCGCAGATTTCTCCCAAGGAAATTGGGATGTCGCGTTGGGTTCATCCGGCAGTGCGCGCGTGTTGTGCGACATTCTGGAGCAGAACGGTTTCAGTAGCGGCGGCATCACCCGCGACGGTTTGGAACAGCTGCGGGCCTATCTCCTGCGCGCGGGCGATGTGAGCAAGCTGGAACTGCAAGGCCTGAAACCGGATCGCATCCCGGTGTTACCCGGCGGTTTTGCCATCCTGTATGCGGCGTTCTGCGAATTGGACATCGGCCACATGCAAACCGCGTTGGGCGCTTTGCGCGAAGGTGTGTTGTACGACCTGCTGGGCAGGTTTCACCACAACGATATGCGCGAAGCCACCGTGCAACAATTCATGCGCCGCTATCACGTGGATGCCCGCCAGGCGGCACGCGTGTCGCATCTGGCGAACTTGTTGGCAGTGCAATTTCTTGAAGAACGGCTTACCGACGAAAAATCGCGCCTGCTGGGCTGGGCGTCCAACCTGCACGAGATCGGCATCAGCGTGGCGCACAGCGGCTACCACAAACACACGGCTTACATCCTCGCCAACGCCGACATGCCCGGCTTTTCCAAGATGGAGCAGAGCCAGTTAAGTTTGCTGGCCTTGTCACATCGCGGCGGTTTGGAGAAGTTGCGCGGCTTGCTGGACACGCCGGACAAATTGGCCAAAGCCATGGCGTTGCGACTTGCGGCGCTGTTCTACCGCAACCGCAGCGATGTTGAATTGCCGACTATTCTGGGACGCTTTAACGGCACCCGATTTACCCTCGAACTGGCGCTCGGATGGCTGGCAAAAAATCCGCTCACCGAAGCTGCGCTACAGGAAGAATGCAAGCAATGGAAGGGGCTGGGCGTGGGCCTGCAACTGGTCGAGGGCTGAACTCCCCCAACACACCGGTTCAATTTGCAGTACACAAAACCATCAATGGCATTGATGCAGAATCGCTTCAACCGCCTGCAGAAATTTAGTTTCCCCATGATAGACTCCGCGCCGAAGCTGGCTAGACAGTCGCCGCGTGCCTTGTTGCACGGGGAGGAAAGTCCGGGCTCCACAGAGCAGGATGCCGGTTAACGACCGGACGCCGTGAGGCGATGGAAAGTGCCACAGAAAATATACCGCCGATGGCTGTGCAAGCAGTACAGGTAAGGTTGAAATGGCGAGGTAAGAGCTCACCGCGCGGGTGGCAACATCCGTGGCAGGGTAAACCCCATCCGGAGCAAGACCAAATAGGCAAGCTATGGCGCGGCTCGCGTCGCTTGCGGGTAGGTTGCTTGAGCGTCAGGTAACGAAACGCCTAGAGGAATGACTGTCCACGACAGAACCCGGCTTACCGGCCAGCTTCACCTAATTCCAAAAAACTTATGCGATCACACGTGTCAGCACCGCGGGTGCAATGATTTTGTGCAGGGGTGTGACGGGGAGCATGTAAAGCTTGCCAAGCAGATTGTGTGTGTGAACAACCGTCGTTACTACAATGGAACAATCGCCAACACCGGCGGCAGTGCTTTTGTAGATGGAAAGTACCACATCCAAATGTTTGTCGCTGTCGCCCAGTAGGACCTCACCGGGTGTGTTGGAAATTAGCGTGAAAATGCCAACGCGGTCACCCGGCAAATAGTCCGTGTCGGGTTTTTTAGAATCGAAATTCCCCATTCCACCAAGATCTTTCAAGCCGAACAGCCGCACAGTTTTGTTGCGCAACGTCATGAGCGAATTGACCCATGTGGGTGTGTTCGAGATGGCGGTCAGGAAATATCCCAGTGCGCTGCGCCCGTCGTTGGGAACGCTGATGGCGTAGCAATCGTAATAATTGGCGCCAGCAAGCCGTTTAGTGATCTTGCTTGCGCCGGGTACGCTGCTGCGGGTCACTTTGCGGGACATTGGGGGCGACGCTTATTTGTTTTTATTCAGCGCATCATCCAATTGTGCCAGCGGCATGTAACCGGGATTAATCACGCCATTGGCGAAGATCAGCGCGGGCGTGCCGTTCACTTTAAGTTTCGCCCCCAGTTGTTTCACTTGTGCGAAGGGTGTGTCGCATTTGGCGGCGGCGGGCTGAATGCCCTTCAGCATCATGTCATCCCAGGCTTTCACTTTGTCTTTGCTGCACCACACATTGCGCACCTTTTCATCCGAGCCGTCAAAGATTGGATACAGGAACAGGTACAGCGTGACGTCATCCAAGGCCTGCAACTCATGCTCCAGTTTTTTGCAATAGCCACAATTCGGGTCGGTGAAATAGGCCAGCTTGCGCGACCCATTTCCCTTCACTTTTTTCACAGCAAGGTCCAGCGGTAACTTGGAAAAATCCACAGCGAACAATTTGCGCGCGCGTGCTTCGGTCAGGTTACGCCGCACTTTCAGGTCGAACATACTGCCGTCGATGAGATATTGCGCAGATTCGTCGATGTAGAAGATGCGGTCTCCGGTCACCACCTCATACAAGCCCGCGATCGGGGATTTGTTCACCTGATCGATCGGGCCGATGATCTGTTCATAATTCTTTTGCAACGTGTCCTTGAGTGTGGCGGCGGGGTCTTTTTCGGTCGCATGCGCGAGCGAAACTGAAAGCAGGAACGACAGCAATATTCTGAACATTTGCAAAATCCTTATTGAAAAATCAATTGAGTGCGTGACGCGCCAGCATCTTTTTCAGCGGCACGATCTTGTTGGTTGCCGCGAGGCCGACATTGCGCAGCGTGCGCAAGATCGGATTGTTGTTGACGAACAGGTGCTTCAGCGTGTCGGTGGTAAGTTGCATGGAGAGGATGTCATCCTGCCGGGCTTTTTCGTAACGGCGCAACAGGCTGATATCGCCGCAATCCAGCGCACCGCGCTGGTTCAAGACATTTACCAATTCGCGCGTATCACGCAAACCAAGGTTGACCCCTTGTCCGGAAAGCGGGTGAACGTTGTGCGCGGCATCACCCACCAGCGCCAGACGCGGTTTGGTGATGTGCGCCAAATTCAACACGCGCAAGGGGAATGCGGCGGGTGCCGTGATTACCTGCAAATCGCCCAGCGTATTTTGCGAAGCTTCAGAAACGCGGGCGCACAAATCGGGGTGAGTGAGCGCCAACAGTTCGGCCGATTTCTCCGGGCTGACCGACCACACGATGGAGATGCGCTTCCCCGGCAACGGTAACAAAGCCAAGATGCCGTCCGTCTGGAACCATTGATACGCGATACCGCGATGGGCTTTCGAGATACTGAAGTTGGCGACCACTCCGTGTTGAAAGTAAGGCGTGGGTACTTCCGGCATACCCGCCTGATGACGCACCCAAGAGTCGCGGCCATCGGCGCCGACGATAAGTTTGGCTTTGATATCGCGCCCGTCTTTTAACTTCAAATACGCGGCGTCTTCCTGCCAATAAAGTTCCGCGCATTGCGCGGGTTGTAGCAGAGTGAGGTTGTCTTGCCCGGGTAAGCCTTGCCACAGCGCATGTTGCAACAAACGGCTCTCCAGGATGAAAGCCAGTTCGGGTTCACCCAGTTGATAGGCGCTGAAATCGAGTTTGGAGCCGGTGTCGCCGAATACGCGCATGGCCTCCACTTGTTGCACGCGGGAAGTGTCCAAGTGTTGCCAGGCACCGCATTCGGCGAGGAACTTAACATTGCCGGGGGTGAACGCGTAGATGCGGCTGTCCCAATTTTCACCCGTCGAGCCGGTGGTTTCTTGCGCTTCCGGGGGGGGGGAAGCGGGCAATTTGGGCAGAGCCTGCCCTTCCACGAGAGCGACGCGTAAACCACTGGATTTAAGGGCGCTTGCCAAGCTTGCACCGACGATGCCGCCCCCGATAATGACGATGTCGAACTCCATTCCGAACACCCCGTATAAAAAAGTCGC
Source organism: uncultured Sideroxydans sp. (assembly GCA_964604485.1). Classification (GTDB taxonomy): domain Bacteria; phylum Pseudomonadota; class Gammaproteobacteria; order Burkholderiales; family Gallionellaceae; genus Sideroxyarcus. Next base: position 7,132 of record CAZRZH010000001.1, read on the forward strand.
GGCATCATAGCATGGGCGAGTTGATTAAATTATAATCGCCCCCCTTTTTGGAATTCGCCATGAAAATCGGCCGCTACCAGCTCAAGAATAACCTCATCGTTGCACCCATGGCGGGTGTGACCGACAGGCCATTCCGCATGTTGTGCAAACGTTTGGGCGCGGGCATGGCGGTGAGCGAGATGGTGGCCTCAAATTCCCTGCTGTACGGCTCGGAGAAAACCAAACGCCGCGCCAATCATGAAGGCGAAGTCGATCCTATTTCCGTACAAATTGTCGGTGCCGATCCGCAGATGCTGGCGCAGGCCGCACGCTACAACGTGGACCACGGCGCACAAATTATCGACATCAACATGGGTTGCCCGGCGAAGAAAATTTGCAACGTGATGGCCGGTTCGGCCCTGATGCAGAATGAAAAACTGGTGGCCGAAATTTTGCAAACGGTGGTCGGCGCGGTGGACGTACCCGTCACCCTGAAGATTCGCACCGGTTGGGACAAGACCAACCGCAACGCGGTGAACATCGCGCGTATTGCCGAATCCAGCGGCATCCAGGCACTGGCCATCCATGGCCGCACGCGCGCCTGCGCCTACACCGGCGACGCGGAATACGACACCATCCGCGCTGTAAAAGCAGAAGTGAAAATCCCGGTCATCGCCAACGGTGACATCACCACCCCGGAAAAAGCCCGCTACGTGTTGCAGCATACCGGCGCGGATGCAGTGATGATCGGCCGCGCAGCTCAGGGGCGGCCGTGGCTGTTCCGCGAGATCGGACATTTCTTGCAATCCGGCGAACATTTGCCCGCTGCGGAGGTGAATGAGATTCGTGGCATTCTGTTGATGCATGTGAGTGATCTGTATGATTTCTACGGCGATCTTTCCGGATTGCGTATCGCGCGCAAACACATCTCTTGGTATACCAAAGGACTGCATGGTTCGGCGGCATTCCGTTTCCGCATGAACCAGTTGGAAAGTATCGACGAACAGCAGCGGGCGGTGAATGATTTTTTTGATGAACTGCAAAGCAAGGGCACGCATTTGCAGTATGTACATGCAGGAGAAATACAATGAGCGAAAACCCGATCAACGAGAACGATATCGCCAAACATGTGCGCAAAGCGGTCAGCGATTATTTCAAAGATCTGGATGGTGAAGATCCGTCCTGCGGTGTGTACGACATGGTGATGTGTTGTGCCGAAAAGCCGCTGATTGAAACCGTGTTGTTCCACGCGGGCGGCAACCAGACACGAACCGCCGAACTGTTGGGCATCAACCGAAACACCCTGCGCAAGAAAATGCAGGAATACCGGATCAAATAAAAATCCAACTTTCGTCACCGGGCAACGCAGCAATTTTTTGTTCGCGCCTTGTCCGGCCGGGAAATTTGAATTTTCAGATATTCAAAATAAAGGAAGCGCAAATGGCCATCACTCAAGCACTCATCAGCGTGTCGGATAAATCCGGCGTTCTCGAATTCGCCAAAGGTTTGCATCAGCTGGGCGTAAAAATTCTATCCACCGGCGGTACGGCGAAATTGTTCGCCGACAACGGCATTCCGGTGACGGAAGTGGCGGACTACACCGGTTTCCCCGAGATGCTGGATGGCCGCGTGAAGACGCTGCAACCCAAAGTGCACGCGGGCATTCTGGCGCGTCGCGATTTGCCCGAGCATGTCGCCACACTGAAGAAACACGACATCCCGACCATCGACTTGGTGGTGGTGAATTTATACCCGTTCGCGGCGACCATCGCCAAGCCCGGTTGCAGCCTGGAAGATGCCATCGAGAACATCGACATCGGCGGCCCGGCCATGGTGCGTTCCTCCGCCAAAAACCACGCGCACGTGACCATCATCACCGACCCCGCCGACTACGCCGACGTGTTGGCCGAGATGCAGACGAACAAATGTGTCGTTAGCGATGCCACGCGTTTCGATCTGGCCAAGAAAGCCTTCTCGCACACGGCCGCTTATGACAGCATGATCAGCAACTACCTGACTGCCATCAACAGCGACGGCACGAAGAGTGAATTCCCGGCGCAGATCAACTTCAACTTCGCCAAAGCGCAGGAAATGCGTTACGGCGAGAACCCGCACCAGCACGCCGCGTTTTACCGCGACCTGAATCCGGTTAAAGGTGGCATCTCCGACTACACGCAACTCCAAGGCAAGGAACTTTCCTACAACAATGTGGGTGATGCCGATGCCGCGTGGGAACTGGTAAAAACCTTCGATCAACCCGCCTGCGTCATTGTCAAACATGCCAACCCGTGCGGCGTGGCCATCGCCGACACGGCGCTGAACGCTTACAAACTGGCGTATTCGACCGACACCACGTCCGCGTTCGGCGGCATCATCGCTTTCAACCGCGAACTGGACGAAGCCTCGGCCGCGCAAATCACGACCAACCAGTTCGTCGAACTCATCATCGCACCCAGCGCGACCGAAGCAGCATTAAAAGTCACGGCCGCGAAACAGAACGTACGCGTGCTCACCGTGCCTTTGTCCAACGCGCACAATCAATACGACTTCAAACGCGTGAGCGGCGGGCTGTTGGTGCAATCGCCAGACACACTCAACGTGCAACTGGCGCAACTCAAAGTCGTGAGCAAAGTGCAACCCACACAGCAACAACTCACCGACCTGCTGTTCGCCTGGCGCGTGGCGAAGTATGTGAAATCCAACGCCATCGTCTTCTGCAAAGGCGGCATGACGCTGGGCGTGGGTGCGGGGCAGATGAGCCGTGTGGACAGCACCAAGATCGCCAGCATCAAAGCACAGCACGCTGGGCTGAGCTTGGTGGATTCCGTGGTGTCCTCCGATGCCTTCTTCCCGTTCCGCGACGGTATCGATGTGCTGGCGCAAGCCGGAGCGAAAGCAGTCATCCAGCCGGGCGGTTCGATGCGCGACGAAGAAGTCATCGCCGCGGCTGACGAGCATGGTCTGGCGATGGTGTTCACCGGCTATCGCCACTTCCGTCATTGATAATAATTTTCGGTGAAATTTACCCAATACTTTCAGACCATGCGTGTCAGGCCGGATCGGTCAGGCATCCGGCTTGATTGGATACAGAGGGTGATTGACCAGCCGTGCAAACAAGTCATTCAAGAGGATGGCCGCTTTCGCCGCTGGGCGGCTATTCCGGAAGCTGACGGAAAATTCCTCCGTGTTATTCTTCTCGCCGATGGTGAGACCGTACACAATGCTTTCTTCGACAGGAGATTCAGCAATGAAGATTAAATATTTCCAAGATACCGATACGCTTTACATTGAATTGCGCGCCACAACCGTGGTTGAAACAAACGATGTTGATGAAAACACGCTGCTCGATTTGGACGAGAGTGGCAAGGTTTGCGGCATCACAATCGAACACGCAGCTGAGCGGGTAGATTTACCCAACTTTTCGTTTGAACGAATGGCTGCATAAGAAGTGTAGGGTGGGCATGCTATGCCCACGCGGATGATTGGTGGGCACTGTTTGCCCGCCCAACGTTAAGGTTTTAAATGAAGATTCTAGTCATCGGTAACGGCGGACGCGAACACGCATTGGCTTGGCGCTTGGCGCAGGGCGCGAAAGTGCAGAAGGTGTACGTTGCACCAGGCAATGCGGGTACCGCGCTGGAAGAGGGTGTGGAGAATATCGCTATCACGGCCATTCCCGAGCTCATCGAATTCGTCAAACGCGAAGATATTTATATGACCGTGGTCGGCCCGGAAGCACCGCTGGCAGCAGGCGTCGTGGATGCTTTCCGCGCGGCTGGGCTGAAAATATTCGGCCCGACCAAAGCGGCGGCGCAGCTGGAATCTTCCAAAGATTTCGCCAAACGTTTCATGACCCGCCACAACATCCCCACGGCATTTTTCGGGACGTTTAGCGACACCTACCCCGCGAAAGCCTATGTCGAGAAACACGGCGCGCCGATCGTCATCAAGGCGGATGGTCTCGCGGCGGGCAAAGGCGTGGTGGTGGCGATGAGCAAAGCGGAAGCGTTCGAAGCGATCGACATGATGCTCTCCGACAACAAGCTGGGCGATGCCGGTGCGCGTGTGGTGGTCGAAGAATTCCTCGCGGGAGAGGAAGCCAGTTTTATCGTGATGGTGGATGGCAAAAATGTGTTGGCGATGGCTACCAGCCAAGATCACAAGCGCCTGCTGGATGGCGACAACGGCCCCAACACCGGCGGCATGGGCGCGTATTCGCCAGCCCCTGTGGTCACTCCGACTCTGCATGCGAAAGTATTGCGCGAAGTGATTCAGCCGGTGGTGCGCGGCATGGAAAGCGAGGGCATCACTTACACCGGATTCCTCTATGCCGGGCTGATGATCTCGCCGGACGGCGGTCTCAAAGTGCTGGAATTTAATTGCCGCATGGGTGACCCGGAAACGCAACCGATCATGCTGCGTTTGAAGAGCGACTTCGCCGCCATCGTCGAACACGCCATCGACGGCACACTGGATAAAGTCGAAGCGGAATGGGACAGACGCACCGCGCTGGGTGTGGTGATGGCGGCGGCAAATTATCCCGACACACCGCGCAAAGGCGATGTCATATCCGGTCTACCCAAGAAACTGCAAGACGCGCAGGTATTCCATGCCGGCACGACGATACATGACGGTAAGGTGGTGACGAATGGCGGTCGAGTCTTATGTGTCGTGGCGCTCGGCGACATGGTGAGACACGCGCAGAAGAACGCCTATGACATCGCCGACACCATCCATTTCGAGGGTCAGCAAATGCGGCGGGATATTGGCTATCGCGCCATTGGGCGCAAATAACATCACCCTCTCCCGCGCAATCGCGCACCCCTATTCCGCCAGCGGGAAAGGGGGTGGGGGTGAGGGGTTTTAATCGGAGAGAAGTGTTTGCCAAGTATCGCCCCCCCCGTACGAAGACTTGCTGCCTACCTCAAGCGCGGCGGTCTGATAGCCTACCCGACCGAGTCTTGTTATGGACTGGGCTGTGATCCGCGCAATCGCCAAGCCGTGTTGCGCATCCTTAAACTGAAGCAACGTCCGCAACACAAAGGACTCATCCTCATCGCGTCGCATTATCAACAGGTGGCGCGTTATCTAAAACCGCTGACGCCAACAGAGCAAGCCAAGTTACAGAACGCGGGTGTTCAGGCGGTTACCTATTTGCTGCCGGTAAAGCAATCTGCACCGCGCTGGTTGAGAGGCGACCACGACACCCTGGCGGTGCGTCTCACAGCACACCCGTTTGCAAAGCAACTCTGCCGCAGTACGGCCAGCGCACTGGTTTCCACCAGCGCCAACCGCAGCGGGCAGCGCCCCGCAAAAACCTTTGCCGAGTGCCAGCGTTTATTTGGAAAAAAAGTGTGGGTACTGCGTGGTCGAGTAGGGAAACGCAAACAACCTTCCACGATTTGCGCGTGGTCGGATGGTAAAATCGTGCGCAAATAATTTACAAGCCGTCATTCGCCGTATGCAGTTATTCAGTAACTAAACACCCCCTTCCCAACCCTTCCCCCGGCGGGAGTAGGGCTAGGCGTCCCTCTCCCGCCGGGGGAGGGAATGAGGGTGGGGGAACACTTTGGAGACAACATGAGCAACGTAGATTCAAGTGCCGTTAAACAATATCTTTTGCAACTGCAAGAACTCATCGTTGAACGCCTCGAACAAGTCGATGGCAAGAAATTCCTGCGCGACAAGTGGACGCGCGCCACCGGCAGCGGCGGGATCGGCAAAGGCGAGGGCATCAGCTGCATCCTTGAGGAAGGCAACGTGCTGGAGCGCGGCGGCGTGGCGTTTTCGCATGTGCAGGGCGATAAGATGCCCGCTTCCGCCACTGCGCATCGCCCCGAGTTGGCCGGTTGCAGCTGGGAAGCGATGGGCGTGTCGTTAGTGATGCATCCGCGCAATCCCTATGCGCCGACCTCGCATGCCAACGTGCGCATGTTCATGGCGCACAAACCCGACGGCGAAAAAGTGTTCTGGTTTGGCGGCGGCATGGACCTTACGCCTTACTACGGCTTCGAGGAAGACGCGAAACATTTTCACCAAATCTGCAAGAATTCACTCGCGCCGTTCGATCATTCACTGCATGTGAAATACAAAAAATGGTGCGACGATTATTTCTTCCTCAAACATCGCAACGAGCCGCGCGGCGTGGGCGGTATCTTCTTCGACGATCTGAGCGAACCGGATTTCGACAGCTGCTTTGCTATTCAGCAAAGCGTGGGTGACCACTACCTTTCAGCCTATGTGCCGCTGCTGGAAAAACGCATGGACACGCCCTACGGCGAACGCGAGCGCGATTTTCAACTTTACCGTCGCGGGCGTTATGTCGAATTCAATCTGGTCATCGATCGTGGCACCATCTTCGGCCTGCAATCCAATGGCCGTACCGAATCCATCCTGCTCTCCATGCCGCCGCTGGTGAAGTGGCGTTACGATTGGCACCCCGAAGCGGGCACGCCGGAAGCGGAGTTGTATGACAAATATTTGGTGCCCAAGGATTGGGTATGAAGACAACCCCCCGCCTTTTGGCGGGTTTGTTTTTGGTGAAGGTCTTGTTTTGATTGATTGAAGACGAATGACATTTGCTACACTTGCGTTAAGCACACTTGGAGAGAAACATGTCTGAACCGAATTCTGCGAATGCTGCACCTTCAACTGCCCACCGCCCTGATTTGGATTGGAGCCAAGTTCGAGAAACCATCCTGATGCTTAATCTGGCCATGGCACAAATAGAATTGGCGATCACCGACTCGGCGAGTTCGGTCGGTGATTTGACCGATTCATTCACTTCTATCTCATCAACGATGAACGCCATCTGCGAAGTGGCCCGGCAACTGCCCGATACGCCGGATGTGAGTGCTGCCCGATCCGAGGTGTTGAATCTGGGCGCGGAGGCCAGCAAAAAAGTCGGGCAGGCGATCATCGCTTTTCAATTCTATGACCGGCTATCACAAAGACTCTCGCACGTTTGCCGCAGTCTGGATGATCTGGGAGTGTTGGTGAACGATCCCGTGCGACTTTACAACCCCTATGCCTGGGTCGCGCTGCAGCAGAAGATTCGCTCGAAATACGTGACGGAAGATGACAAACAAATGTTCGATACGCTGATGCAAACACGCGACGTGCAGAAAGCGCTGGAGGAATTCATGAAACTCAAGCGTGAACAACAGCCGACCGGAGATATCGAACTATTTTGAGTCGAATGGATAAGCTGAAGTGGGTGGAAGCACTGGCGGCTTTCCTGCGGTTGGCGAAGATTGGAAGTGTGAAGTCTGATGCTCTCGAAAAATATTAGTTGGCTTCCTGTTGTACCAATCAGCCGGCTGGCTGCTTAGTTATCTTTCCCATACAGGGGCGATCTCGGCCCGTACAGCAGGCCATTGGGCTGCGCGGTCAATAGTCGAGTACTGGCAATACGGGCGATCTTGTGACTTTGCCCGTCACCAACCGCATTGCTTACCACTTGTTTGACCACTGCTGTAATCAGAGCTGCGGCAAGCCCTCCCTGATTGTTCCTGCCCTCGGCATCGGATGCAGAAGCCGTGCCTTCCCATAGCAATTGTCCGTTGCGAACATCAATCAACTTGGCGCTGGCGGTGACGATAACGTCACTACTGACCAGATGATAGGAAGCGCCATATTTTGTTACGGTGATGTACAGCGCGGAGTCGGCACCAAAAACCTCGCGAATTTTAGCGATGGGTGCTAGGTGCATTTCACCCGGATTGGACATGCCATTTTCCTTGAATGTCTGATCGACCAACGCTACCGGAAATACATAGTATCCGGCTTCCGATAAAGGCTGCGTTACCGTCGATAGCATGCTGTAGGAAGCGTGTATGTCGGGCGAATTATTGAGAGGTGGGAGAACCAGGATTGATTGCGGCTTGCTTTGGTTGTATGCCGTGTAATCTTTTTTGGCGGGTACAGCGCAGGCAAAGAGCGATAAGGCGACGATGCACAAGATGATTCGCTTGATGATATCGAACATGATTTTCCTTAGTGAGGGAGACGAGCAATCAGGCGGTTCATATAAACCTTAGATTCGGGATATAGTTTTTTCTCGGTTTCAAATGCTTGCAATGCGCGGTCAGTCTTGCCGGACTGGAAATACAAATAACCCAAATGCGCATGGAAACCGGGAGGCGGAGCGGAATTGCTTGCCTGCATGATTTGAAAATCTTTCTCGAGATCAGCCAATTGCTGGTCTGGCGAAATCTTCCCCGGTTCCGCATAGGTGGCATAGATCTGCTCTTCATAACTACCCCAGTGATACATGCTGGGCGGCGTGCTGCAGCCAGTTAAGGCGGTAGAGGTAAGCAGTAGCAACAGCCCCAATTTTGCATATTTTGTCAATTTATTTTCGCCTTCAATTTTAGTTGCGAGATTTCCAAGCGCCGCGATCCACTCCTTCGACCAAGCGGTTCACCGCTTCGCGAATGGCAAGATCAAGCACTTTGCCATTAAGTGTGGAGTCGTAACTGGCCGTGCCGCCAAAACCCACAATTTCGCGGTTGGCGAGCGCATATTCCCCAGCGCCTTGCACCGAGAACACGACTTCGGACGTTTCCGCATTGACTATATTTAGGCTGACCTTGGAGTAGGCAATTTGTGTTTTACCGCGTCCCAACACGCCGAACAGTTGCTGGTCTCCGACTTCCTTGCGACCGAACTCGGTCACATCGCCGGTGACGATGAAATCTGCCCCTTTCAGTTTCTGTTTCTTGCCGGTCAGTACGGATTCAAACTCGGACTCCTGCATGTTCTCACGATCCATCACTGAGAAGCGATTGGACTGCTGCAAATGCGAAATCAAAATGGTCTTGGCCTGGCTGCCCAAGCGATCTACTCCGTCAGAGAAAAGTCCCCGCATGAAGCTGGAACGGTTATCAAACTTGCCGACCACCAGTGCCGATTTTGCGCCGGTATATACAGTGTTGGCTGAATTTACCTGTGGGGTGGCGAGAGCTAGCGAGCTTTCAGTGGCGCACCCGGATAGAAACGAAGTTATCAGGGCGCAGCTAGACAAAAGTGCAATCGAGTGACGCATTTGATACCACCTTTCTCATGGGGGAATATAAACAGCTTTAGTTGCATACTAGCACGGGGTAACCATGCTTGAATTAGTGATTTGATTGCATAGTCTGCTTCAGTTAATGCATTGGTCGCAACATCGGAATGTTGCACATTTAATCACTTTGGTTCGAATTCCCCACCGCTCGCGGCGAAAGATTTGACAGGATTCCGGTTTGATGCATCTCGGCTTGCCGCGAGGTTCTTCATTTGAAATTTCCGACAGATTACATTCCTTGCCGTCACTTCTAGCTGGTACGGCCTGCGGGGAGTAGATTATCCGTTACAAACAACTTTAGCTTAAATGTGCAATCCTTTGCTTTTTAAGCAAATTTGTTTTTCTTTAACTTCCGTCGCTAACTCCTTGTCGCGTAAAGAGAAATTCCATTTTCACGCTTGACCACACCAAATATATTCAATATAGTGGGAACTAGTGGTGATAAGTGGGAATAAATGGGGGTTTAAAGGGGTTCCATGTTTCAAGGGGCAACACAATTTAATCTGGATGGCAAAGGCAGGTTGACGATACCGACGCGGTATCGAGACATGTTGCTGGAGCAGTGCGCGGGTCAGTTGGTACTGACTGCCGATGCCGATGGTTGTCTGTTGCTCTATCCGCAGCCCGAGTGGTTACCCATCTGCGAGAAATTGATGAAGCTCTCTGCCTTCAATCCCAAAATTCGCGCCTTGCAACGTTTCCTTGTTGGTCATGCGGAAGATGTGCTGATGGATGCGGCGGGGCGTGTGCTGATTTCGGCGACCTTGCGTGATTACGCCAAGCTGGACAAGCGTGTGATGTTGGTCGGCCAGGGCAACAAATTCGAATTGTGGGATGACGTGAGCTGGCACACGCAATCGGAAAAGATGTCCGGGTTTAACGCGGACGATTTGCCGCCGGAGCTGGAGGGCTTCACGTTGTGAGCCAGGGTCTGGTTCACGCGACCGTTTTATTGAACGAAGCGATCGAGGCGATGCAGGTGAAGCCGGATGGCATTTATGTGGATGGCACTTTCGGGCGCGGCGGGCACAGTCGACTGATTTTGAGCAAGTTGGGTGCGACCGGCCGCTTGATCGCGTTCGACAAAGACCCGATGGCCGTGGCAGCGGGGCAGGAAATTCAGGATGCGCGTTTCCAAATGGTGCACAGCGGTTTCGAACATTTGGGTACGGTGTTGAGAGATTCGGGCATCACGCAGGTGGAAGGTGTGTTGTTGGATTTGGGTGTGTCGTCACCGCAGCTGGACGATCAGCAACGCGGTTTCAGTTTTAGGTTCGATGCGCCTTTGGACATGCGCATGGATACGGGTAACGGGCAGACGGCGGCCGAGTGGTTGGCCACGGTGGATGAAGGTGAACTGGCGGAGGTGATACGTGATTACGGCGAAGAACGGTTTGCTAGGCAGGTTGCAAGGACGATTGTTGCTGCGCGCAAAGAGCGGCCAATCCTTACCACGAAACAACTCGGCGAAGTCGTTGCCCTGGCGGTACGTACGCGCGAGCCCGGCAAAAATCCGGCAACGCGTACCTTTCAGGCTATACGGATTCATATCAACCGCGAACTTGATGAGCTCAAGAACGTGTTGCCGCAGTGCGTGGATGTGCTGAAGCCGGGCGGACGTTTGTCTGTGATCAGTTTTCATTCGCTGGAAGACCGCATGGTGAAACAGTTTATGCGTGACACGGCACAGGGCGACAAATTGCCCAAGGGCGTGCCGATTCGCGCAGCCGATGTGCCGCAGGGTAAGTTGCGTGTGATCGGCAAGCCGTTGTATGCGTCGGCGGATGAGGTGGCGGTTAACCCGCGCGCGCGCAGTGCGGTGCTGCGTGTAGCGGAAAGGCTGTGATGCAGAATTTCGCGCAGCGATTCGTTTGGTCCCTCTCCCGCCGGGGGAGGGTTCGGGTGGGGGAGAACGTAGCGATGGGTGGAGCGAGTGGTTAGGGTCAACGTATTGTTACTGATTCTGGCTATCGCTTGCGCGTTAGGTGTTGTGACTTCCCAACACAAAGCGCGCAAATTGTTTGTGGAGCTGCAAAACGAAAAAGACCGGGCGCAACGGATGGAAGAGGAATGGGGCAAGCTGCAATTGGAACAAAGCACGTTGGCGATGCCGGCGCGCGTGGAAAAACTCGCCCGCCAACAATTGCACATGCACTTGCCGCAAAGTGAACAGATTCGCTACGTGCGTGTGGACGGCGCAGGGGTACGCGAACAATGAATTACGCCCATGTGCCGCAGACTTCCGCCCAGATCGCTTTGCCTGCGTGGCGCTCGCGTTTTTTGTTTGTGTTGTTGTTGGCGGGTATGGGCGGATTGATGGTGAGAGCGGTGTATCTGCAGGGTATCCATAACGACTTTTTGCAGCAAAAGGGCTCGGCGCGTTACGACCGCGTGATCGAGGTGCCGGCACACCGCGGCATGATCACCGACCGCAACGGAGAGCCGCTGGCGGTGAGCACGCCGGTAGAGGCGGTTTGGGCCAGTCCGAGCGATGTTGAAGCGAGTGCCAAACAGGTCAGACAACTGGCGCAGATACTCGGTATGAACTACGAGGAAGTGAGAGGGAAGTTGTTCGATACCTCGCGCGAGTTCGTGTATCTGAAACGCCAGATGCCGCCGGAACTCGCGCGCCAGGTGGCATTGCTCGGCATTCCCGGTGTGTCGTCGCAACGCGAGTATCGGCGTTATTACCCCAGCGGCGAGATTACCTCGCATGTGCTCGGCTTCACCGATGTGGATGATAACGGGCGCGAAGGTATCGAATTCGCCCTGCAGGCAAAATTGGGCGGTAAAGCGGGGAGCCAGCAGGTGATCAAAGACCGGCGCGGATTTATTGTCGAGGACGTCGCCAGTTTGCGTGCTCCCAAAGAAGGCAGCGATGTCGCGTTGAGCATCGACAGCAAAATCCAATTCTTGGCCTATCGCGAGATCCGGCAGGCCGTCGAACAACACAAAGCAAAATCAGGCTCCATCGTAGTGTTGGATGCGCGCAGCGGGGAAGTGTTGGCGCTGGTCAATTGGCCGACCTACAACCCGAACAACCGAAAAAAACCGGCATTGAACCTGATGCGCAATCGCGCCGTGACGGACGTGTTCGAACCCGGCTCCACCCTGAAACCGTTCACGGCAGCAGCCGTGCTGGAAGCGGGAAAATACAAGTCGAATTCGGTCATCAATACCCAGAACGGCGTGCTGACAATCGGCGGCCGCACGATTCACGACACCCATCCGGAGCGTTCGTTGACCGTGGCGCAGGTGATCCAGAAGTCGAGCAACGTGGGTGCGGCAAAAATGGCGTTGACGCTGGCGCCGCAGACCTTTTGGAGCAGTCTGAGCGACAGCGGATTTGGCGCGCCGACCGGGATTGATTTTCCGGGCGAGGCGGCGGGCAAATTGCGCGACTTCAAAACATGGCGGCCAATCGAGCAGGCCACCATATCCTACGGCAACGGTATCTCGGTGAACCTGTTGCAACTGGCGCGCGCTTACACGACCTTTGCCAACGACGGCGAATTAAAACCGATCACGCTGCTTAAACAAGAGCAGCCTCCGGTCGGGGTGAAAGTCTATTCCGATAACACAGCGCACGCGGTGCGGGCGATGTTGGAAATGGTGGTGCAACCTGGTGGCACAGCGCCCTTGGCGCAAGTGGCCGGGTATCGTGTGGCGGGTAAAACCGGTACTGCGCACAAATTGCTGAACGGTAAATACGTCGACCGCTATGTTGCTTCCTTCGTGGGCTTGGCACCCGCATCCAATCCGCGATTGATCGTCGCAGTGATGGTGGATGAACCGGGAGGCAAGGAATATTACGGCGGGCAAGTGGCGGCACCCGCTTTCAGTAGCGTCATGAACGCTGCATTGCGTGTTCTGGATGTTCCCTACGATGCGCCGCTGGACAATGTGTTGCAGGCACCCGGCGAAATCATTGGAGAAGAGGTATGAGCGAGACTTCTGCCAAAAAAGGGACAATTTTTAGGAAGGAAGACCTGGATTCGCTGAAGGTAACCATCACGCGTTTGGTGTCCGACAGTCGCGCGATCCAGCCGGGTGATACCTTCGTCGCGTATGCGGGGACACAAGCCGATGGACGCGGATTTATTGGGCATGCAATCCAGTGCGGAGCGAATGCGGTGATCTGGGACGCAAGTAATTTCAATTGGAACAACGAGTGGAATGTGCCCAATTTGGCGGTGCAAAATTTGCGCCAACACGCCGGTGAAATAGGCGACGTAGTTTACGACCATCCTTCGCAGAAACTCTGGATGATTGGCGTGACCGGAACCAACGGCAAGACCTCCATCAGCCACTGGCTGGCCAAATCACTGGACAAGTTGGAACGCAAAAGTGCGCTGCTCGGCACACTGGGAAACGGCTTCCCCGGTGCGTTGCAGGCAACTGCAAATACCACGCCGGATGCGTTGCTAGTGCAGGGGCTGTTGTCCGACTATGTGTTGCAGGGCGCGCGGGTCGCGGTGATGGAAGTGTCATCGCACGCGTTGACACAGGGGCGCGTGAACGGTGTGTTTTTCGATGTTGCACTCCTCACCAATCTAACGCGCGACCATCTCGATTACCACGGCGATATGCAAAGTTATGCCGCCGCGAAACGCCGCCTGTTCGATTGGGCATCGCTCAAATATGCCGTGCTCAATCTGGATGACGCCTTCGGTGCTGAACTGGCCGAACAACTGCGGGACGCACCGGTTGAAGTGATTGGTTACGGATTGAACGACGACTCACTGAAACTGGCCGAGCGTCTCGGCGTGCGTATGGTGTTCGGAAACCTCGCGCGCATGGATGCGCAGGGGATAAGCCTGCGCATCCATACCAGCTGGGGTGCGGCGGAGTTGGACAGCAAATTGATCGGGCGCTTTAACGCTTCCAATCTGTTGGGGGCATTGGCTGTGTTGCTGGTCAGTGATATTGCGCTGGGGGATGCGGTGCGCGAACTCGGCTTGCAGAAAGCTGTCGCCGGACGCATGCAGCGGCTGGGCGGCAAAGATGAGCCGGCAGTGGTGGTGGACTATGCGCACACGCCGGACGCACTGGAAAAAGTATTGACCAGCCTGCGCGAAGTGACCGCCCCCACCGGCGGCAAAGTCATTTGTGTATTCGGTTGCGGCGGTGATCGTGACAGTGGGAAACGTCCGATGATGGGAACGGTGGTGTCGAAGCTCGCCGACGTGTGTATCGTCACCAGCGACAATCCGCGCAACGAAGATCCGGAGGCAATCATCGCTGGAGTTGTTGCCGGGATGCAGGGCAACTATCAGGTAATCGAGGACCGGGCGAAGGCGATTACGCACGCCATCATCAATGCCGAGGCGGGTGATACCGTACTGCTTGCCGGCAAAGGTCACGAGGATTATCAGGAGATAAAAGGGGTGCGCCATCCGTTCTCGGATAGCGAATTCGCGCAGCGCGCGCTCAGTGTGTGGAAGACGGGGGCGCGCTGGATATGATGAAACTGTCCCAGGCAGCGCAAGCACTCAACGCACAACTAACAGGCGCGGACGGTCGCTTCGCGGCGGTCAGCACTGACACGCGCAGCATCGGCCGGGGCGATCTGTTCGTTGCACTCAAGGGCGAAAATTTCGACGGCGCGAAGTTCGTCGGACAGGCGGTGCAGGCGGGCGCAGTGGGTGCGGTGGTGAATGCGGATAGCAGTATCGGGGATGCACCCTGCGCTTTAATCCGCGTTGCGGACACGCGTCTTGCCTTGGGGCATCTTGCCGCGTATTGGCGCCGGCAAAACGACATTCCTCTGGTCGCCATTACCGGCAGCAACGGTAAGACCACGGTGAAGGAGATGCTCGCCGGAATTCTGCGTGCCGTGACCGAAGATGAAAATGCGGTTCTGGCCACCCGGGGAAATTTCAACAACGACATCGGCATGCCACTCACTTTACTTCGGCTGCGTGCGACGCATCGTTATGCGGTGATCGAAATGGGCATGAACCATCTGCATGAGATCGAGTACCTCTCGCGCATCGCGCGTCCCACTGTGGCGATAGTCAATAACGCATCGGGAGCGCATCTGCAGGGATTGGGCTCGGTGGAAAACGTGGCACGTGCGAAGGGGGAAGTGTTTGCCGGACTGGACGCCCAAGGTACGGCGGTGATTAACGCCGATGACGCGTTTGCCGGGTTATGGCGAAAATTGGCGGAGCCGCATGAGGTGTTTGATTTCGCTCTGGAGCATCCCGCTTTTGCAAAAGGATCCTGGACGCCGCTGGGTTACGGCGGGGTGCTGCAGGCGCGTACCCCGGCCGGAGAGTTGCGCG
Source organism: uncultured Sideroxydans sp. (assembly GCA_964604485.1). Taxonomy (GTDB): domain Bacteria; phylum Pseudomonadota; class Gammaproteobacteria; order Burkholderiales; family Gallionellaceae; genus Sideroxyarcus. Next base: position 22,465 of record CAZRZH010000001.1, read on the forward strand.
TTGTGCTGCAAGTCCCCGGTGAGCACAACGCGCGTAATGCGTTGGCGGCAGCCACTGCCGCGTTGGCATTGCAAATCCCGCTGACGACCATCGCCAAGGCGCTTGAAGAATTCGGCGGGGTGGCGGGACGTCTACAACGCAAGTTGGCGAAACACGGCGCAACGTTGATTGACGACACCTACAACGCCAACCCGGCCTCGATGCGTGCGGCACTGGACGTGTTGGCGCAGGCAACCGGCAAGCGCATTTTTGTATTGGGCGACATGGGTGAACTGGGTGAGGAGGCGGCGCAGATGCATCAGGAGATCGGCATCGCGGCACGCGAGTTGGGCATCGAATGTCTCTTTGCGCTGGGCACGTTGAGTGCGGGTGCGGTGCGGGAGTTTGGTGCGGGCGCGCGGCAATTTTCCAACATTGATGATTTGTGTGCCGCGCTAAAAGCAGAATTGGATAGTCAAACCACGGTGCTGGTGAAGGGATCACGCTTCATGAAGATGGAACGAGTCGTGCAATTTTGTGCACAGGATAAGGAGGCAACATGCTGCTCGCATTAAGCCAATGGTTGGCACAAGACGTGCGCACATTCAGCGTATTTAATTACATCACGCTACGTGCGGTGATGGCGGCGCTGACGGCGCTGGTCATCTCCTTCATGCTCGGGCCCTGGATGATTCGCAAACTCGCCGCGATGAAAATCGGCCAATCGGTGCGCAGCGACGGACCGCAGACGCATCTGGTGAAGGCGGGAACGCCCACCATGGGTGGCGCGCTCATTCTGGCTTCGGTCGCCATCACCACGCTGTTGTGGGGTGACTTGCACAACGCGTATATCTGGGTGGTGTTGCTCACCACGCTGGGTGTCGGTGCAGTGGGCTGGGTGGATGACTACCGCAAGGTGGTGCACCGCAACCCGGACGGGCTGTCGGCCAGAGCAAAAATGTTCTGGCAATCCCTCATTGCATTGGCAGTCGGCATCTTTCTGTGGTCGCACGCCACGCTGCCCGCACACACCGAACTCATCGTGCCGTTCTTCAAACATTTGGTGCTGCCGCTGGGCATGATCGGCTTCATCGTGATGGTGTATCTGGTGATCGTCGGCAGCAGCAACGCGGTTAATCTGACCGACGGTTTGGATGGGCTGGCCATCATGCCAACGGTCATGGTGGCGGCCGCGCTGGCGATCTTCGCCTATGTCGCCGGCCACGCCGAGTTCTCCAAATATTTGGGCGAGCCTTCCATCCCCGGTGCGGGTGAATTGGCGATTTTCTGTGCAGCCATCGCGGGAGCGGGTTTGGCGTTCCTGTGGTTCAACGCCTATCCGGCGGAAGTATTCATGGGCGACGTGGGCGCGCTGGCACTGGGTGCCGCACTGGGCGCGGTGGCTGTGATCATCCGTCAGGAGTTGGTGCTGTTCATCATGGGCGGCGTCTTCGTGGTGGAAGCGGTATCGGTGATGTTGCAGGTGTCCTATTTCAAATATACGAAATATAGGACAGGGACAGGGAAACGTATCCTGCTGATGGCGCCGCTGCATCACCACTTTGAACAAAAGGGCTGGAAGGAAACGCAAGTGGTAGTGCGCTTCTGGATCATAACGATGCTGCTGGTCTTGATCGGACTGGCAACGCTGAAATTGAGATGACATCCCTGCGCGACAAATCGGTGCTGGTACTCGGACTCGGTGAGACCGGGCTGTCACTCGCGCGCTGGTTGCATGGACAGGGTGCGCGCGTAAGTGTCGCCGACAGCCGTGTTGAGCCGCCGGGGGTTGCAACACTGCACAGTGAAATGCCGCAAGTATCAGTGTTTTGCGGAGCGTTTCGTGACGAGTTGTTGAATCAGGTGGATCGCATCGCCATCAGCCCCGGCGTGCCGCTGGCCGATCCGTTCGTGCAACGCGCTATTTCGCACGGTATTCCGGTCGAGGGCGACATCGAGTTTCTGGCTCAACAACTTTCTGCCGCCGAAAGTAAACCCACGACAAAAGTGATCGCCATCACCGGTGCGAACGGCAAAACCACGGTCACCAGCATGGTGGGTGCGATGTGTGCGGCGGCGGGACTGGATACACAAGTGGCGGGAAATATCTCGCCCGCCGTGTTGGATGCTTTGCGTGAACGTGAAGGCAAACAGCCGGAAGTGTGGGTCTTGGAACTTTCCAGCTTTCAACTCGAAACGACGCATTCACTGAACGCGGATGTCGCGGTGGTACTTAATGTGACCGAAGACCATCTCGATCGCTACGACGGAAATATGGACGCGTATGCAGCCGCCAAGGCGCGCATCTACCGGGGTGACGGCGTGCAAATCGTGAACCGCGATGATGTGCGCAGTGATGTCATGCGTATCGCCGGACGTCAGCAGATCAGCATTGGTCTGACGCCGCCAAGCGCTGCGCTGGATTGGGGCATCACACGCGAAGGTGTCGTGACCTGGTTGATGCAAGGCGGACAGAAAATCCTGCGCGCGGATGAATTGCAGGTGAGCGGAATGCACAACGTGGTGAATGCGCTGGCGGCACTGGCACTGTGTCGCGCCCTTGATCTGCCTCTCGCACCTTTATGTTCGGCATTACGCACTTTCAAAGGTTTGCCGCATCGCGTGGAAAAAGTCGCGGAGATCGCGGGCGTCACGTATTACGACGACTCGAAAGGAACCAATGTTGGTGCCACCGAAGCGGCCTTGAAAGGTTTGGGCAAACCCGCCGTGGTCATTCTGGGCGGTGATGGCAAAGGTCAGGATTTTGCACCTTTGAAGGAGGCGGTGGCGCAACATGCCCGCGCCGTGGTGCTGATCGGGCGTGATGCGGCGTTGATCGAGCAGGCATTGCTGGGTTGTGGCAAGCCGGTGAAACAAGCACGCGATATGGAGGAGGCGGTGCAAGTCGCCAGTGCGCTGGCGCAAGTCGGCGATGGAGTGCTGATGTCGCCCGCGTGTGCCAGTTTTGACATGTTCAAGAATTACGTGCATCGCGCCGAGGTGTTCGTCGCGGCCGTGAAAAAAATTGAAGCGGAGGTGACATGCACAGCGCAGCACTGAACTCTCCGCGTCGCGTCTTGGCGGAATACGACACCGTGTTGGTTTGGATCATCACCGCACTGCTCGCCCTCGGTCTGGTAATGGTGTATTCCGCGTCGATTGCGACAGCAGAAGCGGGCAAATATACCGGACATTTGGCCAGTTATTACCTGGTGCGCCACGGCATATTCATCATGATCGGCTTGGTGTGCGCGGTGTTCGCCTTCCAAGTGCCGACGCAGAAATGGCAACAAGCCGCCCCCTATTTGTTCGCATTAGGCGTGGTGTTGTTATTGCTGGTGCTGATCCCCGGTATCGGGCGCGCCGTCAACGGCAGCCGTCGCTGGATATCGTTCGTGGTGTTGAATGTGCAGCCGTCGGAACTGATGAAACTGTTCGCGGTGTTGTATGCCGCCGATTACGCCGTGCGCAAGGCGGCGGACAAAGGGCGTCTGCTCAAGCCGTTCCTGCCGATGTTCGGCGTGATCGGGCTGGTCGGCGCCTTGTTGTTATTGGAGCCCGACCTGGGCGCATTTGGGGTCATTCTTGCCATCGCCTTTTGCACACTCTGGTTGGGCGGCTTCAACTGGAAAATCTTCGCCGCATTGGCGCTGGCGCTGCCTCTGTTGTTTGCGGCGCTGATTTTCACTTCCGATTACCGCATGCAACGTGTCATTGGATTTATGGATCCGTGGTCTGATCCCTACGGCAAAGGTTACCAACTCAGCCACGCGCTGATCGCATTCGGTCGCGGTGAGTGGTTGGGTGTGGGACTGGGGGGCAGTGTGGAAAAACTGTTCTATCTGCCCGAGGCACACACCGACTTTTTGCTGGCGGTAATCGCGGAAGAATTGGGACTGTTCGGGGTCTGTATCGTCATCCTGTTATTCGCCTGGCTCATCGTGCGCGCCTTCGCCATCGGGCGTCAGGCGGCGATGTCGGAGCGCCTGTTCGCCGCGCTGGTGGCGCAGGGGATCGCGGTGTGGCTGGGCGTGCAGGCGATGATCAACATCGGCGTGAACATGGGCGTATTACCGACCAAGGGTTTGACGCTGCCCTTCCTGAGTTTCGGAGGCAGCGGGCTGGTGGCGAATTGTGTGGCGATCGCCGTGTTGTTACGCATCGACTACGAGAATAGAAGAGTGGCGCGGGGATTGGCGATATGACGACGCGTACTATTCTTATCATGGCAGGCGGCACCGGTGGGCATATCTATCCCGGCTTGGCCGTAGCCGACGAATTACGCGCACACGGTTGGAACGTGGTGTGGCTGGGCGCACCTCGCAGCATGGAAGCAGAGTTGGTACCCAAGCACGGCTATCCGATGGCATGGGTGAATTTCACCGGCGTGCGTGGCAAGGGGCTGCTGCGGTTGTTGACTTTGCCGTTCACTTTGCTGCGCGCGTTGGGCCAGAGCGCGGCAGCGATTTTCCGCTTTCGACCCGACGTGGTGCTCGGCATGGGCGGCTACATCAGCCTGCCGGGGGGATTGATGGCGGCCTTGTTGCAGCGCCCGCTGGTCGTGCATGAACAGAACTCCATCGCAGGATTGAGCAACAAGGTGCTGGCGAAGTTCGCCACGCGCGTGTTGAGCGGTTTCCCCGATGTACTGAAAAATGCACAGTGGTGCGGCAATCCAGTGCGCGCCGACATTGCGACATTGCCCGAACCGCGAGTGCGATATGCGGGACGCAGCGGCAAGTTGAACGTGCTGGTGGTGGGGGGCAGTCTCGGTGCGCAGGCACTCAACGAAGTCTTGCCAACAGCACTTGGCCTGCTGGGCGAAGAAGAACGCCCGAATGTAATCCACCAGACCGGAAAAAAACATTTCGAGAGAGTGCAGCAACTTTATGCACAAGCAAGTGTGGTTGCCGATATCCGCGCCTTTCTCGTCGACATGGCGAACCAATATGCAAATGCCGATGTGGTGATTTGCCGCGCCGGTGCGCTGACCATTGCCGAGTTGGCGGCCGCCGGTGTAGCCAGCGTGCTGATCCCGTTCCCGTTCGCGGTGGACGATCACCAGACGTTTAACGCGCACTTCCTGAGCGGACAGGGCGCAGCCGTGTTGTTGCCGCAAAAAGAATTGGATGCGGAAAAATTGGCTCAGTTGTTGCGCGAATTGAATCGGGGAAAATTAACTGCGATGGCCGTGGCCGCGCGAAGTTTGGCCAAGGCTGAGGCGACACAACACGTCGCGCAGGTTTGCATGGAGTTAGCAGGATGATGAATAGGTCAAAAACGATTCGCGCGGAGACGCGGAGAACGCGGGGTTTAACACCCAGTCCACTGGCTTTCTCCGCGACCTCCGCGTCTCCGCGTGACAATGATTTGGAGTGCATGTTTAGGGGTAAAACATGAAACATAAGATCAAACATATCCACTTCGTGGGCATCGGCGGTTCCGGCATGAACGGCATCGCCGAGGTGCTGCTCAACCTGGGCTTTCAGGTGAGCGGTTCCGACCTGTCCGAAAGCACTGTCACACAACGTTTGCAGACACTGGGCGCGACGATCCATTACGGTCACAACAGCGAGAATCTGCGCGATGCCGATGCGGTGGTGACTTCCACTGCGGTGAAAGCCGACAACGCGGAAGTCGTGGCAGCGCGGGAACAAGGTATCCCCATCGTGCCGCGTGCCGTGATGCTGGCGGAGTTGATGCGCCTGCGCCAGGGCATCGCGGTGGCGGGGACACACGGCAAAACCACCACCACTTCGCTGGTGACCAGCGTGCTGGCCAAAGGCGGCTACGACCCGACTTTCGTGATTGGTGGCCGTCTCAACAGCAGCGGTGCAAACGCGCGGCTGGGTACGGGCGAATTCATCGTGGCCGAGGCGGACGAGTCCGATGCCTCATTCTTGTACCTGACGCCAATTCTTGCGGTCGTCACCAACATCGACGCCGACCACATGGAGACCTACGACCACGACTTCAACAAATTAAAACAGGCCTTCGTCGATTTCATCGAACGTTTGCCGTTCTACGGTCGCGCAATGTTGTGTGTGGACGATGAAAATGTGCGCGATATTCTGCCGCGCATCAGTAAGCCGATCACCACCTATGGATTTTCCGAGGGCGCGCAAATCCGCGCGGTGAACGTGCGCCACGAGGGCGGCAAGATGCGCTTCACCGCGTTGTGTCGACACAACACCGTACCGCTTGATCTGGATATCACGCTTAATCTGGCCGGGTTGCATAACGTGTTGAACGCGTTGGCCGCGATCGCGGTGGCCTTGGAAGTTGGCGTTGCGGAAGGCGCTATCGTGGCGGGTCTGGCGGAATTCGAGGGAGTGGGTCGCCGCATGCAACGTTACGGCGAGATTCCTTTGCCCTCGGGCGGATCGTTCACGCTGATCGACGATTACGGTCATCACCCGGTGGAAATGAAAGCGACACTGGCCGCCGCGCGCGGTGCCTTCCCCGGAAGGCGCTTGCTGCTTGCCTTTCAGCCGCATCGCTTTACACGCACGCGCGACCTGTTCGAGGATTTTGTGCAGGTGTTGAGCGGCGTGGATGCACTGGCATTGGCTGAGATCTACGCGGCGGGTGAAGCGCCTATCGTCGCGGCAAACGGTCGGGCCTTGATGCATGCCTTGCGTGTGGCTGGGCAGAACGAGGCGGTATTTGTCGAGCAGGTTGCGGAGATGCCCAAGACCATTTTGCAGATGGCACGTGATGGAGATGTGGTGCTGACCATGGGCGCGGGTTCGATCGGCGGCGTGCCGAATCTGGTCAAGCAGTTGGCGCACAAATGAACATGAGCGAAGCAGCGCAATTGTCAGCAGGAGGACTTCGGGGCGAATTGAGTCTCGATGTCGACATGTCCCGCCATACGAGTTGGCGCGCGGGCGGCGTCGCGCAAAGAATGTATCGGCCCGCCGACCTGGCCGACCTGCAAACGTATTTACAACAATTGCCACAAGACGAACCGTTACTCGCGGTTGGTTTGGGCAGCAATTTGCTGGTGCGTGACGGCGGCTTTCGCGGGACGGTGTTGTTGTTGCTGGGCGCGTTGACCGAGTTACACATGCAGAGCGAGAACTTAATCTACGTTCAAGCAGGTATACCCGGCGCCAAGTTGGCGCGCTTCGCGGCGGGCAATAATTTATGCGGCGCTGAATTTTTTGTCGGTATCCCCGGCACGCTGGGCGGGATGTTGGCGATGAACGCGGGTTGTTACGGCAGCGAAACCTGGCAGAAGGTGGAACGTGTGCAAGTGTTGACTCGAAGTGGCGAGTTGTTGGAGCGCACGCCAAACGAATATGAAATCGGATACCGGCACGTGGCATTGCGGCAAGCGAGTGAGGAGTTTTTTGTCGGGGCGTGGTTGAGGTTGCAACAAGGTGAGGTCGAGTCGGCACGGCAAGCAATCAAGCTGCTGATGGAGAAACGCAGCGCCAGCCAGCCTTTGCAGCAGCCCAATGCAGGCTCGGTGTTTCGCAATCCACTAGGCGAGCATGCAGCCAAGTTGATTGAAGGTTGCGGGTTGAAAGGTCAACGTATCGGGGATGCCCAAGTGTCGGAAAAACACGCCAACTTCATCGTGAACCTGGGCAACGCAAGTGCAACAGATATTGAGCGTTTGATCGGCGAAGTGAGATCGACAGTGTTGGACAAGACGGGTTTCGACTTGCAAGCGGAAGTCAGGATCGTGGGAGACGCGGCATGACATCGTTGCGCACAGTGAGGTCGCGGGGAGTGCCGCGAGATATCGGCGACGCAAAACAGTCAACTTTAACGGGGTGGCAGAGTGAATAAATTTGGAAAAGTGGCGGTGTTATTCGGCGGGCGTTCGGCGGAGCGAGAAATCTCCATCAAGAGCGGCACAGCCGTGTTGGCTGCGTTGTTACGGAGCGGCGTGGATGCGCACGCGTTCGATCCGGCGACCCGGGATTTACACGTTTTGCGCGACGAGAAATTCGACCGTGTGTTTATTGCCTTGCACGGACGTTATGGCGAAGACGGCACAGTGCAGGGCGCGCTGGAGTTGATGGGAATTCCCTATACCGGCAGCGGAGTGATGGCGTCGGCGATTGCGATGGACAAGTGGCGCACCAAGATGATCTGGCAGGCGGCGGGTTTGCCTATTCCGGAATATGAAGCGTTAACGGAGCCGAGTGACTGGAATGCGCTGGCCGATCATCTGGATTTGCCGCTGTTCATGAAGCCGGCCAATGAGGGGTCAAGTGTCGGCATCAGCAAAGTAAAAAGCGTGGAAGAACTGCCGGCCGCGTACGCCGAAGCGGCCAAACATGACAGGGTTGTGATCGCCGAGAGTTCAGTCAGCGGCGGCGAATATACGGTAGCGATACTGAATGGCCGAGCATTGCCGGTGATCAAAATCGAACCGGTGAACGAGTTCTACGATTACGAAGCTAAATACCTGCGCGATGACACACGTTACTTGTGTCCGTGCGGGTTGGCCATCGAGGAAGAGCACGCGATGCAGCATTTGGCTCAGCTTGCTTTTGAACTGATCGGCGGACAAGGCTGGGGGCGTGTCGACTTTCTGCGCGATGAACAAGGCAAAGCCTATTTGCTGGAAGTGAACACGTCTCCCGGCATGACTGATCACAGTTTGGTGCCGATGGCGGCGCGCCAGGCGGGGATCGAATTCGACGCATTGGTTTTACAGATTCTGGAGGCGGCAGAGGGTAATAGTGGCTCTTTACGTTCGTCTTCTCACCCGCTTGAGGGAGAGGAAAGAGGTGAGGGCGATGTGGGATAACCCGCATCTGTTGCGAGCAATCGCCAATTTATTGTTCGGCATTTGTCTGCTGCTGGTGCTGCTGGGCGTGGCGCGTTTGGCGTTGCACCAGCCTGTTTTTGCTCTGCGGAAACTGGAGTTGACGAGCGCGCCGCAGAGAGTTTCCTCGGAGCAGATGCGGCAAGTGTTAAAAGAACATGTCAGGGGAAATTTTTTTACTGTCGATCTTGAGCTTACACGGCAGTCTTTCGCAAAGTTGCCTTGGGTGAGAAAGGTCAGTGTGCGGCGCAAGTTCCCGTTGGGGCTGCAAATGGATGTGGAAGAACATGTCGCACTGGCCCGTTGGAACGGGACGTCGCTGGTGAATACACAGGGCGAAATCTTCATGGCACGGGCTGAAGAGACACTGCCTGCTTTCATTGGCCAGGCGGAAACTTCACTGCAAGTGGCGCGAATGTTCAAAGAGTTGAATGACGTGGTGCAACCCCTACATCAGCAGATTGTGCAACTGAGTCTGTCGCCGCGTTTTGCCTGGCAGGCGAAGCTGGACAGCGGTTTGGTGCTGGAGTTGGGACGCGAGTCGATGCGGCAGCGATTGGAAAAGTTCGTTGCTGTTTATCCGTACAGCCTGGAAGCAAACTTGCAGATCGTGCGTCATGTCGATCTGCGGTATCGCAACGGGTTTGCGGCATTTATGCCGGGCAGTGAAGTATGAAATGGGTTTAGGGGACGGGAATGAGTAAAGAAAGTAAGAACTTGATCGTGGGCCTGGACATCGGCACCTCAAAGATCGCCTGTATCGTCGCCGAAGTCACGCCCGAAGGCACGCTGGAAGTGATCGGGGCGGGCATGCATCAATCGTCGGGAATGAGGAAAGGGATGGTGGTGAACATTGATGCCACCGTCGGTGCGATCCAGCAGGCACTGCAGGAAGCCGAGCTGATGGCGGATTGCAAGATTCGAACCGTTTATACGGGGATCGCGGGCGGACATATTCGCAGTTCGAATGCGCACGGCATGATCAAGATCAAAGAAAAGGAAGTGGCGCAGACCGATGTGGTACGCGCGATTGAGACTGCCAGTTCGATCAGCCTGCCCAGTGACCAGCAGATTCTGCACATCCTTGAGCAGGAGTTCAGCATCGACGGTCAGGGCGGGATCAAGAAGCCGCTGGGGATGAGTGGTATGCGGCTTGAAGTGGAGATCCATATCGTCACCGGCGCAGTGTCGGCTGTGCAAAACATTTTGAAATGTATCCACCGCTGCGGCTTGGATGTGAACGAGATGATCCTGCAGCCTTTGGCTTCCAGCAAGTCGGTGCTGGCCGACGATGAGAAAGAGTTGGGCGTGTGCCTGATCGATATCGGCGGCGGCACCACCGATGTGGCCGTGTTCACGGGTGGCGCGATCCGTCACACGGCGGTGATCCCGATCGCCGGTGACCAGATTACCAACGATATCGCCATGGCGCTACGCACCCCTACCAAGGATGCGGAGGATATCAAGATCAAATACGGATGCGCGTTGCGTCAGTTGGCAAACGATGCGCCGATTGAGGTGCCGGGTGTGGGTGAGCGCAGCTCGCGCATGTTGTCGCGGCAAACATTGGCCGAGGTGATCGAGCCGCGCGTTGAAGAGTTGTATTCGCTGGTACAGACCGAATTACGGCGCAGCGGGTTCGAGGATTTGCTGTCGTCCGGCATCGTGATTACCGGGGGGAGCAGTGCCATGCAAGGCATGGTGGAGCTGGGCGAGGAGATCTTCCACCTGCCGGTACGTTTGGGATTGCCGCGCAACATCGGGGGGCTTTCCGCCGTAGTGAAGACGCCACGGTATGCAACCGGTGTCGGCCTGCTGGTATACGGGCTGGAGCGCTTCCAGAGAGATGAAGTGTCACGTGTGAATTCAGGTTCGTTCAAGGATGTGATGGAGAAGATGAAGGATTGGTTCAAGGGAAATTTTTAGAATTGAGCGTATTGGGTTTTCGTATTTTGTAATGAGTAATTGAATTTAACTTAAGGAGAATAAAGATGGCTTTCGAACTGATAGACGCACAACCGCAGGGCGCGGTGATCAAGGTGGTGGGCGTGGGCGGTTGCGGCGGCAACGCGATCGATCACATGATCGAGCAGGGCGTGCAGGGTGTCGAATTCATTGTCATCAACACGGATGCACAGGCACTCAAGCGCAGCAAGGCGCGCGTGCAACTGCAGATTGGAGCTTCGCTCACCAAGGGACTCGGGGCGGGCGCCAAACCGGAGATCGGCCAAGCGGCAGCGGAAGAAGATCGTGAACGCATCGCGGACATCATTAACGGTGCGAACATGGTTTTCATCACGGCAGGCATGGGTGGGGGAACGGGCACCGGTGCGGCACCCATCGTGGCCCAAGTCGCCAAAGAGATGGGAATTCTCACCGTGGCGGTGGTCACAAAACCGTTCGTGTTCGAAGGCAAGCGTATGACACTGGCACTGAAAGGGATCGAAGAGTTAGCGTCATTTGTTGACTCGCTCATTATTGTGCCCAACGCAAAGCTGATGGAGGTTTTGGGAGGCAAGACGACATTGCCGCAAGCTTTCAGGGCGGCGAACGGGGTGTTGCAGGGGGCGGTGGCCGGAATCGCCGAGGTGATCAATGTTCCGGGCATGGTGAATGTGGATTTCGCCGATGTCTGCACGCTCATGTCCGAGAACGGCATGGCGATGATGGGGGCGGCCAGTGCATCGGGAGAAGGTCGTGCGCAACGCGCGGCCGAGCAGGCGATTGCCAGCCCGCTGTTGGAAGATGTGGATCTGTCGGGCGCGCGGGGTGTGCTGGTGAATATCACCTCCAGCAGCAACCTGACGCTGCAAGAGTTACATGAAGTGATGAATTGCTTCCAGTTTGCTGCAACTGAAGCGACCGTGATCGTGGGCTCTGTATTTGACGAAGAAATGGGTGATGAATTGCGTGTGACTATCGTGGCAACCGGCCTCGGTTCAGCAGTGCGAAAGCAACCCAAACCGGTTCTGGTTCCCGAAAAACAATTGCGCACCGGAACTCACGATGCCTCGCCGATCGATTACGTTGATCTGGAGATGCCGACAGTGATCCGAACCGGACGTCATCGGGAGGCGGTGGAAGCAATGAGGTTATCCGGAGTTGATCCGCTGGATATCCCCTCATTTTTGCGCAAGCAGGCGGATTGAAACGTTTCTCATCCCTGCGGCTCAATCAAGAATTGGGGCTATGTTAAGATTCACGCCCAATCTGACAGGTCAAGTTAAATGGTCAAGCAGCGCACTTTGAAGACGACGGTGCAAGCCACGGGAGTGGGTTTGCACACCGGTGAGAAGGTCTATCTGACCTTGCGCCCGGCTGAAATAGATAGTGGCATCGTGTTCCGCCGCATCGACTTGCCCGGTTCACCGCACATTCGTGCCGAAGCCCATGCGGTGCATGACACACGACTTTCAACCTGTTTGGAAGCAGATGGCACGCGAGTGGCAACAGTTGAGCATTTGATGTCCGCACTGTCGGGTTTGGGAATTGACAATGTCATTGTAGAGTTGACCAGCCCAGAATTGCCCATCATGGATGGGAGTGCAGGCACCTTCATATTTTTACTGCAATCCGCCGGTCTGGTGGAACAATCATCCGCCAAAAAATTCATTCGAATTAAAAAAACCATTGAAGTGAAGGACGGGGACAAATGGGTTCGTTTTGACCCGTTCAATGGCTACAAGCTGACATTTACAATCAATTTTGCGCATCCGGTGTTTGCCAACACCAAACAGAACGTGACGGTGGACTTGGGTAAGCATTCTTATATTAAAGAGGTGAGTCGAGCACGGACATTTGGTTTCATGCACGATGTTGAGAATATGCGCGCCCAAGGCTTGGCTTTGGGCGGCAATTTGGATAATGCCATCGTGATGGACGAGTACCGTGTCATCAATCCTGATGGGCTGCGCTTCGACGATGAGTTCGTGAAGCATAAAGTGCTCGATGCAATAGGCGATTTGTATTTGTTGGGCCATCCGCTGATTGGTGCTTTCTCGGGCTACAAATCCGGTCACGCTTTGAACAATGCGTTATGTAGGGCAATGCTGGCCGATGAATCGTGTTGGGAATTTGTCACCTACGACAAGGTTGAGGAAGCGCCGGATTTTCTGCGCTTGCAAATGCAACCGGCCTAGTGCGGAGCTGTAATGTTCATCCGACTTGCCTTGATACTTTCGGCTCTGCTTATCGTTGTATCTTTTGCAGCCTATCTTTTTACCCGCGACAATCGTTTTTTGGGATTTGCTTGGCAAGTCGTCCGATTCATCTTGTTTGCGTTACTTGTTTTTGGAGTCCTTTACCTCCTTGAACGTTATGGGCTGGCGGCGTGGAAAGTACTCCTATAGCGAGTAAGTTTTTAGCATTATTTGGATTCGGCCTGTTTCTTGAGGCGCTGTATTGCCAATTTCAGTGGGCTATCGCGTAACTTTAGTTCTAAGTCGGCGAGTTGTTTTTCAGCGGCATAACCTAGGGTCCTGTGTGGAGTGGTCATGGGCGTTGATTTTGCCCGCACTTGCACCCTGACCTGAATTCCAGTAACCTTGCATCCCCTTGTTAAAAATAAGGAAATCAGTTCGGAGCTGATTAGTCGAAGTTTTGTAGCAACGGATCCGTTGTCTGCCGAGATGAATAACGTTTCGCCCCGTATGAAATAAACCCTGCTTGCATTGAGCAGAGAGGGAGGCGCGATCAACTGATAGTGTCGTTGTAGTGCGGAAACTTCTTTAGCGCGCAGCGAGAGTTGTCTTAAGTCCTGGTTGTTTTCAAAGAAGTCTTTAAAATGATTGGACACATTAGGTAATAAAACGATTTTTAGGGGAGGCAACGTGCATATTATTCTAATTTCAAATGGCTATGCAAAATCACGCAATCTGACCCTTACCGGCTTCCATCTTTGGGGCGCTGGAATTTTGGCATTTTTGCTGTTTATTGGCGCTGTATTGACAGTTCAGTATGCCATCGTACGTTTTCAACCCGGCACAATCAGCAGTGAATTGAAAAGCTGGTTGGCGAGTGCACAGGTTGCTGAGCAACAAAAGCAGCAGGCGTACCTGCGTCAAAGTCTGGATGCACTGGCGATGCGTTTGGGCCAGATGCAAGCGCAATTACAACGTCTTGATGGATTGGGTGCGCGGCTCGCGAAGATGACCGGTATGAATCCACAGGAATTCTCGTTCGGTCAACAGCCGGCCCAAGGTGGGCCGTATATTCCGGTGCTTCCCCAGCAAGGTGTGACCTTGGAAGCGATGGAGAAGCAGCTTGTCACCATGAATGCGCTGTTGGGCGACCGCAACGATAAACTCGTTGCCCTTGAAACCTTGTTTTTGCAAGACCGTTTGGACAAGAAAATGCTTCCATCCGTGGCGCCCATCACGGTCGGCTGGTACTCCTCAAACTTTGGATGGCGCCTCGATCCGTTCACCGGACAGAGCGCGATGCATGAAGGCGTCGACTACCAAGTGCCGGAGGGGACGCCGATCTTTGCCTCCGCCGGAGGGGTGGTGGTGTTCGCGGATGTCCATCCTCAATATGGTAATATGGTGGAGATTGATCACGGCAACGAAATTATCACGCGTTATGCTCACGCATCAAAATTGCTGGTCAAAGTGGGCGAAGTGGTAAGACGCGGGCGTGAAATCGCCAAGGTTGGTAGCACCGGACGTTCCACGGGCAACCACCTGCACTTTGAAGTGAGATACAAAGGCACAGCCCAGAATCCGGTACGCTTCCTGCAAAAAGCATCAAGTTGAAGCTTTTGAATTCGTAGCAGGGTGAGGCGTAAGCCTCACCCTTTTTTATTTGTTTGTAACAGTCGTCAAAGAAAATAACAGCATGATCTCCAACTTGTTGAAATCCGTGTTTGGTAGCCGTAACGATCGCCTGCTCAAACAATACCGTCAGACCGTCACGCGCATCAATGTCCTCGAAGCAGGAATTGCGTCCCTTTCGGACGAGCAATTAAGGGCCAAGACGGAATCATTCAAGCAGCGCGCACAACAGGGGGAGACGCTCGATGCGTTGCTGCCCGAAGCTTTTGCGGTGGTACGTGAAGGTGGCAAGCGTGTATTGCAGATGCGCCATTTCGATGTGCAATTGATCGGTGGCATGGTGTTGCATTACGGCAAGATCGCCGAAATGCGCACCGGTGAAGGCAAGACATTGATGGCAACTTTGCCGGCATACCTGAATGCTTTGTCCGGCAAGGGTGTGCATGTGGTGACGGTGAATGATTATTTGGCGGCTCGCGACGCGGAGTGGATGGGGCGTTTGTACCGGTTCCTGGGTTTGTCGGTCGGAGTAATCTTAACCAGTATGGAGCATGCGGACAAACAGGCGGCCTACGCTGCCGACATCACCTACGGCACCAATAACGAATTCGGCTTCGATTACTTGCGCGACAACATGGCGGCGCAGGCGACAGAACGCTTCCAGCGCGGATTGAATTTTTCCATCGTGGATGAAGTTGACTCCATCCTCATTGACGAGGCGCGCACCCCGTTGATTATCTCAGGCCAAGCCGAAGATAATCTTGATGTGTACCTGCAAATGAACAAGCTGGTGCCGGGTTTGACTCGCCAAGCTGATGAAAATGCGCCCGGTGATTTTCACGTGGATGAAAAGAATCACCAGATCCTATTGAGCGAATCGGGTCATGAACACGCAGAACGATTACTGGCTCAGGCCGGATTTCTTCCTGTGGGTGGAAGCCTGTACGACCCGGCCAATATCACGCTGATCCACCATCTGTATGCCGCATTGCGTGCCCACAACCTGTTCCATCTCGATCAAAATTACGTGGTGCAGAACAACGAAGTGATTATCGTCGATGAATTCACCGGAAGGCTGATGGCAGGCAGACGCTGGTCGGATGGACTGCATCAGGCGGTTGAAGCCAAGGAAGGTGTGGCCATCCAGAAAGAGAACCAGACGCTGGCCTCGATCACTTTCCAAAATTATTTCCGTATGTATAACAAACTCTCGGGCATGACAGGGACGGCCGATACCGAGGCTTATGAATTTCAGTCTATCTACAATCTGGAGACTGTCATCATTCCCCCGCATCGTCCTACGGTGCGCAACGACATGATGGACAAGGTCTTCCTCAGCGCGGGTGAAAAATACACGGCGGTGATCGCCGATGTGCGCGATTGCCATGAGCGCGGGCAACCAGTGTTGGTCGGCACGACATCAATCGAAACCTCCGAGTTGCTGTCCAGTTTGCTGGATAAAGCAAAACTGCCGCATCAGGTCTTGAACGCCAAGCAGCATGCACGCGAAGCCGAGATCGTGGCCCAGGCCGGTCGGCCAAAGATGATCACCATCGCCACCAATATGGCAGGACGCGGCACCGACATCGTGTTGGGCGGAAACGTGGAGAAACCCATCGAGCTGGTACGTATGGACGAGAGTCTGGATGCGACAACGCGGGAGCAACGCGTTGAGCAATTACGCGCCGAATGGAAACCGGTGCACGAGCAAGTTGTCGCCAGCGGTGGCTTGCACATCATTGGAACCGAACGTCACGAATCACGGCGTGTGGACAATCAACTACGCGGACGTTCCGGGCGTCAGGGTGACCCCGGCTCTAGCCGTTTCTATTTGTCGCTGGAAGATCCGCTGTTGCGCATTTTTGCCTCAGATCGCGTGGCGGCGATCATGAATAAATTCAAGTTGCCCGAAGGTGAAGCCATCGAACACAGCTGGGTGACACGTGCTATCGAGAACGCGCAACGCAAGGTCGAGGCGCGCAATTTCGATATGCGCAAACAGATTTTGGAATATGACGACGTCGCCAACGATCAGCGCAAGGTCATCTATCAGCAACGCGCAGAGTTGCTGGAAAGCACGGATATCAGCGAGACCATCAGCGCGATGCGTGAAGGTGTCTTGAGCGACTTGTTCGCCGAATATTTCCCGCAGGGCAGTTTGGAAGAGCAATGGGATGCGCCAGCTTTGGAAAAAGCACTGGCCGCCGATTTTCAGTTGCGTCTCCCCTTGGTTCAATGGCTGGAGCAGGAGAAACAGCTGGACCAATCCGGATTAAATAAACGTATTGTTGATTCGGCGCGTGATCAGTATCAAGCAAAAGTCGATCAGGTCGGCAGTGAAGTGATGCATGGGTATGAACGTATCGTGATGCTGCAAAGTCTCGATCAGCATTGGCGCGAACATTTGGCCGCGCTGGATCATTTACGTCAGGGCATTCATCTGCGCGGTTATGCGCAAAAAAATCCCAAGCAAGAATACAAACGTGAAGCGTTTGAATTGTTTGCCTCCATGCTGGAGTCGATCAAGCGTGACGTGACGCAGACACTGATGAACGTGCAGATCCGCAGCGAAGCGGATGTGGCGGCGGCGGAAGCGCCCCACACGCCGGAAAATGTACAGTATCATCACGCGGACTATGAAGAAGCTCTGGGGAATTCCGAACCGCAAGCCAGCGAACACAAGCCGTTCGTGCGTTCAGGTGAAAAGGTGGGGCGTAATGATCCTTGCCCCTGCGGCTCCGGAAAGAAATACAAGCAGTGCCACGGCAAATTGAATTGAACAAATTAATACCACAGGAGAAGAAGATGCCGACTGATGATCTGATCTTGCAAACGTTACACAACTCGACGCTGACTGAGGAGTTGCGCGACGCTGAAATTGAATCGCTTGGGCGGTTGTTCGAAGTCAGGGAATACAAGGCCGGAGATTGCATGTTACGTCCCGGTGAAGAGCGATTAAAAAATTCATTAATCGTCTTGGCGAGCGGAGAAGTTGAGGCGACAGCGATCATCGGCGGCGAACAGGCGACTTTGCATCTGCTGCAACCCGGTGATCTGGCTGGAATCATCACTTTCGTGGGCGGCAATGTGTCGCAGATCAGCGCCACAGTAATAGCCAAGACCGATTGCCAGGTGTTGCTACTGGAACGCTCAAAGTTCGAATCGTTGTTGAATACTCAACCCGCCATCGTTTATTACGTGATGCGGGGCATCGTGCGCCATGTGCATGGCATCGTGCGCCGCATGAATGCACAATCGGTGGAAATGACCAATTATCTGTACAAGACGGGCGGGCGTTTCTAGTCATGCCGGTCAATCTTGAATCGCCCGTAGCGGCACAACTGTTGCCCGTTGCGGGCGTTTTTTTGGGTACAGCGGAAGCGGGTATCAAGCGCGCCAACCGCAAGGACGTGCTGGTCATCAAACTGGAAGAGGGCGCGACCGTTGCCGGGGTGTTCACCACTAACCGCTTCTGCGCCGCGCCCGTCACCGTCGCGCTTGAACATCTGGCCGCGAACAAAGGCATCCGCGCGCTGCTGGTCAACACCGGCAACGCCAACGCCGGAACCGGCGAACAGGGCATGGCTGCCGCGCGCACTACCTGTGCTGCAATGGCAAAATTGCTGGGCTGTGCGCCGGAGCAAGTGCTTCCCTATTCCACCGGCGTCATCATGGAGCCATTGCCCGTTGAAAAAATTGTCACCGGCCTGCCGCAAGCCGTCGCCAACCTGAAAGCTGACAACTGGTTCGACGCGTCGCAAGCCATCATGACCACCGACATCGTTGCCAAGGCCGTGTCGCGTCAAATCCAGATCGGCGGCAAGACGGTCACCGTCACCGGCATGTCCAAAGGCTCCGGCATGATCCATCCCAATATGGCCACCATGCTGGGCTATATCGCCACTGACGCGGCCATCACTCAACCGCTGTTACAACTCATGGTGCGCGACGCAGCCGACCGTTCGTTCAACTGCATCACCGTGGATGGCGACACCTCCACCAACGATGCGCTGATGCTCATTGCCACCGGCAAGAGCGGCGTTGCCATCAACGATGCGAACCGCACGCAGATGCAAACCGTCATCACCGAAGTCGCTACCGTGCTGGCGCAAGCCATCGTGCGCGACGGCGAAGGCGCGACCAAATTCATCACCATTCAAGTGCAAGGTGGCCGCGACGAAACCGAGTGCAAAAAGATCGGTTATGCCATCGCCCACTCGCCCTTGGTCAAGACCGCCTTCTTCGCTTCCGATCCCAACCTCGGTCGCATCCTTGCCGCCATCGGTTATGCCGGTGTGAGCGACCTCGATGTCGAGAAGTTAAAACTGTATCTCGATGACGTGCTGGTGGCCGAACACGGCGGACGCGCGACGAGTTATCAGGAAGAAGACGGTGCGCGTGTGATGAAGCAAAGCGATATCACCATCCGCGTGGTGCTGAATCGCGGTGCGGTGAATGCCACCTTGTGGACTTGCGACTTCTCTTACGACTACGTGAAGATCAACGCGAGCTATCGAAGCTGATCAAAAAATTCGAACTTCGGCTTGCGGCCACGAGCAGCCTGTCATCATGTTCCCGTATTATTAATGCATATGAGGAATAGTAAATTTGGTGGACTTCAGTGAATCAATTAGTTATCGAAAATTTAAATTCCACACTATTATCAATAGCACGGACCGGTGGGTCCGTCTAAAAACTGTTGAACTAAACCGCTATCGCGGTGGCGCACTGATCCCACCGCTTCATCTCCAAT
>CAZRZH010000002.1:0-40219 GCA_964604485.1 uncultured Sideroxydans sp.
AGAAGCCCGAGCGATGCGGAGAGGAAAACTATAAATCCGCCCGCCACCAAGGCGGTGTCACCCGCAGTATCCGACACCTCGGCCTTCCTCGTTCAAGCCGGTTCCTTTCAGAATGCCGGGGATGCAGAAAAACTGAAAGCCAAACTGGCCTTGAGTGGTATCGAGGTCGCTGTGCAGGTTGTCACGATCCCCGGAAAAGGTGTCTGGCATCGTGTGCGACTGGGACCGTACAAAGGATTGGCGGAAGCCAACACTGCGATCGCGATGCTGAAACAAAACGGCGTCAACAATGCCACCGCTTTACATGCTCAATAATTCATTGGAGAGGAATATGAATCTTTTTCGCAAGCTTTTCACCGTTCTGGTTCTGATGTGCGCGTCTCAGGTTAACGCCGAAGTGGTCGCGGGCAGAGATTACAAGGTGCTCAATCCGCCGCAGCTCACACTGAGCGGGAGCAAGGTGGAAGTGCTTGAGTTCTTTTTTTATGGATGCTCGCATTGTTACCACTTGCACGGTGCTTTGAGTGTTTGGGAGAAAATGATGCCCAAGGACGTTTCGTTGCAACTGGTGCCCGTCATCTTTCGCGATTCGTGGGAGCCGATGGCACGCGCCTTTTATGCGCTGGAGTCGTTGGGGCAACGCGACCGTCTGCATAACGACTTTTTTGAAGCCTGGAATGTGTTCAACACGGATTTGAGTACCGAAGCCAAGATCACCGACTTTGTGGCCAAACGCGGTGTGGATCGCAGCAAGTTTGGTGCGGCTTACAACTCGTTCTCACTGCAAAGCAAGGTCGTGCGCAGCAACCAGATGGTGCAAAGTTTCGGTGTGCGCGGCACGCCGACAATCGCCGTGGATGGTAAATACATCATCACGGGGTTGGAGCCGGATCAAACCATCCGCGTGTTGAATGAAGTGATAGACATGGCGCGCAAGGAGCGTCGCTCCGGCAAACATTGATTCGGGTGGTCAAGTTTAGCGGGCGACTCGGCACGTGAAACAAAAGTCGGATATCAAATCGCTTGTTATTACGGGCGCGTCGAGTGGCATCGGTCTTGCGCTCGCGCGCTTTTATCTTGAGCGCGGTGTCATTGTTGCAGCCATCGCAAGACGTAGCGACCTTCTGCAGTCGCTCGCGCTTGAATTCCCCAATCAGGTATTCCCCTACGCCTTGGATGTACGCGATGCGGCCGCGCTGCAACTCGCTGCCCGGGATATTATTTCGCGCGTCGGCATTCCAAACATCGTCATCGCAAACGCCGGAGTGAGTGTTGGAACCCTGACCGAATATGCCGAAGATGAATCGGTGTTTCGACAGGTCATGGATATCAACGTGCTGGGCATGGTGCAAACCTTCCAACCTTTTCTGGCCGCGATGCGTGCAGCTACCCTCACCCCCGGCCCCTCTCCCGGAGGGTTTACGCTAGTAGGCATCGCAAGTGTCGCGGGATTCCGTGGCCTGCCCGGAGCCGGTGCCTACTCGGCGTCGAAGGCGGCTGCCATCTCCTACCTCGAATCCCTGCGCGTGGAATTGCGCAACACGGGCATCAAAGTTGTGACCATCTGCCCCGGTTATATCAAGACGCCTATGACCGACATTAATCCGTATGCCATGCCTTTCATCTTGGATGCGCGGGTGGCCGCAGCGCGTATGGCGCGTGTCATTGAAAACGGAACCTCCTTTAGCGTGGTGCCGTGGCAGATGGGCATCGTGGGTTGGGTGTTGAAACGGTTACCGAACGGGTTGTACGACCGCTTGTTCGTTGATGCGCCGCGCAAGCCGCGCGGACTCCTCAAATAATCGCAGTGCGGCTGTACCGGAAATTTCTTCATGCGGGTGTGCCGGAATATTTGGCACGTTATTACTGGTGGGCGTACCTGTGGGGCAGAAGCATCTGGTTCTTCGATCACCAAATAATCATCAACGCCATCCTGTTCGGTCGGTACGACACGCTGCTCGATAAAACACTGGCTCAAGTCGAGAACAAGCCGGGTTCGAGGTTGCTGCAATTGACCTGTGTGTACGGCAAGCTCACCCCTTCCTTGTTGCAGCATACCCGGAATGAAGTGCATCTCTGCGATGTGGCGGTGGGGCAGTTGAACCTGGCACGCAGCAAAATATCGGACATGTCCGGGCGCTGCCATCTGGCGCGGATGAACGCGGAGAGTTTGGGTTATGCCAACGACTCTTTCGACCAAGTGATTCTGTTTTTTCTCTTCCATGAACTGCCACCAGCGGCAAGGCAGAACGTGTACGACGAGATTGCCCGAGTGGTGAAATGCGGAGGTTCGGTGCTGATCGCCGAATACGGATCGAGCCCCCGCGAGCATTGCTTGTATCGGCTAAGGCTGACGCGGTGGGTGTTCGCCCGGCTGGAGCCGTTCCTGCCCGGTTTCTGGGAAGAAGACGTGACAGGGAAATTGTCGGAAGCCTTGGCGAAACAGGGCAAAACACTGGCGGGTGAGCCGAACGTCGAAACCTGCTTTGACCGGTTCTATCGCGTGGTGCGTTTCGACATTACGTCCTGATCGCGGCCACCATTTTCAAACGGTGTCTATCTTGATTATGGGGAATCAGGAATGGGCCGGGGTACGCAGGATAGCGATCATCTCAGCCGCTCCCTTTTTCAGAGCGACATCGATTGGCGAGCCATCTTTGCTGGCCAGATTCTTGTTTGCGCCATGCTTGACCAGCAGCGTAGCCATGCTCAAATGGTTGCGCAACACGGCCAACATCAGCGGCGTACTCAGGGTGTTTTGCAGCGCGTTGATATTGGCGCCATTTTTCAGCAACAAACTGGCCACCGTGGTATGACCAAAAAAAGCCGCCCAATGTAGCGGTGTGTATTCACCCCGGTCGCGGGCATTCACATCGGCACCGGATTGGATGAGCAGCGAGGCAACGATGGCTTGATCGTTGGTAGCAGCGATGGCAAGGGGCGTGCCGCCACCGTCTTCGAAGTGATAATCCACGGGGATGCCGACATCCAGATAGAGGCGAACCTGATCCAGATCGCCGCGTTGCAAGGCGAGCAAATAAGACTGCGGGGAGCGGTTCGCGGGAGGCAGCGACTCCCATGAATTTTCGATGGGTGGCAACGTGAGATTCTGCACACGGCAGGCGTCATGCAATTTGTGGATGAACAGAATTTCCGAAATCACCTTGCGTGAAAATCCCTGACGATCATTGCGGTCGCTGACCATCAACTCTTTTATGTACACATCGAATTGATCCTTCGACCACAAATGCATGAGTTTATGCAAAATGCGCGGATAATCTTTTTCAAGCTCATGCGGAAAATCATCCGGGAAATTTTTGAACAGAAGATCGACGCGGCGTTTGGCCATAGGTTCAACCCAACTTGCGTTTCAAGACTTCGTTCAACTGTGCCGGATTGGCTTTTCCTTTGCTCGCCTTCATGGCGATGCCCACAAAGAATCCGAACAGTTTGTCTTTCCCGCTGCGGTATTCCGCAACTTTGTCGGCATTTCCGGCGATAATTTCATCCACCAAAACTTCGATGGCAGCGCTGTCGGAGACCTGCTTCAATCCTTTTGATTCGATGATGGCATCCGCCTCGCCACCTTCCGCCCACAGGGTGCGGAACACTTCCTTCGCACCCGAGTTGGAGATGGTGCCGTCGGCGATACGTTGCAGCATGCCGCCGAGTTGCCGCGCGGAAATCGGGCATTGCGCCATGTCCAGGCCGTCGCGGTTTAGTTGCGCGCTCACTTCACCGATGATCCAGTTGGCCGCTTGCTTGGAGGTCTGATCCCCTCTTCCGCCGGGGGAGGGGGAACACGCTATGAGTACAGCTTCAAAATAATCGGCCATTTCGCGCGATGTTGTAAGGATGCTTGCGTCGTACGCAGACAGGCCGAGGTCATTCACATAACGCGTTTGTTTGGCTTGTGGCAATTCCGGCAATGTGGCGCGAATCTGCTCTTTCCACACCTCGCTGATGTCCAAGGGCAATAAATCGGGATCGGGAAAATAGCGGTAATCGTGCGCGTCTTCTTTGCTGCGCATCGCGCGCGTTTCACCGGTATCGGGGTTGAACAGGATGGTGGCTTGCTGGATCTTGCCGCCGTTTTCCAGCGTGTCAATCTGCCACTGCACTTCGTAGTCGATTGCCTGCTGCATGAATTTAAACGAGTTGAGGTTTTTGATCTCGCGACGTGTACCCAGCGGTTGGCCGGGCTTGCGCACCGAAACATTCACGTCACAACGAAACGAACCTTCCTGCATGTTGCCGTCGCAGATACCGATCCAGCGCACCAGCGAATGCAACGCTTTGGCATACGCCACCGCTTCGGCGGCAGAACACATATCCGGTTCGGAGACGATCTCCAACAGCGGCGTTCCGGCGCGATTCAGGTCGATACCGGTCATGCCGTGGAAGTCACCATGCATCGATTTTCCGGCGTCTTCTTCCAGATGGGCGCGCGTGATACGCACGGTTTTCTCGTAGGGTTTTGCATTACCGGACAATGGCTCCACCTGAATGGTCAGCGCGCCTTGCCCCACCACAGGTAGATCGAACTGGCTGATCTGGTAGCCCTTGGGCAAGTCGGGATAGAAATAATTCTTGCGTGCGAATACCGAGCGCGGCGCGATGTGCGCCCCCACGGCCAAGCCAAACTTGATCGCGCGTTCTACCGCGCCTTTGTTCAGCACCGGCAGCACGCCGGGCAAGGCCAAACTCACGGCATCGGCCTGTGTGTTGGGTTCAGCGCCGAACGCAGTGGATGCGCCGGAGAATATCTTTGTGTGGGTCGAGAGCTGGGTGTGTACTTCCAGTCCGATGACGGTTTCCCAAGTCATGATAATTCCTTAAATGCCGGTCGGCATACGGCCATGCCAGTCGGTCACTTGTTGATATTGGTGCGCCACATTCAGCATGCGCGCTTCGTCGAAATAATTGCCGATGATCTGCAGGCCCACCGGCATGTTGTTTGCGCCAAATCCGCACGGAATGGACATGCCGGGCAGCCCGGCCAGGTTGACCGCGATGGTGTAGATATCGGACAGGTACATCTGCACCGGATCGTCGCCCTTCTCGCCCAGCTTGAACGCGGTGGACGGCGAAGTCGGCCCCATGATGACGTCGCACTGCTTGTACGCTTCGGTGAAATCCTGCGCAATCAGGCGGCGAATCTTCTGCGCCTGCAAATAATACGCGTCGTAGTAACCGTGGCTCAGCACGTAAGTGCCGATCATGATGCGGCGTTTCACTTCCGCGCCGAAGCCCTGCGCGCGGCTCTTTTCATACATGTCGGCGAGGTCGCTGTATTCCGGGGCGCGATAGCCGTAGCGCACGCCGTCGAAACGCGACAGGTTGCTGGAGGCTTCCGCCGGCGCCAGCACGTAATACACCGGCACTGAAAGTTTGGAATTCGGAAGGGAGATGTCAACGAGAGTTGCGCCGAGTTTTTTATATTCGTCGATAGCAACCTCGACCGTCTTGGCCACGTCGGCGCCCATACCCTCGGCGAAGAATTCCTTGGGCAGGCCGATGCGCAGGCCGGTCAACGGTTTGTTCAAGTCGCGCGCGTAGTCTTCCTTGTCGCGTTGCAGTGAAGTGGAATCACGCTCGTCAAAACCGGCCATCACGTTCAGCATCAGCGCGAGGTCTTCTGCACTGCGTCCCATCGGGCCCGCCTGGTCCAGGCTGGAAGCGAAGGCGATCATGCCGTAACGCGATACCACGCCATAGGTGGGTTTCAAGCCGGAGATGCCGCATAACGCGGCGGGTTGGCGAATGGAACCGCCGGTGTCCGTGCCCGTTGCTGCCGCACACAAACGTGCCGCGATGGCAGAGGCGGTACCGCCGGACGAACCGCCGGGGACGCGCGCCGTGTCCCACGGATTTTTCACCGCGCCGTAAAACGAGGTCTCGTTCGACGACCCCATGGCGAATTCGTCCATATTGGTCTTGCCCAGATTCACTGCACCGGCGTTGTTGAATTGCGAAATAACGTGTGCGTCGTAGGGCGAGACGAAGTTGTGCAGCATCTTCGAACCGCAGGTAGTCAGCCATTCTTTGGCGCAAAAGATGTCTTTCTGCCCGAATGGGATGCCGGTCAAAGCATCGGCTGTTCCCGCTGCGATACGGATATCGGCAGCACGCGCCTGCGTTAGCGAGGCTTCCGGGCGTACGGTGATATACGCATTCAGCGCCGGGTTCAGTTGCGCGATACGGTCGAGATAAAGCTGCGTCAGTTCGACGCTGGAGATTTGTTTGGAGCGCAAAGCCGCGCCCAGTTGTGTGAGGCTGGAATGGATCATGGGCGTTACTCGATGACTTGCGGAACCAGATACAGGCCTTGTTCCACTTGTGGGGCGACGGCTTGGAATGCTTCGCGCTGGTTGGACTCGCTCACCACGTCGTCACGCAGACGTTGCGACAAGTCCTGGGAGTGTGACATCGGGGCTATGCCACGGGTGTCAACTGCCTGCATCTCGGCGATGAGGTCGAAGATGTTATTCAATTGCGCTTGCGCAGCGTGTAATTCCTGCGGATTCATCGCCAGTCGGGCAAGGCGGGCGACTTTTTCTACATCGGCTAAACTTAGGGACATAACGGGGCTAAAGCTTTATCAAATCGGGCGCGATAGGTTATCATAAAGTGCTTTGCAGGCGCACCCCTTCTACCTTTCAGGACTCAACATGTTAAGTTATTTCAACGGCTATTTCTCCAACGACCTCGCTATCGACCTCGGTACGGCAAACACACTGATCTGGTTGCGCGGTCAGGGCATCGTGTTAAACGAACCGTCCGTCGTGGCGATTCGCCAGGAGGGCGGACCGAATGGCAAGAAGGTCATCCAACAGGTCGGACTCGCCGCGAAACAGATGTTGGGCCGTACACCGGGCAACATCACCGCCATCCGTCCCATGAAAGACGGGGTGATTGCCGATTTCACCGTCACCGAGCAAATGCTCAAGCAGTTCATCCGCCGCGTTCACAAATCCAGCATCTTCACGCCCAGCCCGCGCATCGTCATTTGCGTGCCCTGCGGTTCTACCCAAGTGGAACGCCGCGCTATCCGCGAGTCGGCTTACGGTGCCGGAGCGCGCCGCGTGGAACTGATCGAAGAGCCGATGGCCGCCGCGATTGGTGCCGATCTGCCGGTGGAAGACGCGACCGGTTCCATGGTGGTGGACATCGGCGGCGGCACTACCGAGGTCGGTGTGATCTCCTTGGGGGGGGCGGTGTATTCCGGCTCCGTGCGCGTCGGCGGCGACAAGTTCGACGACGCCATCATCAATTACATCCGCCGTAACTACGGTATGTTAATCGGCGAGACAACCGCCGAAATGATCAAGAAACAAATCGGTTCCGCTTTCCCCGGCAGTGAAGTGCGCGAGCTGGAAGTGAACGGGCGCAATCTGGCGGAAGGTGTGCCGCGCAGCTTTACCATCTCCAGCAACGAAATTCTGGAAGCCCTTACCGATCCTCTCAACAGCATCGTCAGCGCGGTGAAAACCGCACTGGAACAGACCCCGCCAGAACTGGGCGCGGACATTGCCAGTAAAGGTATGGTGCTGACCGGTGGCGGTGCTCTGTTGCGCGATCTGGATCGCCTGTTGATGGAAGAGACCGGACTGCCCGTGGTCATCGCCGACGATCCGCTGACGTGTGTGGTACGCGGTTCCGGCAAAGCACTGGAAAGCATGGACAAGTACAGCAGCATCTTCACCAGCGACTGATTCCGTTAGATCTTGGAAGACACCCGCACGCTACGTTTCTTCAATCGCGGCCCGAGTGCGGTTGCACGCTTGGTGTTTTTCAGCGTTTTATCAATGGCCCTGTTGTTTGTGGACGCGCGTTACCAATATCTGGAATCCACACGCCAGGTCATCGCGGTCATCATCTATCCTTTTCAGCGACTGACCTCTTTGCCCGGCGAAATTGCCCGGGACATCGCCGCGTATTTCTCGTTGCAGCGTCATCTGATCGCCGATAACCAACAGTTGCATCTGCAACATGAGGCGGATGCCACCCAGTTGCTGCAACTGCAATCCATTCAGTTGGAGAATGCCCAGTTGCGCGCGTTGTTGGAGGTCAAACAACGCGCCGATTACACCATGCAAATGGCACAGATTGTCTACATTGAACGCGACATCTTCAAACGCAAACTACTGGTCGACAAAGGTGCGCAGGCCAATGTGCAACCAGGGCAAGCGGTGCTCGATGACACCGGCGTGGTTGGGCAGGTGACACGGGTGTATCCGTGGCTTTCCGAAGTGACCCTGGCCACCGACAAGGACAACGCGATCCCCATCCAGATCAAACGCAATGGCTTGCGCGCGGTAGTTTTTGGTTCGGGCAACATCGGCGAATTGGAACTGCGCTACCAGCCGGTGAGTGCCGACATTGAGGTTGGGGACGAATTGGTCACTTCGGGAATGGATGGTACGTATCCCCCGTCGTTGCCCGTGGCGAAAGTCATCAAGGTCGAACGCGACCCCGCCTATCCGTTTGCGCATGTCGTGTGTGCTCCTCTGGCGGGTGTGGACAGGCATCGCACATTGCTCATCGTTTCCAGCGTGCCGCCATTGCCGGAAAGGCCCGTTGCGGCAGCCGACCTGCAGGAGCCGCAGCGCATCAAAAAGAACGCCAGACGGAGCAAGCCATGAGATACGAGATGGCGCGAGACAGGGAGTTCATGTTGCCGGTAAGCCGCAGTTTCATTGTGCTGTCGCTGTTGGTCGCGGTGTTGCTTGAATGGTTGCCGTGGAGCGGTTGGGCGCTCGCCTTGCGTCCCGATTTTGTGGCGCTGGTTCTGTTGTATTGGTGTACACACAAACCGCACCGCATCGGTATCGGCATCGCCTGGATACTGGGCATCTTTGTCGATGTGGCGGATGCCAGCCTGTTCGGCCAACATGCTCTGGCGTATACCGTGCTGGCTTTTGGCGGTCTGGTGTTGAACCGGCGGGTACAGATGTTCAATTTGCGCGAGCAGTCCGTGCATGTGCTGGTCTTGCTGCTGGCCAGTTATTCCGTGTATGCCGCCGTGCATTGGCAGGTGCGCGGTTATGTCGCTTGGGAATATTACCTGGGAGTCCTCACCTCGGCGCTGATGTGGGCACCGCTCACGCTTGTCTTGCAAGCATTGCGCCGACCACGCCGCGACCCCAACGAACTATGACCAGCAAGATCGAGCTGAAAGACCATCAGCGCGAAATCTATTTTTTCCGTTTGCGTCTGTTTCTGAGCCTGGGTTTTGTGGGGGTGCTGTTCCTCATTCTGTTGCTGCGTTTCTTTTATTTGCAAATTTTGCGCACCGATTATTTTGAAACGATGGCCGAGAGCAACCGCGTCTACGTGGTACCCATCGTGCCCAATCGGGGTGTCATCACCGACCGCAACGGCGTGGTATTGGCACGCAATTTTGCCGGTTATACGCTGGAGATCACGCCGGACAAAATCGCCAACATGCAGTCGACGCTGGCCGAGATCGGCAAACTGGTCGAGATCAAACCGAAAGACCTGCGACGCTTCAAGAAATTGATGTCGGAGCGGCGTTCATTGGAAACCCTGCCGATCCGTACACGGTTGAGCGATGAGGAGGTGGCGCGATTCGCCGCGCAAAGTTATCGTTTCCCCGGTGTCGAGATCAAAGCGCGCCTGTTCCGCGAATATCCGTTCACCGAAGTCACTTCGCATCTGCTCGGCTACATCGGGCGCATCAACCAGCAAGAGAGTGCCGTGCTGGAAAAATCCGAATTTGCGACCAATTATCTGGGCACGGATTACATCGGCAAGACCGGCATCGAGCAACGTTACGAACAGGCGATGCACGGGGTGACCGGCTTCGAACAGGTCGAAGTGGATGCCGGCGGTCGCGCGGTGCGCATGTTGTCGCGCACCGCGCCCCAATCCGGCAAGAATCTGACGCTGACACTGGACGCCAAATTGCAGGAAGTGGCGGTGCAGGCTTTCGGTGATTATCGCGGCGCATTGATCGCCATCGACCCGAGCAACGGCGAAGTGCTGGCCTTTGTCAGCAAGCCCGGTTACGACCCCAATCTGTTTATCGACGGCATTGATTCAGAGAGCTGGGATGCGCTCAACAATTCGCCCGATGTGCCACTGAACAACCGCGCATTACGCGGGCAATACCCGATGGGCTCCACCATCAAACCGTTTATGGCGCTGGCCGCGCAACATTACAACGTGCGTTCACCCGAGCGCACCATCAGCGATCCGGGATATTTCATGTTGTCCGGCAGTAGTCACCAATACCGGGATTGGAAAGCGGGCGGGCATGGCCGTGTCGATCTGTACAAATCGATCGTGGTGTCGTGTGATACCTACTATTACGGGCTGGCGACCGAGATGGGTATCGATCGCATGCACGATTACCTTGATTTGTTCGGTTATGGCAAGAAGACCGGAATCGATCTGGAAGGAGAAACGTCGGGATTGTTGCCGTCCACCGAGTGGAAAATGAAGCGATACCAGCAACAATGGTTCACAGGCGATACCGTGTCCGCGGGTATCGGCCAAGGCTACCATCTGATCACGCCGCTGCAACTGGCCATGGCCACCGCGACGCTGGCCAATGACGGTGTGAGCTATCGCCCCCATTTGGTGAAAGAAGTCCAACAAACACAAGTTGCTCCGCAAGCCAAACCGCAACCCTTGTACGATCTGAAGATTCCGGCGGAGCATCTGGCACTGGTAAAAAATGCCATGGCGGATGTCCTGAAGCCGGGCGGCACGGCAGTTGGCGCATTCATGGGTGTGAAATACACCGTCGCCGGCAAGACGGGAACCGCGCAGGTGGTCGGCATGAAGCAGGGCGAGAAATATGACGAGCGCAAAGTCAGCGAATACAATCGCGACCACGCCTGGTTCATCGTGTTTGCACCGGTGGATAAACCGCGCATCGCGATGGCGGTGCTGGCGGAGAATGGCGGGCACGGCGGCTCCACCGCAGCACCGATTGCCCGTAAAGTGCTGGACTATTACCTGCTGGGGACGCTGCCAAAACCGCTGCAAAAAATATCCGACAAATCTGTTGCCGAGAGTGATTAGCCATGTTGGTCCGACGCATCAAGCAACGTTTTATGCTGCATCTGGATCCCGTTTTGCTGTACGGGCTGGGGGCGTTGTTGTTCGTCAGTCTGGTGGTGTTGTATAGCGCGACTGACGGCAGTTGGCTGCGTGTATTGGGCCAACTCAGCAACATCCTGGTGGCATTCACCGCGCTGTGGATTGTCGCCAACATGCCGCTGCATTATCTGATGCGTATCGCGCTCCCGATGTATGTGACCGGCTTGCTTTTACTGGTCTGTGTCGCCTTGTTCGGCGAGATCAGCCACGGCGCACGGCGTTGGCTTAACATCGGGGTGGCGACCATCCAGCCGTCGGAACTGATGAAAATCGCGATACCGCTGATGATGGCTTGGTATTTCGAAAAACACGAAGCTACTCTGACCCTGAAGAATTATTTTGTTGCCACAATATTGCTGCTTGTGCCGGTGGCTCTGATTGTGCGGCAACCCGATTTGGGCACATCCATCCTGATCGGAGCGAGCGGTTTCTACGTGTTGTTTCTGGCCGGTTTGAGTTGGCGAGTCATGGGTATCACGCTGGTGGCGGCACTGGCCAGCGCGCCTTTCGTATGGCACATGCTGCATGACTACCAACGCCACCGCATCCTGATGTTGTTCGATCCTTCGCAGGATGCATTGGGCAAGGGCTACCACACCATTCAGGGCATGATCGCCGTGGGTTCCGGCGGTTTTCTGGGAAAAGGTTATTTGAACGGAACGCAGACCCATCTGGATTTCCTGCCGGAACGCAGCACCGATTTTATCTTTGCGGTGTATTCGGAAGAGTTTGGATTCCTCGGCAATCTGATCTTGTTGGGCATCTATATCTTCATCATCGGGCGCGGCTTTATTATCACCGCCAACGCCTCCACCTATTTCACGCGGCTGATGGCGGGCAGCATCACGCTGACCTTCTTCACTTATACTTTCGTCAACATGGGCATGGTCAGCGGCATCCTGCCGGTGGTGGGCGTGCCGTTACCGCTACTGAGTTATGGCGGGACTTCCATGCTCACGCTGATGCTCGGCTTCGGCGTGTTGATGAGCATTCATACACATCAACGCTTGGTCAAAACTTAAGGGGATGAACATGAGAACACAGATCGTGTGGCTGGTAGGTAGCGTGGTGATGCTGAGCGCCTGTTCAAATACTCCGCAAAAAACATCCGTCAGACAAGGCGAGGCAGCCCCCATCGTGGATGTACGCGCGGGCGAAACCGCAGCGCAATCACCGGCTCAAACAACATCAGGCGGAGGGTATCTGCCAGGCGACGGCCCCGCTGCGGAGATTCCGGCAAACCTGGATGCCATTCCCGATGCCGTGCCCAAGGCCGAACCGTTGCATCGCTATGCCAATCGGACCTACTCCGCATTAGGCAAGTCCTATACCCCGTTGACTGTCACAGGTAACTATAAAGAGCGCGGCATCGCGTCCTGGTATGGCAAAAAATTCCACGGCCAGAACACGTCCATCGGTGAGGTGTACGACATGTACGGCATGACCGCCGCGCATCCCACCTTGCCCATTCCAAGTTATGCGCGTGTGACCAATCCGGCGAATAACAAATCAGTCGTGGTGCGCGTCAATGACCGTGGCCCTTTCCTGCACGGGCGCATCATGGATCTATCGTATGTTGCCGCATACAAACTGGGTTATATCAACACGGGCAGTGCCGAAGTTGAAGTCGAGAGCATTGCGGTCGATGCCAATGCACCCGTCACTACGGCAGTGGATACACCGGCTATAAAGGTGGAAGCGGTTACGGCGAGTGTCGCCATTCCGGTCGAACTGGCGGGTTCCGCAAAGGGAAAAGTATTCCTGCAACTGGGTGCTTTCAAAGCGAAGCAAGGTGCTGAAAGTTTCCTGGCCAAGATGCAAAACGAGTTGGCCGACAGTGGCAAGTCGTTATCACTGTATGAAAAAGATGACTTGTCGCGGGTGCATCTTGGCCCGTATGCGAATGCCGATGAAGCACGCAGTGCGGCCGCACAGTTGCAAAAGAAGTTGGGATTCAAACCGTTCGTCAGTCAGCATTGAAGCCCCGGCGGGGGCTTGGCGATTGCGCTAAACCCCTGCGCTTTGTCCGGCGATCCTTCAAATCCGCCTCACCGTATTTTCCAAATTGATCCCCGGCGGGGGTTGGCAAGTATATTAGATTACGCTAATATTCAACTCTTGTTATTTTGGGAGTTGAAACGATGTTCGCCAGATCCATAAAAGAAATCGACGTGTCCGAATTTGCCGACTGGGTTAATGATGACAATCATGAAATGCGTGTCATCGACGTGCGCGAGTTGCAAGAGATCGCGATGGGCACGGTGCCCAAAGCGCAGGCAGTTCCGCTGGGCACGTTGCCCGGCAATATACAAAACCTGTCCAAGGAAGAAAAGTTGGTTTTGGTGTGTCGCAGCGGCGCGCGCTCCGCGCAAGCCTGTGTGTTTCTCCAACAGCAGGGGTTTTCCAACGTTTACAACCTTCGTGGCGGCATGATGAACTGGGTGCAGAGTGGCTTCCCGGCTTATCAGCTGGCTTGAATCAGCGTTCTTCTTACAGAGACAAAACATGAAATCCAAAAAAATTCTGTGGGCGCTGGCGATTTTGCTGGGTCTGGTGATGGCAGTGCAACAATTGCAGGCTGCGGACGGCGTGGATGTGAAGCAGGCGCAAAACATGAGCAAGCAAGGAGCGTTGCTGCTGGATGTGCGTGAACCCGCCGAATATTCGGCGATACACGCGCCGAATGCGAAGTTGATCCCGTTGGGTCAACTGAACGCACGCCTGCAAGAGATAGCCGAATATAAAGAAAAGCCTATCGTGGTGATATGTCGTTCCGGCAGGCGTTCAGCAATCGCCGTCTCACAGTTGCAAGAGGCCGGATATAAACAAGCCAGTAATGTGAAAGGCGGAATGGTTGCGTGGCAAAGCAGCGGATTGGAAATTGCAAAGATGTAGTCGCGCGAGTTTGCCGATTTTCCTTCCCAGTACTCAGCCTTACTTGAGTTGATTTTGAATCAACTAAGCAGCGGGCTTTGCTCCACCTTCGCTACACAGCACTGCGCTCGGCACCCAGAAAGTCGCCAAGATATAAGTGCATCTCTAAAAATTCGTCATTCCCGCGAAGGCGGGAATCCAGCTTGTTGAATTGACAGGGCCCCCTTCGCGGGAGCGACGAAATATGGATTTTCAGAGTGGTTCATAAGCAGTCAACTAAAGTCTGTACCAGCCTTGAATAGAAGTATCCTTCAATCGCAAGGACGAATCCCTCGATAAAAATGGGGAAGTCCATGCGGTGGTGTGTAGTTCGCATTACAATTTTGTCCGGTCGGGCAAATTGCATCATAAGATTCCTCCAACCTGAGTTACTTAAAATTCCACCCTGCTGTCTGTGCTAGAACAAGATCAAGGATTGGGTGCATGCCTTCAAGACATTCATCAGCCAGCCGATTATTAAATTCGGGTTTCTTTGACAGACTTGATTCATTTGGCGGTCTCGAAGCCAAGATATCGGCACTGCCCGGTAATAAAGAGCGCGGCGACGCTTTCGAGATATTCGCCGAGGTCTGTTTCGCCACCCTGAAAATCGCGCAGGCACAGGAGGTGTGGCCGTTTGAGGATATTTTTGTGACGATAGTGAGCCCGCCCTCCCGCAATCTATAATCCCGGCCTTGCCACTCACAGCGACGGAAGCCCCATGCTCGACGACATCAAGAAACCCCTGTGGGCAACCGCCGACAAGCTGCGCGCCAACATTGATGCAGCCGAATACAAGCACCT
Organism: uncultured Sideroxydans sp.; assembly: GCA_964604485.1. Lineage (GTDB taxonomy): Bacteria > Pseudomonadota > Gammaproteobacteria > Burkholderiales > Gallionellaceae > Sideroxyarcus. The sequence continues at coordinate 14,848 of CAZRZH010000002.1, forward strand.
CGTGCTCGGGCTCATTTTCGTCAAATACGTCTCCGACACTTTTGCCGCCCGCCGCGCCGAGTTGGAGCGACGCTTCGCTGACCCGTCTGACGATTACTGCCTGCACGATAACACCCCTGAGCTGCTGCGAGCCGAGCTGGAAGACCGCGACTACTACACCGAGGTCAACGTGTTCTGGGTGCCGGAAGCCGCGCGTTGGGAAGTGCTGCGAGGTGCCGCCAAGCAGCCCGACATTGGCAAGCGCATTGACGAGGCACTGGTGGTCATCGAGGCGGAGAATCCCAAGCTCAAGGGCATTCTGGATAAACGCTATGCCCGCGCCCAGTTGCCTGACGGCAAGTTGGGAGAGCTGGTTGACCTCGTATCCACCATCGGCTTCGGCAGTACCGCAGGACAAGCCCGCGACGTGCTGGGGCAGGTCTATGAATACTTCCTCGGACAATTCGCCAGTGCCGAGGGCAAGCGTGGCGGGCAGTTCTACACGCCCGCCAGCATCGTCAAAACCCTGGTCGCCGTGCTTGCCCCGCACCACGGCAAGGTCTATGACCCCTGCTGCGGCTCTGGCGGCATGTTCGTTCAGTCGGAGAAATTCATCGAGGCACACGGCGGCAAGCTGGGCGACGTTGCCATCTTCGGGCAGGAGTCGAATCCCACCACTTGGCGACTGGCCGCGATGAACCTCGCGATACGCGGCATCGACTTCAATCTCGGACGCGAACCCGGCGACACCTTCACCAGGAACCAGCATCCGGATTTGCGGGCGGACTTCATTCTGGCAAACCCGCCGTTCAATATCTCGGACTGGTGGCACGGCAGCCTGACGGGCGATCCGCGCTGGGAGTTTGGCGACCCGCCCGCAGGCAACGCCAACTACGCGTGGCTGCAACACATGCTCTACCACCTGAAGCCCTCGGGTCGTGCCGGGATTGTGCTGGCGAACGGCTCCATGAGTTCCAGCCAGAACAGCGAGGGGGAGATTCGCTGCGCGATGGTGGATGCCGATGTGGTGGAGGTGATGATCGCCTTGCCCGGTCAGTTGTTCTTCAACACGCAGATTCCCGCCTGCCTGTGGTTCCTCGTTAAGCAGAAGACCCACCGTAAGGGCGAGGTGCTGTTCATAGACGCCCGCAAACTGGGCACCATGATTAGCCGTGTGCAGACAGAGTTTACGGACGAGGTGATAGAGCGCATCGCCGCCACCGTCGCCGTGTGGCGCGGCGAGCCTCCCACTGACCGTCATTCCCGCGAAGGCGGGAATCCAGCAGTCTATACAGACATCCCCGGCTACTGCCGCAGCGTCAAACTTTCAGAAATCGCCGAACACGGCCACGTCCTCACCCCCGGCCGTTACGTCGGCGCAGAAGAAGTGGACGACGATGACGAAGCCTTCGCCGACAAGATGCAAAAGCTCACCGAAAAACTGGGCGAGCAAATGGCAAAGGGAGCGGAGCTAGACCAGTTGATCCGGCAAAAGCTGGGAGGGCTGGGGTATGAGTTCTGAACGACAGCACCATCCAAAAAGCGGAGGGATAAAACGTGAGTGATGAACTTACACCCTTACCAGCTTCCCCCCTTGCATCTGCCGTGCCGAATGGTTACGGCGACTTTCTGCTGGAAATAAAAGCACAGATACGCCAGCGCCAATTTCAGGCATTACGTGCGGCCAATCGCGAGCTGCTGCAACTGTACTGGTGGCTGGGAGAAAACATCAGCCGACGCCAAGCCGAGCAAGGCTGGGGCAAAGCGGTGGTGGAAAATCTGGCGCGTGATTTGCAATCCGAGTTTCCCGGGCGTAACGGTTTTTCGACCCAAAACCTCTGGGCGATGCGGCAATTTTTCAACGAATACCAAGCCAAGCCAAAACTCCAGTCGTTGATAGGAGAAATTAGCTGGGCTAAAAACCTGCTCATCATGGCGCGCTGCAAAGACGATTTAGAGCGTGAATTTTATTTACGCGCTACCGCCCGTTTTGGTTGGACCAGCAAAGTCTTGCAACACCAGCTCGACAACCACAGCTACGCCCAATACCTCAACGGCCAAACCAATTTTGATGAAGCCTTGCCCGACACCATCAAAGCACAAGCCATGCTGGCGGTAAAAGACCACTACACCTTCGACTTCCTTGGCTTATCCGAAGCCCACTCCGAGCGCGAACTGGAAGAATCCCTCGTGCGCAATCTGCGCCGCTTCCTTGCCGAAATGGGCGGCGCATTCACCTTCGTCGGCAACCAATATCGCCTCGAAGTGGACGGCAAAGAATACTTCATCGACCTCCTGCTATTTCACCGTCGCCTGCGCTGCCTCGTCGCCATCGAACTCAAAATCGGAGAATTCAAACCCGAGCACAAAGGCCAGATCGAGTTTTACCTGGACACCCTCGACCAACAACACTGCATCGAAGGCGAAAACCCGGCCATCGGCATCGTCATCTGCCGCAGCAAAACCAAAACCATGGTCGAGTACGCCCTGCGCACCGCCAGCCACGCACTCGGCATCGCCACCTACACCGTCACCCCGCAACTGCCCGCCAACTATCGCGACGAACTGCCCAGCCCGGAACAAATCGCAGCACGATTGCAGGGATGGGCGGGCGAGCCAGACCCAGAGGACGACGCGCAATGAATAGCCAACAACCAACCATCCTCTCGGACGCTCACCGAAAAGCTGGGCGAACAAATGGCGAAGGGAACAGAACTCGATCAGTTGATCCGGCAGAAGCTGGGAGGGCTGGGGTATGAGTTCTAACCGACAAAACAACGAATACAATCCACACCAAGGAGGACATACATCATGTCGTTAAACGTCGAACATTTATTGCGCACGGTGTCCACGCTAGAGGCTGCGCTTGAAGCCTTGCAACAGCGCGGCAACAACGAAGTGATGCATGACCTGTATCGCAATGCCGCTATCAAAAGTTTCGAATTATCACTGGAAACTGCCGGCAAACTCCTACGCAAAGCAATCAAAGCATTTGGTGGCAGCCCCCGCGAAGTGGACAAACTCATCTTCAACGATGTGCTGCGTCACGCGGGCAAACACGGCATGTTGGAGTTGGCCGAAGTCGAGCGCTGGATTCAATATCGCACGAACCGCAACTCCACCGCCCACGACTACGGCGAAGGGTTCGCCAACGAAACGCTGCGCTTACTCCCCGGCTACGTCGTCGATGCCCGCGCCTTAGCGATCGCCTTGCAGAAAGTATTTGATGCCGAATCGCATTGACCTGCCCGCGCCTTACCTCGCCTTGCTCCAAACATTATTGACGAGCCATGTGCCTGAAGCCGAAGTCTGGGCTTTCGGCAGTCGCGTGACAGGCAACGCGCACGAAGGCAGCGATTTGGATTTGGTCGTGCGCAACCCGCAAGACCTTACCGCATCCGTGACAGGCTGCCACGATTTGAAAGAAGCCATACAACACAGCACCCTGCCCATATTGGTGGACGTGCATGATTGGGCGCACCTGCCCCAAGCCTTTCATCAAGAAATTGCAGCCAGCTATATTGTGCTCCAGCACGGAACTCGATCAGTTAATCCGGCAGAAGCCGGGAGGGCTGGGGTATGAGTTCTGAGTGGAAGAGCTATCAACTAGCTGATTTAGCCAAGTTCAAGTATGGGAAGTTTTTGGCTAAGTCACAGCTTGATGAATCTGGCTTTCCTGTATTCAGTGGCTATGGTGTTGTTGGCTATTTGCCGACATTTCAATTTGACGAACCTCAGTTGTTGATTGTCTGTCGTGGCGAAGGCGGAACCGGTGATGTGAAAATGTCTCCGCGCAAGTGTTCAATTACAAATCTTTCAATTGTTTTTTCGCCGAACGAACAGATTGTCTCCAAGAAATATTTGTACTGGGCATTAAAAGCTAGCGACACCCATCGACTTCGAACTGGCTCTGCACAAGCGCAGATTGTCATTGGATCACTTGAAAAGCTTTGGCTTTCAATACCTACAGACAAGTCGGAACAAGATGCAATTGCACACACGCTGGATGCACTCGACGACCGCATCACCCTCCTGCGCGAAACCAACGCCACGCTGGAAGCCATTGCGCAGGCGATGTTCAAATCGTGGTTTGTCGATTTCGATCCCGTCCACGCCAACGCAAAAGGCCGCGCCCCCGAAGGCATGAGCGAAGCCACCGCCGCGCTGTTTCCCGACAGCTTCGAGGAATCGGAGCTGGGGTTGGTGCCGAGGGGGTGGCAAATAAGGAAAGCGGAGACGTTGCTGACCCGGTTAAAAACAAAAGTTCGATATACCAAGGAGCAAGTTTCATTTTCTGGGGCAACACCAGTTTATGAGCAAGGAGTGGGAATTCTGCTGGGCTACCACGAAAACTCTGCTCAATTTGCAGCAACTCCAAACGAGCCGATTTTTATTTTTGGCGACCATACTTGCGTTACTCATCTTTCCTGCGCACCTTGCTGATTCACGGCGCAAGAGCAGTCATCCGTTTTGCCGAGAACAAGGCAGAGCCGAACCCGTGGCTATGCAAGTTGATTGGTAGGCGCAACAAGAACGTGGCGGCGGTTGCGCTGGCAAACAAAAATGCGCGCATTGTTTGGGCGTTGCTGGCGAAGGGCAAAATATACGAACAGGATTACATGCCGACAGGCAAGAGGGTCGGCGCGTAATCATCACACAGTAATAGGCGCGTATCGAAACGATACGCATTGATAACGAGTTTAAGGGGAAGGCTTCCACCGATTGCACAGGCAATCAGGAAATGATGGCGAGACAGGTCAGACCGTGAGTCGGAAATCCCGTTGTGCCCACGGCACATCAAGTGCGCTAGGGTGATAGAGGAACGACTCAGCGTATTCCATCAGGGACAGAAGCAATTCGCTTCACTTAAAGTCCGGATGTATGGCCGCAATCTTTACCTACTCTCAAACTCATTGATTGAAAGCTTGGCAAAAAAGTGGGCGTCCATGTATGGGGGAACACTCTATAATTTCCCGCCAACAGGACGAGTGAACGAGTCCAGAAGCATTGGATTATTTTGGTAAACGCCGTTTCGCTTTTTGTTACCCATAAGAAACCCAGATGAACCTAAAAATTCGTCATTCCCGCGAAGGCGGGAATCCAGCTTGTTGAATTGATAGGGCGCCCCGTTCTCGGGGGCGACGAAATATGGATTTTCAGCGTGGTTCATAAGCAGTCAACTAAAGTCTGTACCTGCCTTGAATAGAAAAATTCTTAAATCGCATGGGCGAATCCCACGATAAAAAAGGGGAAGTCCATGCGATGTTGTGTAGTTCGCATTACAATTTTGTCTGGACGGGCAAATTGCATCGTAAGCCTCCTCCAACCTGTGTTACTCAGGATTACATCCTGCTGTATGTGCGAGAACTAGATCAAGGATTGGTTACATGCCTTCAAGACATTCATCAGCCACCTTCATGGTCACAGGCTATCCTGAAAGCCTGCATAATTCGTCAGCTAAATTAGCGACACGACAAACAAAGGTAATCGCGCATGGCAATCAAGAAATCCGAACTCTATAGCTCACTCTGGAAGGGCTGTGATGAACTCCGTGGGGGCATGGATGCTTCGCAGTACAAGGACTACGTGCTGGTGCTGTTGTTCGTTAAATATGTTTCAGATAAATATGCCGGCCAGCCTGATGCGCTGATTGAGGTTCCCGAGGGTGGCAGCTTCAAGGACATGCTGGCGCTCAAGGGCGACAAGGAGATTGGCGACAAGATAAACAAGATTATTGCCCGCCTTGCCGAAGCCAACGACCTCAAGGGCGTGATTGACGTTGCCGACTTCAATGATGCCGACAAGCTGGGAAAAGGTAAGGAGATGCAAGACCGCCTCTCTAATCTGGTCAGCATCTTCGATTCACCCGGTCTGAATTTCAGCAACAACCGCGCCGACGGCGACGACATTCTGGGCGATGCCTACGAATACCTGATGCGTCACTTCGCCACCGAGTCCGGCAAGAGCAAAGGGCAGTTCTACACCCCAGCGGAAGTCTCGCGCATCATGGCGAAGGTCATCGGCATCAATGCAGCCAAGAGCCAAAGCCAAACCATTTATGACCCGACCTGCGGTTCCGGCTCACTGCTGTTGAAGGCGGCGGACGAATCCAGAACAGGTGTCACCATCTACGGGCAGGAAATGGACAACGCCACTGCCGCGTTAGCCAAGATGAACATGATTCTGCATGACAACCCCACGGCAGAAATCTGGCAAGACAACACGCTTTCCAGTCCGCACTTCAAAGACAAAGACGGCATCCTCAAGCTGCATGACTTCGTGGTCGCCAATCCGCCTTTTTCCACCAAGGCATGGAGTAACGGCTTCGACCCAGCCAACGATTTGTATGAGCGTTTCGCCGATGGCATTCCACCCACGAAGAACGGCGACTATGCTTTTCTGCTGCACATCATCCGTTCGCTCAAGAGCACCGGCAAAGGTGCGGTGATTCTGCCGCATGGCGTGTTGTTTCGTGGCAATGCCGAAGGTGGCATCCGCAAGAACATCATTCGCAAGGGCTACATCAAGGGCATCATCGGGCTACCCGCCAACCTGTTCTATGGCACAGGCATCCCCGCTTGCATCATCGTGCTCGACAAAGAAAATGCAGCCGGTCACACTGGGCTATTTATGATTGATGCCAGCAAAGGCTTCGTCAAAGACGGCAACAAGAACCGCCTGCGCCATCAGGACATCCACAAGATTGTGGACGTGTTCAACAAGCAGCTCGAACTGCCGAAGTATTCGCGCATGGTTAGCGTGGCGGAAATCGAAGGCAACGATTACAACCTCAATATCCCGCGCTATATCGACAGCTCCGAAGCGGAAGACCTGCAAGACATCGCCGCGCATCTCAAGGGCGGCATTCCCAATGCAGACATCGAAGGCATGTCGCAATACTGGGAAGTGTTCGCCACCTTGCAAAAGCAACTATTCGACAAGGGCACCGGCTACAGCCAAATGAAAGTAGCAGCGGCACAAGTGAAGCCCACCATCTTCGCTCACCCAGAATTTGTGACCTATACACAATCCGTCAGCGACCTGTTCCAAGGTTGGAAGAACAACAACGCCGCACGCCTGAAAGCCATTGGCCAAACCACTCACCCTAAGCAACTCATTGAGCAACTGTCCGAAGACTTACTGAAAACCTTCGCTACGGTGAAGCTCATAGACCAATACGACGTGTATCAGCACCTCATGTCTTACTGGTCGGACATCATGCAGGACGATGCCTATCTGATTACGGCGGACGGCTGGCAAGCGGGCAACGATGCCAGTAACGGGTTGATACCGGCGCAGCTCATCATCGCTAGATATTTTGCCGCCGAGCGCAACGCGAATGAACAACTGGAAGCCGAGCGCGATGCCGTCACCCGCCAGATGGAAGAGCTGGATGAAGAGCACGGCGGCGAAGACGGCTTGCTGGCCGAGGCCAAGAATGACAAGGGCAAACTCACCAAGGTTAGCGTCGGCGCACGCCTCAAGGACATCAGGCACGATGCTGATGGCGCAGACGAATGCAAACAGCTCAACGCCTACCTCACCTTCATCGAGCAAGAATCCATCGCCAGCAAAAAGGTGAAGGACGCGCAGAAGCTGCTGGATACCAAGGTCGCCGCGCAATATGCCAAGCTCACCACGGACGACATCAAAACCTTGGTAGTTGAAGACAAATGGCTCACTACCCTCGCCGCCGATGTACAGACCGAGCTAGACCGCGTATCGCAAGCACTCACCGGACGCATCAAACAACTCGCCGAGCGCTATGCCGAACCGCTGCCGCAACTGGCGACGGATGTGGCAACCATGAACGCCAAAGTCGAAGCGCATCTCAAGAAGATGGGGTTCACATGGAAGTGAGAGCGGGCTACAAGCAGACCGAGGTGGGTGTGATTCCGCAAGAGTGGAAGGGCACTACTATCGGCGAGGTGGTTTCCTTTTCAGGAGGCTCACAACCACCTCGTTATACCTTCCGATTTACTCCAACAAAAGACTACATTCGGCTCATTCAGATAAGGGATTACAAGTCTGACGATTTCGAGTCCTACATCCCAGATTCGCTTGCACGTAAGCGTTGTGCGGCGGATGACATAATGATTGGGAGATATGGCCCTCCGATTTTTCAAATTCTTCGTGGCATTGATGGAGCGTACAACGTCGCTCTAATCAAAGCGACGCCGTCAGGAAGAATTGAACGCGACTATTTATTTTATGTATTGAAGCAGGAGAAGCTGTTCCAATTGATTGAGGCTTTGTCACGCCGCTCATCTGGGCAGACTGGGGTCGAAATGCCAGCCCTAAAAGGTTATGGCCTTCCTCTTCCACCCCTCCCCGAACAACGCGCCATAGCCACCGCCCTATCCGATGTGGATGCGCTGCTTGCCGCGCTGGACAAGCTCATCGCCAAGAAGCGTGACATCAAGCAAGCCGCCATGCAGCAGCTCCTCACAGGCAAGCAACGCCTGCCAGGGTTTAGTGGGAAGTGGGAGGTGAAACGGTTGGTTGATGTGGTTGACTTCGCTAACGGTAAACCACATGAAGACCATGTCGATGAGAAGGGTAGTTTCTACCTCATCACTCTCGACAGCATTGGAATAGATGGAAAGTTGAAGTCAGAGCACCGACGCACCGTATTGACAGATAACTCTCTTGTAAAGAACGACATCGTTATCATTTTGAGTGACATCGCCCACGGCAATCTTCTTGGTCTTTGTGACCTTATTCCGGAAGACAATAGATACTTGCTTAATCAGCGGGTTGGACGTTTACGGATAAAGGCAGAGACAAAAGCCGACCCGCAGTATTTACGACTACAAATTAACCGGCATCAGGAGCATTTCAAGAAGCGCGGTCAAGGGACGTCTCAACGTCATATCTATAAACGTGACATCGACCAACTTGAAATTAAGCTCCCTGAGCTGCTGGAACAAACTGCCATCGCCGCCATCCTCTCCGACATGGATGCCGACCTCACCGCCCTAGAACAGCACCGCGAAAAAACCCGCGCCCTCAAGAAAGGCATGATGCAGGTGCTACTGACCGGAAGGATACGACTGATATGAACACCAACAGGGGATGATCTTGATGATTGTCCGCACACCCGTTTCCACGCATCTGAACTATTTCTCCTGTCTGGAGGACGATCTGTTGCAGCTCTCGCGCTGGATAGAGTTTTCCGCAGAGAACGAGGCTGTCTATTCAATAGAGCTGGCGCGACTGCTCATGACGGCGGCTGCGGAAGTGGATGTGGTGGCAAAGGCGCTATGTAAAGAGATTGACAGTAAACGCAAGGCAGAAAGCATCAACGTGTACCAAGAGGTGCTGACGAAAGCCATCCCAACGCTACATATGGCCGAAGTCGCGATGCCACGGTTTGGAATGACCTTCCAGCCTTGGAGCAATTGGGGTGTTAAGGAAAAAAATCCGCCGGATTGGTGGCAGGGCAACAACAAAGTCAAACACCACCGATCCGATCATTTTCAACATGCGAATCTGAAGAACGTTCTTAACGCCAACGCCGCCTTGCTGGTGTTGTTGCTTCTGCTGCATAGCAAAGACGGCTCTTATTTCCCCAGAATGCCACGTTTGTTTGTTCCCCATACTTTTGCTCGTATCGAAGGGGATATTCTGCGGCTGGTGATGCCGGATGGGGTGAACTTGCCATGGAACTTGGCGGGAGGAATCGCTTAATGAAGCCGCTCCATATCTTCATCAGCAGCGTGCAAAAGGAACTGGAACTGGAGCGTGCCGCCGTGGCCGAGCTGATTTCTACCGGCCAAACCGTTCGCTATGCGGCGAAAACGACCGGCAATCGACTGGCGTTTTTTGAAAATCGATCGATGATCATCTGCCAAAGCAATAAGACCTGCGCCTTCAGGCATGCAATGAGGCAGGAATCACTGACCGGAAGGATACGGCTGCTATGAAAGAATCACAGATCATCGAGTGGAAGCAATCCTGGCGTGATGAGTATCTGAAGTGGATATGCGGCTTTGCCAATGCGCAGGGCGGCACATTGGTGATCGGCAAGAATGATAAGGGCGAGGTGTTGGGCATCGCCAACGCGGCCAAGTTGATGGAGGATATTCCCAACAAGGTGCGGGATATTCTGGGCATGGTGGTGCCAGTGAATTTACACAGCGAGCATGGGCGCGACTGGCTGGAAATTGTGGTGGAGGCTTACCCCAGCCCGATTAGCTACAAAGGCGAATATCACTATCGCAGCGGCAGCACCAAGCAGGAGTTGAAGGGGGCGGCACTCTCTCGTTTTTTGCTCAAGAAGCAGGGGCTGCATTGGGATGGTATGCCTGTTCCTTACGTTGGCATCAGTGATTTAGATGAGAAGGCTTTGGCATATTTTCGCAAGCAGGCGGTAAAAAGTCAGCGTTTGCCAGAGGCGGTTTTGACTGAGTCGAATGCCGTGTTGTTAGAGCGTTTGCATTTGTTCAATGGCGATTATCTAAAACGTGCGGCGACGTTATTGTTTCACCCCGATGCGGAAAAATTTGTCACGGGTGCCTATGTTAAGACGGGCTATTTTGCTCTGAATGATGCTGACTTGCGCTATCAAGATGAAATTCATGGTGACTTATTTCATCAGGTCAACCAGACGATTGATGTATTAAAAGCCAAGTATCTGAAAGCCTTGATTAGTTATGAGGGCTTGACCCGCGTGGAAACCTGGCCTGTGCCGATGTCGGCGTTGCGCGAGGCTGTGTTGAATACGCTGGTGCATAAAGATTATGCCAGTGCGATTCCGATTCAGATTAGCGTGTACCCAAATAAGTTGATGATTTGGAATGCAGGAGCATTGCCTGATAATTGGCAACTCGCCGATTTGATGGGTAAGCACAGCTCTAAACCTGCCAACCCTGACATTGCCAATACCTTTTTTCGAGCGGGTTTAATTGAATCCTGGGGGCGGGGTATTGAGCGAATTGTGCAGGCTTGCCGTGAAGAGGCGATGCCTGAACCCGAATGGAAATTAGAAACCGACGGGTTGTGGACGATTTTTCATTTTCCAAAGGTTTATGTTCAAGGAACTTCCACCGAAGTCACCACGGCGCAGCCAGAGTCACAGCCAGAGTCACAGCCAGAGTCACTAGAGCAGAGAGTGCTCGGCTTGTTGTCCAAGGGGGCGTTATCCAAGTCGGAAATTTCCAGTGCGTTGGGGCAGAAAGAGATCTCCGGCCATTTGAATCAGGTCATCCGAGTGCTGTTGAATGACCAGACTTTGGAATACACGCTCCCCGATAAACCAAACAGTAGTTTGCAAAAGTATCGTTTGACCGAAAAGGGAAAGTTGCTGTTGGCAACATCACGCAAGGGAAACCAGTCATGAGCGCCGTCGGACAAATTGAACGTGCCACCCAGCAGCGAGTGGTGAAGCTGTTCCGCGACACACTGGGCTACGACTATCTGGGCGACTGGAGCGACCAGTTAGGCACTCGCAATATCGACGATGCGCTGGCGCGGCAGTTCCTCAAGAAGCACGGATACGACGATGGGCTCATCACCAAGGCACTGCATCAGCTCAACAAGGTGGCGGGCGACCAGACCAAGAGCCTGTATGACAACAACAAGGCGGTGTATGAGCTGCTGCGCTACGGGGTGAAGGTCAAGGCCGATGTGGGCGAGAACACCCAAACCGTGTGGCTGATAGATTGGAAGCATCCGCTCAATAATCACTTTGCTATCGCCGAGGAAGTGACGGTGAAAGGCGCGGATGCCAAAGCCAACACCAAACGCCCCGATGTGGTGATTTACGTGAACGGCATTGCGCTTGGCGTGTTGGAGCTGAAGCGTTCCACCGTGTCAGTGTCTGAAGGCATACGCCAAAATCTGGACAACCAGAAGAAGATATTCATTCAGCCCTTTTTCACCACCATGCAGTTGCTGATGGCGGGTAACGATACCGAAGGCGTGCGCTACGGCACGGTAGAGACCAAGGAAAAATACTACCTGACGTGGAAGCAAGAGGGCATCATCGAGAACCTTCTCGACCGGCACATCACCCAACTTTGTGAGAAGACTCACTTCCTCGAAAACATCCACGACTTTATCGTGTTCGATGCGGGCGTGAAAAAACTCTGCCGCCACAACCAATACTTTGGCGTGAAGGCCGCGCAAGACCATATCAAACGCCGCGAGGGTGGCATCATTTGGCACACCCAAGGCAGCGGCAAGAGCTTAACGATGGTGTGGCTGGCAAAGTGGATACGCGAGAACGTGAAAGATGCGCGGGTGGTGGTGATTACCGATCGCACCGAGCTAGACCAGCAAATTGAGACCGTGTTCAAAGGAGTGAGTGAGGACATCTACCGCACCCAGAGCGGAGCTGACCTCATCAGCAAACTTAACGCCACCACGCCGTGGCTGATTGCATCTCTCATTCACAAATTTGTCGGCAAGGAAGATGACGAACAGGTGGGTGATATTGCGGAATTCATCGAAGAGATGAAGCGCAACCTGCCCGCCGACTTCAAAGCCAAGGGCGACATTTATGTGTTCGTGGACGAGTGCCACCGTACCCAGAGCGGTGAACTACACAAGGCAATGAAGGCGATTCTGCCGAACGCGATGTTCATCGGCTTTACCGGTACACCCCTGCTGAAAGCCGACAAGCAGAAGAGCATCGAGATATTTGGTCGTTACATCCACACCTACAAATTCGATGAGGCGGTGCGCGACAAGGTGGTGCTGGACTTGCGCTACGAGGCGCGGGACATCGACCAGAGCATCACCTCACCGGAGAAAATCGACATCTGGTTTGATTCCAAGACCAAGGGGCTGAACGACGTTGCACTGGCACAGCTCAAGAAGAAGTGGGGGAGTATGCAGAAAGTGCTCAGCTCCAAATCCCGATTGGAGAAAATCGTCGCCGACATCCTGATGGACATGGCAACCAAAGACCGCCTGCAAAGCGGACGTGGCAATGCCATGTTGGTGACCAGCAGCATCTATGAGGCGTGCAAGTGCTACGAACTATTCGACAAGACCGAGCTGGCAGGCAAGTGCGCCATTGTCACTTCGTATGCGCCCTCACCGGCCGACATCAAGGGTGAAGAGACCGGCGAAGGATTGACCGAGCGGCTGCGCAAGTACGAAATCTATATCCGGATGCTGAGCGACCAAGCAGCGGAAGATTTCGAGAAGGTGGTGAAGAAGAAATTCATTGAGCAACCCGGTCAGATGAAGCTGCTCATCGTGGTGGATAAGCTGCTAACGGGCTTTGATGCACCATCGGCTACCTACCTATATATTGACAAGCAAATGCGCGACCACGGCTTGTTTCAGGCGATTTGTCGTGTGAATCGGCTGGATGGTGACGACAAGGAATACGGATACATCGTCGATTACAAAGACCTGTTCAAGAGCTTGGGCACAGCCATCCACGACTACACCTCGGGGGCGTTGGATGGTTACGACAAGGAAGACGTGGCTGGGCTGCTCGTTGACCGATTGCAGATGGCAAGGGAGCGGCTAGAAGAAGCGCGAGAAGCAATCAAGGCGTTGTGCGAGCCTGTCGCCACGCCCAAGGACACAGCCGCCTATCTGCGTTACTTCTGCGCTGCCGATACCGCTGACAAGAATCAGCTCAAGCTGAACGAATCAAAGCGCATCACGTTGTACAAGCTTACCGTGGCATTGATACGTGCCTATGCCGACCTCGCCAGCGAAATGAACGAAGCGGGCTACAACGCAGCACAGACTGACAAAATCAAACAGGAAGTTGACCACTACGAGAAGGTGCGTAGTGAGGTGAAGATGGCGAGCGGTGATTACATCGACCTAAAAATGTATGAGCCCGCGATGCGGCACCTGATTGATACCTACATCCGCGCCGAAGAGAGCGAGAAGATTTCCGCCTTCGACGACATGAGCTTGATTCAGATGATAGTTGAGCGTGGCTTGGATGCGCTGAATCAGCTGCCCAAGGGCATCCGTGAAAACAAGGAAGCTGTCGCCGAGACCATCGAGAACAACTTGCGCAAAGTCATCATCGACGAGAGTCCCATCAATCCGAAGTATTACGAGAAGATGTCCGAGCTGCTGGACAGCCTGATAAAACAACGCAGAGAAGTAGCGTTGGACTATGAGAAATATCTGGCTGAGTTGATGGCGTTGGCAGTGCAGGTACACAAACCCGGGGGTGTTGACTATCCACAGTCTTTAAACACTGGGGCCAAGCGCGCGCTGTATGACAACTTGGGCAAAGATGAAGATCTCGCCCTCGCGGTGGACTATGCCGTGCTATCGAGCAAGAAAGATGGTTGGCGCGGGCACAAGGTGAAAGAAAAGGAAGTGCGCTATGCCGTTAAGCGCGTGCTGAACGAAGAGCCGCTTGCCGGTGATATTTTCGAGTTGGTGAAAAACCAAAGTGACTACTGAACCACACCAAATCAAGGTGAGTGGCCTGACAGTAGATGTCGTACGCAAGGACATCAAGAACCTGCACCTTGCCGTCTATCCGCCAGCAGGACGGGTGCGTGTCGCTGCCCCGTTGCGGGTGAGTGACGAAGTGGTGCGCTTGGCGGTGGTCTCGCGGCTGGGCTGGATAAAGAAACAGAAGAGCAAATTCACCAGTCAGGCGCGGCAATCGGAGCGCGAATACGTGTCGGGTGAGAGCCACTACTTCAAGGGGCAACGCTACCGACTGAACGTGATTTATCAGAGCGGTGCACCTCGTGTTGTCATCAGGAACAAGTCCGCCATCGAACTGTATGTGCGCGAAGGTAGTGACAGAGAGCAGCGCGAATGGGTGATGTTGGCTTGGTATCGTCAGCACCTGAAAGAGCGGATTCCTGAACTGATTGAGAGGTGGGAACCTGTTCTCGGGGTGCAAGTGGACGACTGGCGTGTAAAACACATGAAGACCAAGTGGGGCACCTGCAACACCAAGGCCGGGCGCATCTGGCTGAACCTAGAGCTCGCCAAGAAATCAGCGAAGTGCCTTGAGTACATCGTCGTGCACGAGATGGTGCATCTGCTGCAACGGCATCACAACGACCACTTCACCGAGCTGATTAGCAAGTACATGCCCCAGTGGAAGTTACACCGTGAGGAGTTGAATCGCTCTGCGTTGGGGCACGAGGAGTGGGGTTACTGAGAGGTTTGGACTAATCTGGAACAGCCTTTTTCAATATGACAATCACCACCGAACATTCGATGAAGAAATTTTATCTAGCTCACCTGCTGAGTTAGCGCCCCGATAGAATCAAACCATCGCAAAAACAGCAGAGGAGTTCTTCATGGATTTGATCGCAACGTCTTGGACAAATTTTGGCATGCTCGAACTGTACATAGTGTTCAGTTTGACGACCTCCATAGTGGGTGTTGTCCAGATATTTATCCCGGTTCTTAAAAGAATAAAAGCTAAAAACACTGATATCCCGGCAATCAAATCTCCATTAGTTTCAAATTTGGTCTTTGCAATTTGTGGATTTGTGGCGTCTCCGCTGTTATTTGTAGTGCTGATGGTTCCGTCAATTTCCAATGCATTTAAGGATTCGATGTACGACTCACTCATTACTTTTCAAGATAAAAACATGTAGTTTTTGCATTCTTGATCGCCCGTCGGCAGGCCTAAACGAAAGGAATATTTGTGTCCCGCACCATCGACCTTCGCAACCTGATCCTCAAAGCCAAACATGCCTACTACTACAGTGGCGAGCCAATCATGAGCGATGCCGAGTACGACGCGCTTGAAGACGAGTTGCGTCTGCTGGCACCCAATGACCCGGTGCTCGCGCTGGTGGGGGCGCCCGTGACGGCGGATGCAATGTTGACCAAAGCGCGCCATGCGATGCCGATGGGCAGTCAGAGCAAAGTAAATTCGGAGGTCGAGTTCCGCACTTGGTGCGAGAAAAACGGTATTGAGGATATTCATGCCAGCCTGAAAGGCGATGGCGCAAGTGCCGCAGCTTATTATCTCGATGGTCGGCTCGTGCAGGTTATTTCACGTGGCGACGGTATCGAAGGCGAGGACATTACGGCGAATGCGCTACGTTTTAAGGGACTGCCAGCTTGGGTGGGTACAGAGTCAGGCGGCTTCAGCGGTTCGGTGCGTTTCGAGGTGATTCTGACGGATGAAGACTGGAGCAAAGTCGATCCTGAGCGCAGCAAAAACCCGCGCAATGCAGGTGTAGGAATTATGCGCAGGAAAAATGGCCACCAATCCGATTACTTAACAATCTTTGCATTTGATCTCGATGAAGTGAAGGGCGATCGTTCATTCGCATTTAAAACGGAATCGAAAAAAACGGCTCGCCTTGCTTCGCTGGGTTTCAATGTTATTCTCCACAAGCTTTGTGAGACCGCAGATCAGGCGGTTGGATATTTTAGGAGCATAGCGACTGCCCGTGACACGTTGCCGTTTTGGATCGACGGCGTGGTCATGAAGATTGATGACATCAGCAAACAGGATGAACTGGGTGTGGTAGGTGGAAAACCCAAAGGGCAGGTGGCGTGGAAATTCGACTCCGCCGGAGCCGAGACGGTTCTTGAGGGTGTGGTTGTAACCGGAGGACATAACGGTGTCCTTTACCCGACTGCACAATTGCGCCCGGTCGAAATCGGCGGCACGACAGTGAGCAACGCCTCTCTGGCAACCTTCGATGAAATTGCCCGTTTGGATGTGGCAATAGGCGACAAGGTTTGGGTCGTCAAGGCGAACGACATCATTCCGAAAATCATCCGGGTGACAGAACGTGCCAGTTTGCGCGAGCCAATTCTGACACCGGTCGTCTGCCCGTTCTGTGGCGGCGAGGTCGGACGCAGAAAGGTCGTAGGTGGAGAAGATGGCATCTTCATCGAATGCCGCAATGTTGAGTGCTCAAACAAATCCAACGGAAAAATCCGTCGCTGGATTGCAAGCTTGGACATACAAGGCATTGGTGATGTGGTACTGGAGGCACTACTTGAACGACTGGCCGTCAACGATGCCGCCGATCTTTACACATTGCGAGATCGAGCCGCAGAGCTTGCCGGTCTCATCATCAACGTTGAAAACCAGACAACGCTAGGTGAGAAACGAGCCGCCACTATTCTCGATGCAATCGAAGCTACTCGAACCCTTACATTGAGCCAGTTCCTCGGATCACTCGGTATTGACCGACTTGGCAAGCGCCGGGTTGAACTTATGATCGGTGCCGCCGATGGCGCGCTCGATACACTGGAAGATTGGCGCACGGGTCAGTTGCGTGATACCGCATTTGCGGAAAAGGTCGGTGTGCCCAAAATCGCTGCGCAGATTCAAGACGCAATTGATTCGATGGCGCAGTTGATAGATGACCTGCTCACAGCTGGCGTAACCGTATTAACACCGTCGCGCGCTGGCCAGTCATCCGACATGGCACAACGCAAAACTGTCTGCATAAGCGGCAAGTTGCCAAGTGGTCGCAAAAAATCAGATTACGAAGAACCTCTTCGCGCAGCCGGTTATGAATTGGTCGATACCGTAACCAGGGAGCTCGATTATCTCGTGCTGGCCGATCCTAGTTCGACAAGCGGTAAAGCAGATAAGGCAAGAAAGTTGGGGGTTGAAGTAATCTCGGAAGATCAACTTATAGGAATTGTTGGGTAAAAATTAGGACACCATTTAACTGGGAATCAATATGCTTGAAAGCCTCATAGAGGCAGCCAATGAAATGTTCGCCGAGTTCTGGTTGGATAATTAGAGCTGCAACCTGTGATACTGCTCTATGCCTTTATCACGCGACTGTTACTTGAATAAATACTACGGCAGTTTTCATAAGGAAAAATGATGGAAAGCATCTTTGATGAAAACGCAGCTTTAAGGCTTGCCAAGAACAAGAATTCATCTGCGGAGGTACTAAAAACAATTGTTGGAAAATCAGACAGGGTGGATAGATTGATTGCCCAACATCAAAATGCCGACATTGTAGTACTCGGCAATTTGACTGGCAGTAATGACACAAGAACTCGCAAACATGTTTTAGAAAACTCAAACTTTGAAAAGTTACTAATTACACAACCTGCAATCATTAGGCAGATGGGCAAGATGGGGGAAATTTGGATCGGGAGCCAACTCGAACGCCCTGATATCCCCACATACCTGATCGATTGGGCAATTAGCCAGCAAGCAGGACAATGGCTACCTGAAGAAATACTGCAAACGCTTTGGGAAAATCCATTGGTTCCAGATGATTTGTTCAAGGTCAAGGAAATAGAAGACTCTTTCTTTAACTACAAAATTGCTGAGTTGGAGAAAGATATAGCCAAGGGCAAGTTTTTGGTTGAGCTAGGCCTTGACGTTCGAGTTGCTACACCAGAAGACATAAAAGAATTAGAGCGTTGTGGGTACGTTGTAAGTTTGGATGGAGGAAAGTCATACGATACGGTGAGCTTGAGTGTTTCGGATATACGCGACAAGGAGCTACAGAAACTATGGGATGTGTTGATTCCACCGACTGGCGACGCACAAACTGTTCAGGGCCAGTTTGGCTGCATTGATTATCGTTTTTTGAATGAATACTATCGCAATGGTTTAATGAATTGGGTTCACGAAATTTATGATGACGAATTTTGTTATCGCGGATTGGTTGAATTTCTAGAAGATAGGTTGGTTGATGAAAAACCGTTCAACCCTGCTGCAACTGCGCATCTCGCTGATATTCTCAAGCAACTCTTTTATCAATATTACCCGGCCCAAATTGACATATTCCACGAAAGCGACTTTGAAACCATGATGGAATATCTGGAATTGTCGATTTACGCGTATAGCGTCAAGTATCCTAATTTGATACCTAATGACGAACCCGAGAAATGCGATATCGCCAAGTCCCAGGAAATCGAACAAGATACATTGGAAAAATTGGCAAGAGACGTAAGCAGCAAAGTCAGAAGTTTGGTGGCGAGCAATTCAATGTGTTCTGTAGATACCCTGAGAACACTTTCTGCTGATCGTAGCGTGCGGGTTCGTTTGTCTGTAGCCAATAATAAGAAATCACCGGTTGATGCGCTCGAAAGACTATCTACAGATACCAACATAAATGTTCGATGCGCAACAGGTAGGCGCAAAGATTTTCCCTTTACCAAACAAAAAGAATTTGTATCAGAACAGTTTGCATTGATCTTTTCCTCAAGCTGGGGGGATTCCAAGTCGACGGAATGGTCGGCGCAAACTTGCGACATTCGAAAACTGCCATTTGATGTATGGAATCCGAAATTGTGTGAGCTTTTTTGTCAGTTGGCCCCAGTGTTTTTGCTGGAAGAACTGGCTGCACTTTTAGAATGGCATGTTGATCAAAGAGATGGAGATGAAGATGCTCTTTGGTGTTGCAGGCGGGCTTTGTATTTTATATTTAACAACGAAAATGCACCTCTTCTGAGTAAGCGTCTAATAGAAAAATACCCCGATATAACGGCGTGGGATGACTATGACGAAATTGGAGAGTTGGTAAGAATAGTAGAGGATCAGAAAACGGCTTCGGGCGAACTGGCGGGTCTGATAGGTATAAATGTGAAAATTGATCGCCGGATCGCCAAACATCAAAATGCAACCCGTGAAATCCTGGCACTCTTATCGAATTCTACGGATCGATTTGTTTTACAAAACTTGGATAAGCGGATGAATCAGGGCTAAATCGCCACTCGAATTATCTGAATTCAAATTAGCGCCGAATAGTTATAAACGAGATCAAGATAATTTTGACCCGCGTAAACATCAAGCAAGTCGAAATGACAAGTGAAAGAACACCAAGTATTGCCGTGTGGCCTTTGACAAACAATGACGGCTGAACTAAATAGTTAACCGCAACACCAACCCCTTCAAATACGCGCCTTCGGGAAAACTCAGCAGAACTGGATTATTTGAATAAAGAAATGATCACAGTAATCTGTGGAATTTGTTTTAAATAACGCGGGTTCGCCAGCGGAGAATGTATGTCAGAAAATGCCAAGTGGAAGGAATATAAATGACAACCGAATCCAGCAAGTTTCATTTTTCAAGTGAAGTAACAGAGTTTTCAAAAACACTTGGCAGACTCACACCTGATGGCTTTGCCCCTGCGGTGGGAGACACTGTGGAGATTGCGAAGTATTTTTTGGGGGTACGTATCGAATCTGGAATCATTGTTAAGAATTACTGGTATGGCAACCTAATGGTTCATTTCCGTAAAGTATATGACTATGTGGATAGTGACTTACAAGACTACGACTGTATTGACAAAGATGTTACAGGATGCATAGTCAGTTTCAAACAGCCGGTTAGTAAAGCGTTTGCAAAATCCAAGTTTGATAATGTTGTTGGCGCAAAAATTACTGCTGGAAGAATTAAGGCCATGCTCTCACGAGCCGAAGATGGATCATTTCTACTGACTGGTCGCCTGAAATGTTTTGTGGGTGCTCGCGCAGTTATTTCCACTAAAAAAATAGATAATTTCAAGAGAAAGCACTCAAACCAAACGATAGTTGAAAATGTCGCCTGGTCAGGCAATATTCTGACGCGGCGACTATTGGCCAAATTTAATGAAGAACTAGATGAGTTCTGCTACAGGGAACCGGCTGACTATCACCCAGGTTCCGGAACTGTGGTTCGGGATATCGTACATCCTTCACTTTATTGCTATGTAAAGGGCGCTTCGGAACTGAAGGCTCCACCGGATTTAGCGTTTTCACAGTCGCTTGCTAATCGCGAAGGTGGGGAAGATGTTTGGGGCAGGAAGTATGAACAATCAATATACCAGTGGCTACCTTCAGAGTTTCATGTTTCGGAAAATGGCAAGGTTAGAATTAATTCCTATATTAATAACCTTGATCAGGAAAAATACCCCGGGATATACGACGGGCTTGAACGCATGTTTGAACGGATATTGCCCATGTTCGAGGCAGTATGCGGCTCGCTTAGAAACGATTTTTACGGTGCTTCATGCGACAACGTTCCTGAACACCTATCACTGCGTAACCGCACCTTGCAGGTCATACCTAAAATCGTCGAATACCGTGTGAATGGAAAGACAAACTTCGACGGGGTCTGGCATGTGGAAGGCATGTCGCATGAGAATATTCTTGCGACAGGTCTGTGCATAGTTAAGCGCGACAAGAACTTTGCTGGAGCAGAAATTGAATTCCGACGATTCCTGTTTGAGGAAGAAGGAAATGATCTGATTGAATCAACGCCGCAAAATGCGCATAGTCCGATTGATGAGATGGCCGGTGGCAACGTGCGCCCCTTGGGAAGAATGAAGACTCCGGGGAAAAGAGTTATTGTGTTCCCTAACTCGCACATACATCGGTTGAGCAGCATGTATTCATCCGATGGCAATGAGGCCGTTCGCCGTATAGTTGTTTTTTGGTTGGTCAATCCGGAACGCCCAATCATTTCAACAGCGCAGGTCGCCCCTCAGCAAGGTGTGATGACCAGAAATGATGCAGAGAGATACCGTTTAGCACTGATGGCCGAGCGCAAACTACACAAGGAGGATTACTCCGCTCGTGAAGTTTCACTCTGCGAGCATTAGTAGTCGGTTAATAATTCGTCAGTAAATCAAAATGACACACTAGCTAGTCAACAAACTGCTCATTCCACGAAGTGGAAATTCATCAGTAATGGAGGCGCTAGAACGGATCCTCGGCATGGGTAGGATTGGGGTTTATCAAAGCTTCAAACTTGTTTGCAATACCAGAAACGGGGGAAAAACTGTGGTCATGATTGATAAACACCTGCTAAGACTGGCTAAAGATCCAAGCACGACAACAGACAAACTCATTCCATTATTAGGGCAGGATGTAACTCTGAACCGTTTGCTTGCAAAACATCACAACCCAACCGATGGAATGTTGACATCCCTCTCACTAAATGGGAATGAGTCAACTCAGAAATATGATATGACTACCGTTCCCAGAGAATATCGAAAGCTGATAAAAGTTGTAGATCAACTCGGCATAAATTGTCCTCAATTGCTGGAGGACATCTATTTTTGCGATTATTTCGACAAGCTGAAGAAGGAAGTTGCAATGGGTGCATGGGGGTGGGAGCCAATATATAAGGTGGTTCATCCCAAGAAAATTGACATACGCAAGAGCATTGCCAATGGCCCACTCTTTACATGTAAAGGGTATGAGTGGCCCATGCTTGGAGATTTACCTATGGCTCCGATGATGCAGCTTGATTTGAAAAAGTGTGGGCGCACCTGTGGTATTGATTTCGGTGATGGGTTGTTACAACTTTGGCAGGGATTTGATCTATCCACAGGCGACGATGAAATATTCATCCGAGTAATCCCTGCAACAAAAGTTGAATCAGAATCGCTATTTCCAATTCCTGATTTTGACATGGAGGTTTGGGATGATCTGACTACCATTGCCCCATTAGATTGGGCAGATAGACGTTATCTGTATGATGATAAGGGAGACGATAATTGCGTTCAAATATCCGGATATAAGAAAAAACGGTTTACGCTCCCGAGTCTTTACAAAATAACTGAGATGTCGTCCCACGAAGGAATGTTGGCGCAAATCCCTGACCAGTGTGTTGAACTAATCAACACGCTAGACTCATTAATTGGCCACAGCCAAGATTGTTGGCGTACAGGTACTCACCTCGTGGGTACATTCAGTGGCATTCAATACGATGCTCATCAAAGACCACATCCCTTATTTTGCTTTGAGAACAAAGATAGACGAAGCCTATACAACCTTGGAGCAGGCAATGGTCAAATATTCTATGAGAAAGATGTTGATGGGAAGCTAAATTTCAAATTCGAGTGGAGTTGCGGTTAATCGAAGTTCATTTGTGCCTGACCTTAAGGGGGCGTCCCGAAGGTGGTGTTTTCTTACCCGACCGACCTAGGCAGTTGAGCTAACCAACCACCCGCAGCACTAAGCCCTTCAAATACGCACCCTCGGGAAAACTCAGCAGCACCGGATGATCCGCTGCCGCATGGAGTTTCGCCACAATCTGCGCGTCCACTCCGGCATCGAGCGCCGCACCCGCAATGATCTTCTGAAACAGTTCATCACTGATGCCGCCCGAACAGGAGTAGGTAAACAACAAACCGCCCGGGCGCAGCAGTTTGAAGCCCAGCAGGTTGATGTCTTTGTAGGCGCGCGAGGCTTTTTCGGCGAAGGCGGCGGTGGGGGCGAATTTGGGCGGATCAAGCACGATGAGATCGAACTTGCGGTTCTGGTCGCGTAATTTGCGCAAAGCCTCAAACACGTCGGCGCATAACCACTCGGCACGCGAGTTATCTAATCCGTTCAATGCCACATTATCTTGTGCGAGTTGCAACGCTTCCTGCGAAGAGTCGATGGAAAGTACCGACTTTGCACCACCGCGCAGCGCATACAGTGAAAATCCGCCGGTGTAGCAAAAGCAATTGAGTACATCGCGTCTCTCGGACAACGTTCCGGTGAGTGCGCGGTTATTGCATTGGTCGAGGTAGAAGCCGGTCTTTTGCCCGGCAGCAACATCCACCGCGAAGCGCAATCCATTTTCAATCACCTCTACTTTGTCCGGTAATTTGCCGCGCACCACGCCATTACGTTTGGGCAAGCCTTCCAATTCGCGTCCATCGGAATCGGAGCGTTCGTAGATGCATACCGGGGAGAGCAGTTCTTGCAGGATGTCGGCGAGCGTGTCGCGCCAATGTTCCGGCCCGGCGCTACCGAGTTGCATCACCAGCACGTCACCGTATTGGTCCACGATCAGGCCGGGCAGGCCGTCGGATTCTGCATGGATGAGGCGGGATCCAAGGCTACCCCCTCCCTCAATCCCTCCCCCGGTGGGAGAGGGAAGCAAACCGAGGGCGCGGCGCATTTCTAATGCATTGGCGATGCGGCTGCGAAAAAATTCCTTATCGATCACATCCGCTTCGCGCCAAGACCACACCCGCGCGGTGATCTGCGAGTTCGCACTGTAAGCCGCCCAAGCCAAAAAATTTCCAGCGGAATCACGTACCGGCAACGTGTCGCCGCTGGCGGGCGCGCCATCAATACACTCGATTGCACCGGAGAATATCCACGGGTGGCGCCGTAGCAGGGATTTTTCGCGCTCTGCTTTGAGCATGAGGGCGGGTCGTGCCGACGCGTCTCCGCCGCGTGGTGCGCTCTGCGGTGTGGGTGTTGCAGTTTGCTGGGGGTTGCGTTGCACACGTTTGCGAAAATCCTTTCCACCTTGTGACTGGCGGTGCGGTGTCGAATGTGTTTTTGCTTTTGTTTGTGTCATATTTTTTTCTTGGCACGCGGATGCGCAGCGTCGTAAATTTTGGAAAGGTACTGGAAATCGAGATGGGTATACACCTGCGTGGTGGAGATGCTGGCGTGTCCGAGCATTTCCTGCACCGCGCGCAAGTCGCCGGAGGATTGCAACACATGGGTGGCGAAGGAGTGGCGTAACAGATGCGGATGAACGCCACTGGCAATCCCTTGGGTGATACCGCGCTGGCGCAGATGCAGTTGCAGTGTGCGCGGTGAGATTCGCTTGCCATTCTTGCCCACGAACAGCGCGGTCTCTTCCGGTTTTGCGATCAGCTCACGCACGACCAGCCAGGCTTGGAGCGCGGCGATAGCGTGGCTACCCAACGGTACGATGCGCGTCTTTTCGCCTTTGCCGGTGACACGCACCGTGGCATCGGCAAAATCGATGGCGATGGGATTCAGGCCGACCAGTTCGGCAAGTCGCAGACCGGATGAGTAGAGCAATTCATACATCGCTTTATCGCGGACATCTAGGGGCGTCGAGACGGGCATTCCCATCAGTTTCACCGCCTCGTCGGGTGACAACGCGTGCGGCAATGTCTTGGGTGATTTGGGTGCGCGTATCCCGACGCAGGGATTGCTTAAACAGGCATGGTCGCGCATGAGATAGACAAAAAATCCGCGCCAGGCCGAAAGCACACGCGCCAGTGAGCGTCCACCCAAGCCGCTACCGTGTAACTGTGCAATGAATCTGCGGATGTGGTGACTCTTCAAATCGGTCAGCGCAATCGCACCCGCGAGCGACAACAAACGGCGGATGTCGCGGGCGTAATTTTCGGCGGTCAGCGGCGAGTAGCCGCGTTCATTGTTCAGGTAGGCGAGAAAGCCCTGCAGCGTGGCGGGTTCCGATGGTGAAGCGACGGGCATTTGTATATACCGTCATTCCGGCGTAGGCCGGAATCTAGCGATTTTATTTAACTCGACACCGGCCTGCGCCGGTGTGACGGAACCTAAAAGAGTTGAGTTGCAGTTACACATGCAGATTAAAGGCGCTGCCCAAAGTGTCCGAGATGCGCTGCAGGAACAGGTTGCCCATTTCCGGATAAAAGCGTTGTTTGTCTTCGCTGGCAAGAATGAGCAGGCCGATCGTATGGCCTTGTGAGCGCAACGGCAGATAGGCAAATGAACGCAGATGTTCGCCGGCATCACCGAACCAGGGCAGGGTCTCGTTCAC
>CAZRZH010000003.1:0-40094 GCA_964604485.1 uncultured Sideroxydans sp.
TTGAAGCACCCGCTGGAGCAAGCAACGGATTCATCAAGGCTGACTTCAAACGCGAAATTGCTTCCCCCAAACTACGCAAGTTACTGGGTGTCGGCGGGGGGTATCTTTTCGTTGCCAAACAGGACGGAACAATCGAGGCGATCAACGAAGAAGGCAAGGCGACTTTGACCTTTTCCGCGAAGGAAGGGGAGCTTGTACTCCTCAAGCAGCCGGAATCTGCAGCGGTCGAGGGTGACACTTTATATGTGGTCGACAGTGAAACGGCTCAGGTGGTGATGTATTCATTATCCAGCTCCAAACTTCAAGGGAGATTTGGTGCCAAATTCGGAGGTTTCTTTGGTGGTGGCGATGACAATGCGTTGAAATCCCCGCATGGCATCGCTGTGCGCGAGGGCGTGGTGTATGTTGCCGATACGGGGAACTCGCGCATCCAGTTGTTCGGTGTCAACGGCGTTTTTCTCCAAACGCTGGTATTGAATGCACAAAAAGCATCCGCCGAAGCAAAGGAACTTCCCTACAAACTGCAAGAGGCAAGGGACATCGCCATCGATGGTTTGGGTCGGTTATTCGTTTTGGATCTGGACGACAATCAGATCAAAGTGTACTTGCCCGATGGCCGTTATCTCAAATCCCTGACTTATACCGGTAAGCCGGTTGCCTTAAGCGTGGCAGAAGATGGCATTTATATCGCGGATGGCACCACACAGGTCATCTCGAAATTCGATTTGGAAGGTAAATTGTCATATACCTTCGGCTCAAAAGGCGAGGGTAAATCCCAGTTCAAAAAGATCGCCGGGATCGCCGTCGATAAAGGTCAACAGGTGTATATCGGCGACCCGGAAAAGGAATTGGTGAATTCATTTCTGACCGTTGCAGGAACAAAGCTTGACGCAATACCCAAAGAGGCAGGTAGGCCATCTGTCAGATGGCTTGAAAGTATTCCTGTCGAAACGAACCAACTGTCCGGTGATGGCAAGGGCAATGTCTATGCTATAGGCAAAGAAGGCAAGAGTTTGCTCAAGCTTGTCGCAGGAAAAGTAGCCAGCGAAATCAAATTCGAAGACATGGAGTTGTCTGACGTCACAGTAGATAAGGTGGGTGCGGTCTGGGCGTTGGATAAAAAAAAGAAACGTTGTGTGAAGTTGGATGAGTCGGGAGTGGTGTCCGGTAGCTTCGGCAGCGGCGGAAGTGGCGCGGGGCAATTCAGTAATCCAACTTCAATAGCGATTGCCTCATCCGGTCTGATATTTGTCGCAGATCGGGGCAACCATTCGGTGCTGGTGTTTCGACCGGATGGCGTTTACCTGAATGACTTGGGTGGCAACGCTGCGAACATCTCCAACCCGCTGGCGGTCGCCATCGACCAAAAAGACAATTTGTACATTTTGGACGGAGGCCGGGGCAGTGTCATCGTGTACTCGGCGGCGGGTGAGTTGATCCGGGAATTTGGCAAGTTGAAAGAAGGGAGCTTGTTTTCCAAACCGGTCGATCTGGTGGTGACCGCCGATGAGGTGCTGGTGTTGGACGGCAACCAAGTCAAAGCATTCAACCAGAAAGGCGAGTTCTTGCGGGTCTTTGGTTCAAAGGAGATCGGCTATGGCAATCTATCCGATCCAGTCGCAGTGGCTTCCGCAGGCGGGAGTTCGGTATTCGTGGCAGATCGCACAGGCAAACGCGTGCAATCCCTTTCTGTCTTGTACAAGCCGCAATCACTCAAACAATTTATCGCCAAAGGAAAAGTTCACGCCATCGAGCTGAATTGGGAGCAGCCGAACCTTCCGTATACCAAGGAATTCCGTATCTATCGATCCAAAACAGAAACGGGTGGCTATGTGCAGATAGCCACCACCACCACCAATTCATACTTGGATGCCGAGTTGGATGCGGACATGCTGTATCACTATCGTGTGGCGGTGGTGACAGATTATGGATACGAGGGTGCGACCAGCGCGGATGCAAACGGGATGTCCGAGAAATTTATTCCCGCACCCTTGAAGGCTCTCAAAGCCGAGACCACACCGTGGCAAGTCAAATTGTCTTGGGCTGCGGCCGAACCAAAATATTTTTCAGCTTATCGCGTCTATCAAAAAGAAGGTGCGGCGTTCGCTAAAGTCGCTGAAGTGACGCAACCCGAATTTACCAAGGACGCGCTGACGCCGGAGACCCAATACACCTATTTCGTCAATGTACTGAGCAGTGACGGGACTGAGTCAGAGAAGACTGCGGTAGAGGCGACAACCCTGGTATTCAATCGACCACCCCTGGATATCGAAGTAGTCAAATTGAGCGATGTGTTCTCAAATTCCTACAAACTCTACGAGCGGGACGGGATCGGTCGCATCAAACTGACCAACAACACGGACAAGACGATGGACAAAATCCGCGTCAGCTTCGTGCTCAAGAACTTCATGGACTATTCGACAGAAACAAAAATTGCCGAATTGCTGCCGGGAGCGAGCGAGGAACTGGAACTCAAAGCGGTTTTCAACAACAGCATCCTGACCGTGACCGAGGACAGCGCGGTACAAGCGATGATTGAAGCCAGTTATTTCGAGAATGGGCAAAAGGTGACATTTAACCGGAGCGCAACGGTGAATGTCTATGACAAGCACCGGTTGACGTGGGGTGAGCGCGACCGCTTTGCTTCTTTCGTGACCCCCAAGGATCCCCCCATCATTAATTTGGTGCGCGCAGTTGTGGGAGAGTTTAATGAGACAAAAGACGAGACACGATTGGCTGCGGCACTGTTTGATGCGTTAGGGGTGTTCGGTTTGACGTACATACAAGACCCGAGCAACCCCTATCAGGTCAGTTCCGGCAAAACCAATACGGTCGATTACATCCAATTCCCGCGTGAAACGCTGGAGCGGAAATCGGGGGACTGTGACGATCTGGTTGCGTTCTACTCGTCGGGTCTGGAAAGTATGGGGATCAGCACGCGTGTGCTGGAGGTTCCCGGGCACATGCTGAT
Organism: uncultured Sideroxydans sp.; assembly: GCA_964604485.1. Taxonomy (GTDB): domain Bacteria; phylum Pseudomonadota; class Gammaproteobacteria; order Burkholderiales; family Gallionellaceae; genus Sideroxyarcus. The sequence goes on from CAZRZH010000003.1 coordinate 2,972, forward strand.
GATGTTTTCCACCGGCATTCCGGCTGACACGGATGGCTATACCATGAACAATCTCTATGTGATCCATGAGGACACCTTATGGATCCCGGTCGAGACGACATTGGTTGGGAACTCATTCATCAAGGCGTGGGAAAACGGCAGCGCAGCGTATTACAAACACAAGGGCAAAGGATTGACCGTGTTGGACGTGCACAGTGCTTGGGATACCTACAAACCCGCGAGCTTGCCGGACTCTGAATGGAAACCCAGTGGATTGACGCGAGCCGCCATCGACAAGAAATTCCCCGGTGACAACACGTCCGTGTTGAAGATCAGTTCACAAACCAAGACACGACGTTATCTGGATGCCATCGGCAAAGACCCGCAGGATGTCGAAGCGCATCTGCAAATGGGCATCATCCTTGCGAAACTGGGTGATCGCGAAGAGGCGCTGAATTATTTTGACAAGGTGATCAGCATCGACCCCAAGAACGCAGCCGCTTTGAATAACAGCGGCAATCTGTTCATGATCGAGGACAAATATCAGGACGCGCAGAAAGCCTATCTGGAGGCTTCACAAGCCAGTCCGACGGATGCGCAGATATTCGTTAACTTGGCGCGTTCCTACATGCGTTTGGGGGAGGCCAAAAAAGCCAAGGCAGCTTTTGTCAAAGCACAGGGAATCGATAGCAACGTGAAGGAGCAATATCGCGCGCTGGCACTGGAACTATTGAACAAGCTGTAAAGTCCGAAACGCGCAACGACAATTCAGGAGAAAAGCCATGAAAAGATTGATCGCATTAATTGTGTTGTTGGGAGTGATACTGGCGACACCAAGCTACGCTGCAGGCATCAGCCCCGAGCCCTCACTGTGGGAACGTCTGCGCAAAAAGATCGAGTTGATGACGCCCAAAAAGAAATTAAGCACGACCACCGCAGCGGGGGGGGTACGCGGCTCTTTGGCGGACGCGGACGATGTGTATTGGAAAGGCGAAGCAAAAGTCCAAACCGTTGATGCGGATGAATTGACCGCCTTCAAAAAAGCCATTGCACTGGTCGATGCTGGCAATACTGCCGATGCCCAAGCTGCTTTCACCGACTTCATCAAACAACATCCTGAGAGTTCATTGAAGTTGGATGCCGAGGCGGCGTTGGCCCAGCTACAACCTGCAAAATAGCCCCGTAGTGATTCTGGGCGGCTGGTAGAAAGCCGCCCCAGACTCTATAATTCCGCCCCCCATTTATCCGGATAGCGGATCGACCATGCAGTTATTCACTTTTGGCATAAACCATCAAACCGCGCCGCTCGCCGTGCGCGAGCAGATCGCGTTCAATGTCGAGACACTGGATGTGGCGCTGCGCGACCTGGTCGGCAATGGTGCAGCCAAAGAAGCGACGATCCTTTCCACCTGCAACCGTACCGAAGTGTATTGCAGTACCACTGAGCCTGCCCAAGCGGAAGGTTGGCTCGCTGCATACCATCATCTTCCCGCGACCGATATTGAACCTTACATCTATCGTCTGCCGCAAGAACAAGCGGTGAAACACGCCTTTCGCGTGGCCAGCGGACTGGATTCGATGGTGTTGGGCGAGCCGCAAATATTGGGTCAAATGAAACAAGCCGTGCGCCAGGCCGAACAGGCCGGTACCATGGGATTTTTGCTGCACAAATTATTCCAGCGCACTTTCTCGGTTGCCAAAGACGTGCGCACCCAGACCGAGATCGGCGCGAACCTGGTGTCCATGGCGGCCGCGGCGGTCAAACTGGCGGAGCGCATCTATCCCAGCATCGCCGAGCAGCGCATCCTGTTCATCGGCGCGGGTGAAATGATCGAACTCAACGCCGTGCATTTCGCCGCGCGCAATCCCAAGCACATCACGGTGGCCAACCGCACACTGGAGCGCGCACAGATTTTGGCGCGGCGCATCAATGGCCATGCAGTCACCCTGAATGAACTTCCCGAGCAATTGGCGCAGCACGACATCATCGTGACCTGTACCGCCAGCACGCTGCCGATACTGGGCAAAGGCATGGTCGAGCGCGCGCTCAAACAGCGCAAGCACCGTCCGTTGTTCATTGTCGATCTGGCCGTGCCGCGCGACGTGGAAGCGGAAGTCGCCGAGTTGAATGATGTGTTCCTGTACACCGTGGACGATCTGTCCGAAGTGGTGCGCGATGGTTTGGATGCACGCCAGGGTGCGGTAAAAGAGGCCGAGGTCATCATAGATTCCGGCGTGAATGAATTCGTGCACTGGATGGAATCGCGCGGTGTGGTTCCGACCATCCGCACTTTGCGTGACCATGCCGAGCGTCAACGGCGCAGCGAAATGGAAAAAGCGCTGCGCGCGTTGGCCAAAGGCGACAGTGCGGAAAAAGTGCTGGAAAGTTTGAGCAATGCGCTGACCAATAAATTCCTGCACGCACCCACACAGGCGCTCAATCAGGCAACTGCCCTGGAACGCGACAACCTGCTGGAAACGGTGCAACGCATTTATCGTCTGCACGACACCGAATGAAACCCAGTATCGCCGCAAAACTCGCGCAGCTTGCCGAGCGCCTGGATGAAGTCACGCGCCTGTTGAGCAGCGAAGAAGCGACGCGCGACATGGAAACATTTCTCAAACTCAACCGCGAACGCGCCGAGATCGAGCCGGTGGTCGGGTTGTATCACGCTTACCAATCCTGTATCGCAGACATCGCTACCGCCCAGGAAATGGCGAGCGATCCGGACATGCGCGAGTTCGCCGATGCTGAAGTCAAAGCCGGACGCGAGCGCATGGAGCAACTTGCAGTCGAATTGCAAAAACAGTTGTTGCCCAAGGATCCCAACGATGAGCGCAATGTGTTTCTGGAAGTGCGTGCCGGCACCGGCGGGGACGAAGCGGCGATATTTGCCGGCGATATTTTCCGCATGTATTTGCGCTTTGCCGAAAGACGCCGCTGGCAGGTGGAGATCATCTCCGAAAGTCTGGGCGAGAAGGGCGGCTACAAGGAAATCATTGCGCGCATACTTGGTCAGGGTGCTTATTCCGTGATGAAATTCGAGTCCGGTGCGCATCGCGTGCAGCGCGTGCCCGCCACCGAGACACAGGGACGCATTCACACCTCAGCCTGCACCGTGGCCATCCTGCCGGAAGCGGATGAAGTGGGCGAAGTGGAACTCAATCCAGCCGATCTGCGCATCGACACCTTCCGCGCCAGCGGTGCGGGCGGGCAGCACATCAACAAGACCGATTCCGCCGTGCGCATCACGCACCTGCCTACCGGCACGGTGGTGGAATGTCAGGACGGCCGCTCGCAACACCAGAACAAAGCGCAGGCGCTGCGCGTGTTGGCGGCACGCATCAAGGACAAACAGGAACAGGCAGCTCATAGCAAATTATCTGCCGAGCGCAAATCACTGGTGGGCAGTGGCGACCGTTCCGAGCGCATCCGCACTTACAACTTCCCGCAAGGTCGCGTCACCGACCACCGCATTAACCTCACGCTGTACAAGATGGATCACATCATGGATGGCGACATCAGCGAGCTGACCAACGCGTTGATGGCCGAGCATCAGGCCGAGCAACTCGCCGCGCTGTCTGAGTAAGCATAAGGTTTAGTCCATTTGGCATATTGAACTTGTCGCAAGGGCGGGGAAGTTTGCGGCAGTCGCCAACCAGACAATTCCATTCAAATGCATCTCATAATGAAATCAAATGCGAGGGTGAACTTTTTAGTTTATTGAGTAGTGCAACATCAAAGAAGGGGGAACTATATGAAATTCGATCAGCTTTCTGATTTCTTTTTGGGTAGAGGAAATGATGATCAAGGACGACCTCTTCTACTGATCGTTTCAAAATCGGATGAGTGGCTTGAGAGTACCCATGATTTCATTCAGTGGCTATTTCCGCTTTCAGAGAAAAGCGGTGCAAATCCAACGGCTCCACTGATAGATGTCAATCTAGTCTCGCTTTTCTCATTTAATACTACTGCGCAGCAAAATTATTTGCTTGGACTCGATAGGATGCTTTCCTTTTACGGATTAGAGCGTAACGACAAGGTTATCTCCAAGGGGGAGAATTGGAATTTTCGGAAGGGATATTGGTTTATCACACCTACACATAATGATCTCCGCATAACAAGGATGCTGAAATCAATGTCGATATTGGGGTTCGGTGAATATGCTCGCAGTATGCTTGATGTACTTCTTCAGCTATCAAATGAGCCCGATTGCGGATTTTCGAGCGATGCCATTGGATTTTGGAAATCGGCAGTACAGGCGAAGTGGATCCCCAAGGAATTCCCAGTCAACGTGCCCGAGTATTCCGAATCAAGCAAAGAAGACTTGCAAAGAAGTATTAGCAATCTACTGAAGGTCATTAGAAAACGAGCTGAATCCGAATCTATTGATGAGGAAGAAAGGTTTCGTTGGGAACAGGTTCGGTTTTCCATTGCACTAATAGCGGTTCGGGCAGGAGTGATTGGGAAAACCGAATACGGAGAAGAGCAAGGGAGGTGGGCGGCTCACTTTGCAAAATCAATTGGAGGTGTATCTGGGGAGCTCAAGCTAAATTGAGCTGGTTGTATAGATTCAATTCCTCGAAATATATTAGGAGAACACTATGCACCCAATGTGGTTTGGAGATTCATATGACATCGTTAAGCGTTTCTTCATTGAGGCCCTTACTTCGCTTGGTTATACAGTTTACGTAGATCCTATGCTTACCGAGAAATGGAGAAGCAAGGATGATGAAATAAAATACTACCAGTTGTTGAATGCGAAACCGATGGATTACGTTGATTCGACCAAAATGCCGAAAGCACTATTTCTTGATCCAGATACAGGAGTGAAAAGTGGGCATTCCAAGCACCACGTTGCTTTTGATGTGATTGCGAAAAATCTCGACGATTTTGATATTTTGATTTCCTTCGATCAATCTTTCTCAAGGGGAAATGATCACCTAGAGCAGATGCAGAATAAGCTTGCCGAACTAAAGAATATGGGATGTTGTGGATTTTTCTATGACTCGCACGCGAAATTCTTGTTGGCTTCAAAGGATGCGAAACAACTAATCAAGCTAGAGAAAAATCTAATTAATGCAGGTCTGCCTAAGCGAAGATTAATTCGAAGCAGCGGGGAGTGAGACTCGAATATATTTGCCGCTCCGATTTTCTCAAGCACTTTTCCCATGAAACCCACAATCCACTCTCTTCTGACGCGCGGTAGAGATGCGCTGGCGACTGCACTCGGCCTCGATGTCGACACGGCGCGTATCGAAATCCAATGTTTGCTTCAGCATGTGCTCGATGTGCAGCGCGTCCACCTGCTTTCCCATCCCGAGCAGGAATTACATGAGTCTCAAATAAATTCCTACTACGCCTTATTGCAACGCCGGCTGGCAGGTGAACCCATTGCGTATCTCCTGGGGCAGCGCGAATTCTTCGGGCTGAATTTCAAGGTCACACCCGCCACGCTTATCCCGCGCCCTGAAACAGAGTTGCTGGTTGAGTTGGCACTGGCGCGCATCCCTTCGCCCGCGCAAACGATTTGGGGTCGCGGTTATGCGTTTCGTGTACTTGACCTTGGAACAGGGTGCGGGGCCATCGCTTTGGCCATTGCCAATGCCCGACCCGATGTTGGGATGACAGCGGTCGATGCGTCAAGGATGGCGTTGGAAGTCGCGCGAACCAATGCGCAAAAACTGCATACCCACAACGTATGTTTAAAATACGGTGATTGGTTCTCGGCCTGCGACGGAAATTCTTTTGACCTGATTGTCTCAAATCCGCCTTATGTGGCTGAAGGCGATCTGCATCTTTTGCGGGGAGATGTCCGCTTCGAGCCCTTGAAGGCGCTGGCTTCGGGACAGGATGGATTGGACGATATTCGCTGCATCATTCAACACGCACCGCGACATTTGGCCACTCCGGGCTGGCTATTGCTGGAACATGGCTACGACCAGGCAGAACAGGTCAGAGACTTGTTGTTGAATTCGGGATTTAGAGATGTTTTCTCAGAAAAAGATTTGGCGGGTATAGAGCGTGTAAGCGGCGGGCAGATTGGCGCATAAGCCAATAACGGCGGGATTCCAGGTATAGGTAGATATAGATGGTGACCAAAAAGATATAGACCTGGATATAGGCCTTTTGGCATATATGCAAACTCAAAAAGCGCCCCTACAATTCGTCCCGAGTTGCGAGCAATGAGTTGTAGCCAACTCAATCTTTCATACTCTCCTCCACTTCAGGGCGATCGCAAAGGTCGCCCGCTTTTTTTGCTTGGAGTAAAGCAGAATGGGCCAGACCAGCACCTACAAAAATGTTGAAAGGAGTGTTTGAATAATCAGGCGGAGAGAAGTTTGCGCGCCCGTGCGATGGCGGCTTCCACTTGCCGTGGCGCAGTGCCACCCGTGTGATCGCGCGCCGCGAGAGAGCCTTCCAGCGTCAGCACGTCGTAGATGTCATCCGAAATGAGATTCGAAAACGTCTTAAATTCTTCTAGTGTGAGTTCCGCCAGATCGACTCCGCGCTGTTCGGCAAAACGTACCGCCAAAGCAACCGCTTCATGCGCATCGCGGAAAGGCAAACCTTTCTTAACCAGATAGTCGGCCAGATCGGTGGCGGTGGCATAACCCTGCAATGCGGCACGGCGCATGGCCTCCGGCTTAACGCTGATGCCGCCCATCATGTCGGCATAAATGCGCAACGATTGGGTCAGTGTATCCACCGAATCAAACAGCGGTTCTTTATCTTCCTGATTGTCTTTGTTGTAGGCTAGCGGCTGGCCTTTCATCAAGGTCAGCAGAGCGACCAGATGGCCGTTCACGCGTCCGGTTTTGCCACGCACCAGCTCCGGAACATCAGGGTTCTTTTTCTGCGGCATGATGCTGGAGCCTGTGCAGAAACGGTCGGCGATGTCGATGAAACCGAAACGCGGATTCATCCACAAGATCAATTCTTCCGACAGACGTGAAAGATGGGTCATGGTCAGTGCGGCGGCGGCGGTGAATTCGATGGCGAAGTCGCGGTCGGAAACCGCGTCCAGTGAGTTTTGGCACACCGCTTCAAACCCCAGCAGCTCCGCCACCAGCTCGCGTTTGATCGGGTAACTGGTGCCGGCCAGTGCGGCCGCGCCCAAAGGCAGGCGGTTTACACGATGGCGCGCGTCGGTAAAGCGTTCCACATCGCGCTGGCACATCTCGAAATAGGCCATCAGGTGATGGGCAAAACTCACCGGTTGTGCCACTTGCAAGTGGGTGAAGCCGGGCATGACGGTGTGGGTGTGGTGTTGCGCCAGATCGAGCAGGGAAGTTTGCAATGCTTTGAGCAACAAAACGATGTCGTCGATAGCGCTGCGCAGGTAGAGGCGGATGTCGGTCGCCACTTGGTCGTTGCGCGAACGGCCGGTGTGCAGGCGCTTACCCGCATCACCCACCAGCGTGGTCAGGCGTTTTTCAATGTTCAGATGCACATCTTCCAGATCGAGTTGCCAGACAAAGTCGCCGCTGATGATTTCGTTCTCAATCTGGCCCAGGCCGCGTTGAATGTCTTGCAGGTCTTGAGTATTGATGATGCCGCAACCCGTCAGCATCTGCGCATGCGCCAGAGAACCCTGTATATCAAACAACGCCAGGCGTTTGTCGAAATCCACCGAAGCGGTAAAGCGTTTGACCAACTCCGCCACGGGTTCATTGAAGCGTCCTGACCAGGTCTGATTGTCTTGCATCGTAGCCATGTCTTGTCCAGAATGAGCGGCCACACCGTCTTGTTTCGGGTTGCGGACCGTAATTAAATTACACAGAAAATGGCGCGCAGTATAAATCAAAACATTCCCAGCCAGCTTTTACCCAGCTTCCGCAACATGGGCACGGTATTGCGCATTGTACTTTTGGTGAATGGCATTGCACTTTTCTCAATCGCCTCACAAGCCACCTCGCTCGCACATCTGAATGACAGCGTATTGCAAGGCGCCGCGTTGTTGGAGCCGGTCCTGCTGACAAGCTTGTTGCTGCTGTACGCTTTCGACGGCGTGCTGGCGCGGATGGCGTTTTGGCCGAGCGCGGCGGCGGTGGCGGGTATGGTGGTTGCCGTCACGTTGCTGATTGATATTTCCGGAGGCACGTTATTTTCGGCGGAGGGCGACGAGGGGATTTTTCGCTACACGCGCCATGTTGTGTTGGCGTGTGCCTTGGTCTTGCTACTGCTCGTCTACTTCCGCCTGCGGGCACAGGCCCTGACACCGGCGAGGCAAGGCGCCAGGCTGCAAGCTTTGCAGGCGCGCATTCGCCCGCATTTTTTGTTCAATACCCTCAATGCCGTACTTGGGATTGTGCGCGCCGATCCCAAACGTGCCGAGACTGCGCTTGAAGATATGGCCGACCTGTTCCGCATGGCAATGAACGAACCGCACGAATTGGTGGGGCTGACCCGGGAAATCCAATTAGCCCGACAATATCTGGCCTTGGAACAGATGCGCATCGGCGACCGGCTGCAAGTGAATTGGAATATAGGAGAGCTACCTGGGGACGCACTCATCCCGCCGCTGGTTCTACAACCGCTTTTGGAAAATGCTGTCTATCACGGGATTGAGCCGAGAACTGCGGGTGGCAAAATCGAGGTGCGCATCTTTCGGGAGGGAAAAGATTTGCACATTATTATCAGCAACCCGTTACCCGTGGGTGATGCAACGGGCACACAGGGCAACAAGATGGCCCTCAGTAATATCCGCGAGCGGCTGTCACTTTTGTTTGATGTGGAAGCGGAATACCGTGTCGAACGCAGCAACGAAACATATTGCGTGAACATCCGTATCCCGTATCAAAGGGAGCAAAGCGATGAATGACACGATTACCCTGCCGCTTAAAATATTCATCGTGGATGACGAACCGCCCGCGCGCAACCGGCTCAGAGAATTGATCACCGATTGTGCCTCGCAGTTTCCCTTGTGCCTCGTGGGCGAGGCGGGTAACGGGCAAGAGGCATTGGACAAACTCGCCGTTGAACCGGCTGAAGTGGTGCTGGTGGATATCCGCATGCCGCAGATGGACGGCATCGAGCTGGCGCGCCATTTGAACAAACTCGAACATCCGCCCGTCATCATCTTCACTACCGCTTACGATAGCTATGCCATCAAGGCGTTCGAACAACGCGCCATTGATTATCTGCTCAAGCCCATTCGCTTGGGCAGACTGTTCGATGCCTTGTCGCGCGCGCGCGACGCCGTGCCCATCCGCACCGAAGTGTTGCTGGAACTCATGCTTGAACCGCGCACACATCTCTCGGTACACGAACGCGGAAGAATCCTCCTCGTCCCCATAACAGAGGTGCTCTATCTGCGCGCGGAAATGAAATATGTCACCGTGCGCACCGTCGAAAGAGAATACCTGATCGAAGAATCGCTCACGCTTTTGGAAAAGGAATTCGCCGCCCGCTTCGTGCGCATTCACCGCAGTTGTCTGGTGGCGAAAGCCGCCATTGCCGGATTTGAAAAAGGCGGTGACGAAGGTGAAAGTGAGTGGCTGATGAAACTGAAAGGCCTGGATGAAAAACTGCCGATCAGCCGGCGTTTGTGGTCGGGCGTGAGAAGGCTGGGATGAACTTTGCCGCCAATTTTGGTAACTCACTTTTTCGTTTGGGTGGATGGCTTAACCTCACATTTCCCGGTTCAAGAAAACAATCTTCAGGGTTTGTCAAGAACTAAGAATATATAGGCCGTTATTCTGGTTGACCCCTTCAGAAAAATTGGGTTATGGTCTGGCCGCATAGGAATCAACCTCTCACAGTACTGATTAACAGAAAGCGAAATACAACATCAGGCCTAAAGGACTAACAATGAATCACTTCAAATCGAGTTGCATTTCGACAGCATTGCTGTGTGGTTTACAGATGACAAGCACGTCTTTCGCTGTCGAACCGATCCCTGCCGTACCTAAACCATTCGTTATTTCAGCCAATGTGAAATCTCAAGAGCTGAAGCAGTGGGAAGCTGAACAGGCCAAGCGTGAAAAAGCCGAGAACGCCAAAGCGGATGTTATAGGCGGTGAAGAACGGCAAGCAAAAATTCTCGCCGAATCCGAGACAAGACAAAAGCAGGCAGCGAAATTAGCCGCCCTGGAAAAGATCACCAACGAAGCCGATGAGCTGATGGCGTCGAGTAAATCCTCGCAAGCTTATGTTCTGTTACAGCCCTATGAGTTTGAATATGCCGGTGATAAACGCTTTGATTATTTATTGGGTATTTCGGCATTGGACAGCGGCAAGCCGGACAAAGCTACACTCGCTTTCGAACGTGTTTTGGCCGTTGATCCCAATTTCGCCGGCGCACGTTTGGACATGGCGCGTGCCTATTACCAATTAGGTGACGCACCGCGCGCCAAGACCGAATTCGAAGCAGTGTTAAAGCAAGATCCACCCGAGGCCGCGCGCCTCACCATCATGAAATATCTCGATGCCATGACCCGGGCGGAAGAAGCGCAACGCTTGCAGATATCAATGTATGTCGAAGGTTCCTACGGCAGCGACAGCAACGCCAACAATTCCACCAGCCAATCGGAAGTGAAGATTCCCGCGTTTGGCAATATCTCGTTCACCCTGAGTCCCAGTAATGTGCAAACACCCGACACTTACTACACGGGGGCAACGGGCATTGATATCAATCACAAGCTGCAAGGCGAGTGGAGTTTGTACCTCGGAGGCGATGTGCGCAAACGTGGCAACCAGCATTTGAAGACATTGGATTTCGGCAGTCTGGATATGCGCGCAGGGTTCACCTACGGCACCGGGGAAGATGTATTCCGTGTTGGTGCAACGTTCAGTCAATTCAGTGTCGCCCACGAAACCAATCGTAATTCGAATGGCATGACGGCTGACTGGCGGCATAGCTTCAGTCCTGCCGACCAACTTAATTTCTTTGCGAACTACGGCGGCAACCGTTTCGTCGATTCAACCATGAAGATTAACGATTCCAATCAGACAGTCTTGGGTACCAGCTTTTTGCACATTTTGGAGAATGGAAAAACTGCCACCTTCGGCAGCTTCAATGTGGTTAACGACAAGGCTGTGGCGGGTCGTGCCGACGGCAACAAGCTAGGGTTTGGATTGCGTCTCGGTGGGCAATCCTCATTGATCGAAAATTTTGACATCTTTGCAAATATGGGCTGCCAGACCGGCAAATACGACAAAGACAATGCCGCGTTTTCCACGCCCACCTCACCCCGTGCGCGCAAAGACACCACTTGGGATTGGAGCTTCGGTTTGAACTGGCATTTGGATAAAGACTGGACGCTGCGTCCGCAGATGAGCTACACCAACAATATTTCCAACATCCCGATTTACAGTTTTACCCGCAGTGACCGCTCGATCACCCTGCGCCGTGATTTCAGATAAGTGAAGAATAAACAAGTAACAAACTTGGAGAGGTTGACCATGAAAACCACAAACACATTTCTTTCACAAAGCCGTATCAGAGGCGCATATATCCCGCTGTCGGTTGACCCGATCAATTCCGTCATTCCCGCGCAGGCGGGAATCCAGACAAAACACCAACCTGCGATGCAGACCTATTGTCTTCATCGAGTTCAACTACTGGATTCCCGCCTGCGCGGGAATGACGGAGCCAAGGGAGTATTTAGTTTCAAACCGAAACTCCAATCCTTAATCGCCGCCTTCCTCGCCACACTCATCCTTCACACCCCCGCAGCCAACGCCGCCATCGCGGGCAAAGTGCAATTTACCTACGGCAATGTCAAAGTCACCACGCCCACCGGCGTAACACGCCCGCTGGCAAAAGGTGAGGCGGTGAATGAAGGCGATGCGGTCTCCACCGCGCCCACCTCGCTGGTGCAGATCAAAATGATGGATGGCGGCTTGGTAGCGGTTCGCCCCGACACCAAAATGAAATTCGACAAGTTCGTATTCAACGGCAAACAGGACGGCACCGAGCGCGGCTATTTCACCTTGGTCAAAGGCGGCTTCCGCGCCGTCACCGGGCTGGTCGGCAGAGTCAATAAACACCACTACAAGATCGCCACACCTACCGCCACCATTGGCATTCGCGGCACCGACCACGAAACCTACGTCGTGCCGCAGGGCGCGCTAAATGCGGCAGCAGGTGCCTACAGCAAAGTCAACGTCGGCGAAACCACGCTCACCACCAACAAAGGCACGCTCAATGTATTGCCCAACCAGATGGGCTTTTCCAGCGGCATGAACGAACTGCCCAAACTGCAACCGATCAACACCAACCTGTTCACCGTGTCCACCGCGCCCACCAAAACTATAAAAGAAACCAAACAGGAAAAGAAAGAAGCGGACGAAAAGAAAACTGCTGAAAAACAAACCGCCCAGGAAACCAAACAAGCTGCCAAAGAAGAAAACAAAAAAGAATCCACCCAAGAAGCAAAACAAGAAACCAAACAAGAAACCAAACAAGAACCAGCGCAAGACACAAAGCAATCCGCCAAATCCGCAACTGCCACAACAACAGCTGAAGCGGATGCCACCGTCACACCGGCAACAGGCGGCGCGACAGCGGGCGGCACAACTGCATCAACAACCCCTGCTACCGCCACCCCGGAAAGTCCCGTGAGCGTTGCCGAAGCCGCGCCCCTGCGCACGGATACCAAAATGGATGCGCCTTCCAGCATCTTGGCGGTCGCAGCTGTTGCACCGGTGGCGATCCCAGCTCCTGTTGTTGAGGCGGTCGCCACGGCGGTAACGCCAGCAGCTGTGACAGAAAAGCCGGTCGTTACGGTAGCTATGACAGACACCTCCGGCAACACGCTGGACGCCACCAACCAAACCGTTACGACCGCTACAAATCAAGTGGCCACAGTGAGCGCAGTGGTTGAGGTCATCGCGGCCAACCCAAATCCCACCAGTCCCACGACACCCGTTTCACTTGCAACAGCAGTGGACAAAGTCATCAACCCGGTTATCAAAAACACCATCGCCAATCTGCTGAACAACACCAACGTAACAATAAATACCGACGTTCAAGTGACCGATGCCGCCACCTTGTCGGAATTGGCTACACTTCAAAGCCGGATTGGTACTGGAGTCATGACCTACAGCTCGGTCATCGACAGCTTGGCCAACCTGAAGGCCAACGTCGGAAACTATGTGGTCACGGGCAAAACTGTCACCGTCAGCGACACCATTGCCAACCTCATCAACAACACACTCGGATATTCAATCGCAGGCAATAATGTTGTCGTAACCGATCCCGCAAGCATCGCCCAATTGCTCGCCATGGATACAAACAACGGCACAGGCAACATTACCCCCACGACACTGAATGATACCGCCGCCAACCTCGCAAGCAATACGGGCGGTTATGTCGCCGCAGGCAAAAACGTTACCGTCACCGATGTGTTGACTATTGCGCAGCTCACTGCCATCGACGCAGCCAACGGCGGCGGTGCATTGACCTATAAAGCTCTGAGCGACACAGAGGCAACACTGGCAGCAAGCGCCTATGTCACGACCGGTATCAACGTTACCGTTACCAATGCGGCAACTCTTGCTCAACTTTCAGTGATAGCGTCCAAGAATACGGGCGGCAATTTGATCGCCACTGCAATCAGCGACACTGTTGCAGGATTGAGTAAAAGCACTTACGTCAAACCGGGGGTGGACTTAACGGTAACCGATACCGCCACGCTGTCCGAATTGTCAATATTGGATAGCAATAACGGTGTTGGAAAACTGAATTACACCTTGGTGGGCGACACCGTTGCAGCCCTCAGTGTCAGTAAAATTGTTTATCCTGCCGGCGTCAATCTAAAGGTCATGGATTTCGCGGCTATCTCAGAGTTGCTAACAATATCCGCAACCAATCTAACTGGTTCAGTGACGGCAACGGCAGTCTCAGATAATTCCAACATCCTCATTAATAATATTGGTTACGTCTTACCAACGACAAACGTTAAGGTTACAAATGCCGTGAGCATTGCCGATTTGACATTAATCGACAACGCCGCAGGGGTCGTGAGCTACCAAACAATCATTGACACGACGAGCAATATCATGGCGGGCATTGGGAGTTATGTTGTAACGGGTAAGAACGTGACGTTGACAGATGCCAGCAGCATCAGCCAACTAACCGCGATTAAAGCAACGGGCGCGGTATTACCCAATATCTACGCATTGAGCGACACCGCAGCGAACCTCGCCCAGAACACAGGTGGATTTGTGGCCAGCGGCAAAGCCGTCAACGTCATCGATGCTGGCAACATCACCCAGCTGGCCGCAATTAAAACCGCGAATGGCGGAGCGGCACTGACCTACAGCGCAGTGAGCGACACCTTGGCCAACCTCACGGCCAACACCGGGGGTTATGTTGCGGTGGGAATAAATGTCACGGTGATGGATGCGGCAAACCTTGCGCAACTGGCAACACTCGCGACCAATAATCCAGGCATCACGCTGAATGCCACCACGATCATCGACACGGTGGCTGGCTTAACCAACAGCGCCTACGTCAAAAACGGCGTAAATCTCTTTGTGACCGACGCTGTAACCCCAGCTCAGCTGACAACGCTTGCAGGCATGAACACGGGCGGCATACTTGGCTCCACTGCAAGCATTTCGCCACCTGGAACTTTAGCCGTGGCGATCACCATGACGGATGTTTACGGCAGTAGATGGATAGGGGATAACACGTTTACCACGTTGCCCGGCAATGTCAGCACTGCGGTGCCCAGCCCCAGCTTCGCTTTCGATTGGGGCGGCAGCAATTCAAAAAGCAGCGTGACACTGGGCGGCGCCAGCGTGGCAGTTAACGGTAACGGCACGGCCACTTCAGTTGCCAGTACCGGGATTCAGTTCGGCCGTTACGACAGCGTCTTGTCGATTACGCAAGCCAACACAGGGAGCTTTGACGGAATTTTTGGCAACAACCGCACGGGCCAGTGGGCATATGGACTGGCAGGTTATCTCGACTCAAGCACCACGCTTTCGTTGGCCACAAACGGCACAGTGACCGGGACATTCGGCTATGTATTGGACGGCGTGCAATCGGCACCGATGGACTGGGATGGCAACAAAGGTGTGTTGAATTCGCTGACGCTCACGGCCAATTTTGCGACCAACACGCTAGACACGGCATTAAAAGCAACGATGGGTGCAACGATTTGGAATGCGAGTTCTACAGGGGTATCACTCTCAACGTCCAGTCCAACTTTTTACGCGGGCAGTAATAATTTTAATGTTGGCCAAACATCGAACATTACCAAAGGCACGACGGGACCCTGCACGACGTGCAGCTGGTACTTGAATGGTGCGTTCACCGGCCAGAACTATGCTGGCGCGGTTGTTTCCTTCGGGTTATCAGACAATTCAATGAACGGTAATGCTTCAGGCTTGGACGGTGTCGCAGCACTGACACGCACCGGTGTTGTGACCAACCCAACCGTGACCAACGCAACGCCACCCGTTGCTTCAACCAACTACGTCGTTGCCACAGCAGGGGGAAATACCGGTGTGAACACGCAAACCGTGACTAACGTGACGATGAATGCCAACAACGTGTTGACCGGCTACGGTACATCCAGCACGCCCACGGGTGGACAGTGGAACAGCTCCACGACCATCAATTGCACCTCATGCACCGGCCGGATGGCAGCCGACTTTGCCAATACCGGTATCCGTCTGGGGACATGGGATGTGGGTACCAGCGCCAATACCTGGACCAAACCGGTTAGCGGTGGGCAATTCCATTGGATCACCGGACCGGCGGCACCGACTTTCCTGGTGGAATCGTTGATTGGTATCGCGACTTATGCTTTGGATGGCGGTACCGCACCCACCGCGCAAACGCTGACTAATGGTCTGGCATCGGCGGCGGTAACGGGCACGCTTTCTTCGGCTAGTTTGGCGGTTGATTTCAACAAGCAAGCCGTGAGCCTTAATTTCGCCGTGACAGCAGGCGGCCATAACTGGGTGGTGAGTAGTGCTGATGCGCCGATTGGTAGCAGCAACGGAGCGGGGTCTTCGGCCTTCGCTGCATCGTCATGGGTCACCGGCCCCAGCGCACTTTCGGTGATGCTGGACAGGGTTGCTGTAACCAATACGAGTACCAATGGACGAGGCTCGTATGTCTCTGGCCAGCTTACCGGCGCAGCATTAAATGGTGCCTTGTTCCAATATGAGTTGTCGGCTACTCAGGCTGCGGTAGTGGTGCCGACCACGCTGAGTGCAACAGACGGTATGGTTTTACAAGCACCCATCACCGTGACGGGGCCGATCGCAACTGGCGGAAGCAGCACATTTGCATTCACCGGTGCGATGGTTCAGTTGGCAGCCACCACGACTACACTAGGCACTTCCTTCGGCGCACCCACCAGCCTGTCAACTACAGGCGGAGTTGGAATGACTGCTTCATCTTTTGTCCCGCAGGTTAACGGGGGTTCTTTCGATGGAATAGTAAGCGTGGCGGGTGCTAATTCCACTTTAGGAGAAATAGTCCAGCTAAATCTCTTGGGCGCAAAGGTAACAAGCAGTGGTGTGGGTGCGGGCGGACTACAATATTCCGACTATGGCTGGTGGCGTAAATACCCAACGATGACAACGCCTTTCCCGGCTACGACGACGGGCACATTTACCATGGATGTCTTTGCCGGAGGATATTTATTAACACCCACGGCAGCCATGCCAACAGCGATAACCGCAACTTACACCGGTACTGCATGGGCGATGGCAATGGATGCTACGTCAAACTATTTTCTGCAGGGTTCATCGAGCCTGACGGCAAATTTTACAAACGGCACCTTGGCGGGTAGTTTGACCGGACTCACAGTGACTGATGCAAATACGAATGCTGCGCTGGGATCATTTAACGATTTGACGCTGTCTGGAACGATCTCATCAGCGAGCAGTGGTTTTACGGGCACTTCTTTGGTTGCCGGTGCAATACCAACGCTTTCCCCAAGTCTTATCGCGTTGGCGACTGGCGCTACTACAACAGGTTATTCAAGCGGACATTTTTACGGGCCAAACGCGAATGAAGTGACCGGTGCTTGGGGATTGGCCAGTGGAGCGCTCAGCGTCACGGGCGCTTTGGGTGCCGCGAATGGAACTTCAATCAATCAAACTACGCAAATCTCTGTCAACGGTGTTGCAGCGTTGAATCAAACCAGTGCGGCCATCAACCCGGCGACGGTTTCATCGCGCTGGGCATTATTCACGTTTACCGATCCGGTCAAAGGTTTGCAGGCAAACGCTGCGAATAACAATTCATCCCGGGTCGTTGTTGACGGGGTAGGCGACGTGACGGCTTTTGATTTGGGCAACAACGGCAGCGGGGGCAATCAGAACGTGTATACGACTGCCGAAACAATCGCCATTGATGCTAACGTGACCAAGAACGATACCGGTGCGGATGCTGTGTCGGGTATTACGTGGGGTCGCTGGACCGGGGGCAACCTGACCGTGACTGACAAGGTGACGCCGCTAGCAGTGACCACGATAGCGAACACCAATACGCATTGGATCGCCGGACCGACCACTGCCGGACAAGTGATGTTGCCCGTGACCGGTACTTTCAATTACACGTGGGCCGGTGGCACCCAGCCGACCGACAGCCTTGGTAATGTGGGGACGTTGAACAGTGCTTCACTGCAAGCCAACTTCACCGCACAAACGGTGAACATGGGCGTGAATGCCACTGTCAACGCGACCAACTATGTGGCGACCGGAACCAATATGCCGATCCAGCAGGGACAGTTCAGTAACGACAATGGCGGAACTTATACCGCCACGGCGAACGGTGCGGCAGCCCAGGGTTTTGTGGGGGGCGTGTTTACCGGAGCAACGGGTAACGGTGCAGCGGTCGTTTATGGTTTCTTGAACGGGGCGACAGTGGTGAATGGCGTGGCCGCGTTTAGCAGGCCGTAATAATATTGCCGCGAAGTAAAACAAGCCCGCAAATGCGGGCTTGTTTTTTTCAGCTCAAAGTGCGGATTTATTACCACACCGATTTTATCGAAGGGCGGGGATGTCGAACACGTCGGAACTTCCTAAATATCAACCGCTATTCCTCAACCCCGCCGCGATACCGTTGATGGTGAGGTGGATGGCGCGTTTGACTTTCTCGTCGGTGTCACCCGCGCGGTGGCGCTGCAACAGTCCCACTTGCAGGTGGTTGAGCGGGTCGATGTACGGTGTGCGGGTGGTGAGGCTGCGCGCCAATGCGGGGTTGTCTTCCAGCAGGTGCGAAACTCCGGTGATAGCGAACAACATGTCCACCGTGGTTTGCCATTCCATTTCGATGGCACCGAAAATTCTGGCGCGCAAAGATTCGTCCGGCACCAGTTCCGCGTAACGCGAGGCGATACCCATGTCGGTCTTGGACAACACCATGTCCATGTTGGACAACATGCCACGGAAGAACGCCCAATTCTGATACATGCTTTGCAGCTGTTTCAATCCGGCATCGCCTTCACGTTCGATGAGCTGTTTGACGGCACTGCCGAAGCCGAACCAACCCGGCAACAGTGCGCGGCTCAAGCCCCAGCTGAACACCCACGGAATGGCGCGCAGGTCTTCGATTTTGTTGGTGGCGCGGCGTGCCGAAGGACGGCTGCCGATGTTGAGTTCGGCAATCTCGCGGATCGGTGTGGCGGCGAAGAAATAATCGGTAAAACCCGGCGTCTCGTACACCAGTTTGCGGTAGGCCGCGAACGCATCCAGGCTCATCGCTTCCATGATGCGGTGGAATTCCGGCATGGTGGAGTCGTCACCGTGGTGATGCACCAGCGTTGCTTCCATCGTGGCGGCCACCAGAATTTCCAGATTGCGCCGACCGATTTCGGGGTCGGAATATTTGCTGGAGATCACTTCGCCCTGTTCGGTGATGCGAATCTGCGCGTTTACGCTGCCCGGCGGTTGTGCCAGGATGGCTTGGAAACTGGGGCCGCCGCCGCGACCCACCGTGCCGCCGCGACCGTGGAACAGGCGCAACTCGATCCCGTGTTTCTCGAACACCTGCACGAGTTCCACTTCGGCTTTGTACAGCTCCCAGTTGGCTGTGAGGTAGCCGCCGTCCTTGTTGCTGTCGGAATATCCCAGCATCACTTCCTGCGTGTTGTCACGGCTTTTCAGCAACTCGCGATAGAACGGAATGGAGAACAACTCGTCCATGATGACGCCGCAGCCGCGCAAGTCTTCGATGGTCTCAAACAGCGGAATGATGTTGAGGTGCAGATTTTTGCCTTGCAGCAATCCGCTCTGTTGCACCATCAGCGCCACTTCCAACATGTCACTCACCGCATCGGTTTTGGAGATGATGTAGTTGGGCAAGGCGGCGACACCGAAACGCTGGTGGATGTTGGCGGCGGCAAACATCAGGCGCAGTTCACCCTGCACGATCTCGGAGAATTTTTCCACATCGGGCGAGAGTGGATTGGACGTTAGCAAAGCGGCGAGCAAAGCTTCGCGCCGTGCACCTTCATTCAGTTTGGCGTAGTCGGCAATACCGGCGTTCACCAGCAATTCACTCACTACTTGCTCATGCACTCCGCTGTGCTGGCGCATGTCCAGGGGCGCCAAGTGGAAGCCGAATACTTCCACCGCACGCCGCAGATACGCCATACGACCGCGCGACAAATACAACGCGCCGTGGTGTTCGAGCGAGTCGATGATGATGTCGAGTTCGGCGAGAAACTCGGCCGCATTGGCGTAGTGCTTCACCTCTTTGCTGACCGGATGCAAGTGATGCACGCGATGGCCGAGGTGCTCGGAGGTGGCGACCAATCGCGCATAAACCGCGATCAGCGCACGCCGGTAGGGCTCGTCTTCACGGTTGACATCCTTGTCCGGAGATTGCGCGGCGAAGGCTTCCAACTCCGGGCTGATGTTCACCAGACGGCTGGAAAGACTCAGGCGCGAATTGAGCAGTTCGGTTTCGGCCAGGTAATAATCCAGTGCGGTGGAAGAGTGGCGTTGCGCCGCATTCAGCATCACTTCGTGGGTGACGAACGGGTTGCCATCGCGGTCGCCGCCTATCCAGCTGCCCACGCGCAGGAAGGGCGGCAATTCGATACGCTGCCCGAAGCGCGCTTCGATCTGTTTTTCCAGCCCGGCGTACAGTTTGGGTATCTCGCGCAGGAAGGTGTAATCGTAAAAGGTCAGGCCGTTTTTCACCTCGTCCTGCACCGACAATTTTGAAGTGCGCAACATGCGCGTGCTCCACAAAATGAGCACAAAACGGTGCAGCGTTTCTTCGTTGTCGGCCAGTTCTTCCGGGGTCATCTCGATACGGTCGCGTTCGGAAAGCAGACTGGAGATGATGAGCTGGCAATTGAGAATACTTTTGCGCTGCACTTCGGTCGGGTGCGCGGTCAGCACGGGCGAGATCACCGCCTTGTCGAAAAAGGCCTGAACGTCGGCGATTCCCAGCTTCTTTTCCTGCACGTGATCCAGCACCAGTTGCATGCTGCCTTCCTGCGGCGGTGATCCGGCCTTCAGATGCGCGCGGCGGCGGCGGTTGTGGTGCAGGTCTTCGGCGATGTTGGAAAGTTGCGAAAAATAACTGAAGGCACGCACCACCAGCAGTGTTTCTTCCGGACTCAAGGCGTCCAGCATCTGCTCCAGTTGCGCGCGGTCGCGGTCGTCCTGCGTCTTGCGGAATCGCACCGAGGCGCGGCGGATATTCTCGATCAGTGCAAAGGTCGCCTCGCCTTCCTGTTCGCGCAGGGTGTCGCCGAGAATGCGGCCGAGTAAGCGGATGTCTTCGCGCAGGGGCGCGTCTTTGCTGGAGATGTCGGCGGGGGCGGAAATCAGATTCATGTCTTAGCTCGTGTTCGGCGCAAAAGTAAGGCGCACCTGCTAGAATGCGCCGCAATTTTGTTTGATTAAAATACCCAGGAAAATCGATGAGTCAGGTTACTTTTACTCCGCCGCCCCGTTTGGTGATCGCCTCGCGCGAAAGCGCGTTAGCCATGTGGCAAGCACAACATATCAGGGACAGGCTGCGCGCATTATACCCACAAACCTCCGTTAGCATCCTCGGCATGACCACGCAGGGAGACCAGATTCTGGATGTGACTTTGTCCAAAATCGGCGGCAAAGGCCTGTTCGTCAAAGAGTTGGAAACCGCTTTGGAAAACGGCAGCGCCGACATTGCCGTGCATTCGCTCAAGGATGTGCCGATGAATCTGCCGGACGGTTTTGTGCTGGCGTGTATCGGCGAGCGCGAAGATCCGCGCGATGCTTTCGTCTCCAACAAATTTGATAATCTTGCCGTTTTGCCGCCGGGCAGCGTGGTGGGCACCTCCAGCCTGCGCCGCGAAAGCCAACTGCGCGCGCGCTTCCCGCATCTCGTCATTCAACCGCTGCGTGGCAACGTGCAGACGCGTCTGCGCAAGCTGGATGAAGGGCAATACGCCGCCATTATTCTCGCCGCTGCCGGATTAAAACGTCTGGGATTGGGCGAGCGTATTCGTACTGTGATTTCCAGTGAAGACAGCTTGCCCGCCGTGGGACAGGGCGCGCTGGGCATCGAGACACGTGCCGACCGACCCGATCTTCTGGCCGTGCTGGCGCCGCTGCATCACGCCGACACCGCCGCTTGCGTGTTGGCCGAACGCAGCATGAGTCGCGCGCTGGCGGGTAGTTGCCAAGTGCCATTGGGTGGTTTCGCCGAAGTGTTGAACGGCACGTTGCGCATGCGCGGCTTCGTCGCCACACCGGATGGCACACGCTTGCTACGCGCCGAACACAGCGGAGACTTGGCGCAGCCCGAGGCGCTGGGGAATGCGGTTGCGCAAGACTTGTTACAGCAGGGGGCGGGCGAAATCCTTGCCGCCCTGAATGATTAACGGGCAAGCCTCTTTCCCTCACCCCAACCCTCTCCCTGTGGGCGAGGGGGCAAACGATTCGCTACGCAAAGCAAAAGGAAACCTGCCGCTTGCCGGATTGACTATTCTCATCACGCGACCGCGTGAACAGGCAAACGGACTGGCGCAAAGCATCACCCGGCTGGGCGGAAGACCGCTGTTGTTCCCCCTGCTGGAGA
Source organism: uncultured Sideroxydans sp. (assembly GCA_964604485.1). Classification (GTDB taxonomy): domain Bacteria; phylum Pseudomonadota; class Gammaproteobacteria; order Burkholderiales; family Gallionellaceae; genus Sideroxyarcus. The sequence continues at coordinate 24,946 of CAZRZH010000003.1, forward strand.
TCGCTCCAGCCAGTGATACCCAGGCATTGACGACACTGGCGCAGAATCTCCAGTTTTACGACCTGCTGGTGTTCATCAGCCCGAATGCGGTGAAATACGGCATGGCAGCATTGAATGCTTTGCCGCCCAATATGCGTATCGCTGCCGTCGGCCAAAGCAGTGCGCAGGCCTTGCGCGATCTGGGTGTCGAAAAGGTCATCGCCCCAAGCGAGCGTTTTGATAGTGAAGCGTTGTTGGACTTGCCCGAGTTGCAAAATGTCAGCGGATGGCGCGTGGCGATCTTGCGTGGGGACGGTGGACGCGAAGTGCTGGGTGATACGCTCAAGGCGCGCGGTGCGCAAGTCGAATACGTCACGTGTTATCAGCGCAGCAAGCCGGATATTGACAGCGAAAAGTTGCTGGACGGCAAAGCGGACGCGTTGACCGTCACCAGCAGCGAGGCTTTGGGTTATCTCTGGCAGATGCTGAATGAAGCCGACAGGACAAGGCTTGCCGCGATTCCCCTATTTGTGCCGCATGTCCGAATTGCAGCCCTGGCGCGGCAACAGGGCTGGCGCGAAGTTTTTCAAACGACAAGTGGGGATGACGGAATGCTGCAGGCTTTGATAGCATGGGCACTCAACAAACGGAATTAATGCCATGAGCGAACCAACACCCACCCAACCTGATACCCATCAAAGCAAAACCGGACTTGAAGCTGATATTCCGCCCGCTGTCGCTTCGCCAAAAAAGAATGCGCTGGTTGAGCTTGTCTCGCGTTTGACACTGACCCAACTCACGCTGGTGATGCTGGTGGTGATCTTTGTATGGCAATGGCTGGATGGCCAGCATCAGATCACTCAAGTGCAGCAGGAAGTGGCGCACCGACTGGCCGAGGTGGAAGGAACCAGCAAAGCGCATCAGACGTTGGTAGCGCAGAATCAGGAGTTGGTGCGTGAACTGGGAGGCAAACTGAGTCTGCTGGAAAGCAAATTTGCCGAGACACAAAACCAGCGCATCGCGCTGGATGCCTTGTATCAGGAGATGTCGAGCAGCCGCGATTTGACGGTGTTGGCCGATGTGGAGCAGATGTTGCTGATTGCCGGACAACAACTGCAACTTTCGGCCAATGTGAAAGCGGCACTGATCGCCATGCAACACGCCGATGGTCGTTTGCAGCGGCTGGACAGACCGGTGTTCGCCGGATTGCGCAAGCAAATCAACCGCGATATCGAACGCCTGCGCGCGTTGCCGAATGTGGACGTGGCGGCCATCAATTTGCAGCTGGATAAACTTGTCATCAGCGTCGAAACATTGCCGCTGGTGCAGGAAGCGCGTGTTCTTCACGCTGAGGTTGCGCCAGAACCTAAAGCCGAAGCCGAGAGTAAATGGCGCGTTTTTCTGCATGAGTTATGGCAGGAATTGCGGCAACTGGTGCGCGTCGAAGTCACACAGCAGGAAACAATGCCGTTGCTGTCACCCACCCAAACTTATTTCCTGCGCGAGAACTTGAAATTGCGCCTGCTCACCGCGCGTCTGGCTCTGTTGTCGCGCGATGAAGTCAGCTTCCAGCGCGAGTTGAAAACAGCCCAAGTTTGGGTCAAACGCCATTTCGATTCCGAAGCGCAAGAAACGGTACAAACCCTGGGCGCATTGCAAAAACTCGTCGCGTCCAACATCGCCGTCGACGTGCCGGATATCCGCGCCAGCTTGGAGGCGGTGCGTCATTTTCGCGCCTCCCGCGAACGGGTGGCGCGATGAAATCACTGGTCTGGTTTCTGTTGCTGTTTGCTGCCGCAGTGGGTCTGACATTGATCGCCCAACAAAGCGGTTACGTGGTGCTGGTCTATGCACCGTATCGGGTGGAATTGTCGTTGACGCTTTTCATGCTGGGACTGGTTCTCTTGTTCGTGCTGTTGTATCTGGTCACGCGTTTCATTGCGTCCGCCATCCAACTGCCGCGCCATGTACGCACCTTCCGTGCCGAGCGCGCAAAAATCAAAGGGCGTGCGGCGATGCTGGAGGCGCTAACCGCCTTTTTTGAAGGCCGTTTTGCGGTTGCGGAAAAGGAAGCGGTTAAAGCCATGGAGTATGGCGAACACTCCGGACTGAATACCATCATCGCAGCGCGTTCAGCCAACGAGTTGCGCGAATTCGAGCGGCGCGATGTCTATCTGGCGGAAGCGCAGGACAAGACGCTGGGCACGGAAACCATGCGTCTGATGGCCAAAGCCGAATTCCAGCTCGATCAGAAGCAGCCCCAATCCGCACTCAGTTCGCTGCGTGCGTTAAGTGAGACCGGCATGCGCAAACATATCGGCGCGCTCAATCTGGAACTAAAAGCACAGCAACAAGCGCGCAATTGGGATGCGGTGCTGGACGTGGCGAACCAACTGGAAAAGCGCAACGCTATCCACGCCACGTTGGCGACCCAGATGCGTCAGCAGGCTTGGCTGGAAAAGTTGCGCGGTAGTGCTCATGACGCCGAACAGATGCACAGTGTTTGGAAAAGTCTGCCGGGTGAATTCAAACACCGCAGCAAAATTGCTGCCGAAGCCGCGCGCATCTTCATGGAATTGGGAGAAGGTGATTTGGCGAGACATCTGCTGACGGAGAGCCTCAATGCCAACTGGAGCGGTGAAGTGGCGGCACTGTACGGGGATCATCTCGAAGGCAGTGTCATAACGCAAATCGACCAAGCCGAACGCTGGTTGAAGGTGCATTACGACGATGCCGGATTATTGCTGGCACTGGGCAAACTTTGTCTGCATCAGGAATTGTGGGGCAAGGCGCAAAACTATCTGGATGCCAGCATCAGCATCCGCCCCGGTAAAGGCGCTTACACCGCTCTGGCACATTTGGCCGAGAAGTTGCATCAGCCGGATGAAGCCAGCAAATATCTCTTGCTGGCCAGCACGCAGTCCGACGATTGATCCTACAAACTGCAGTTGATCACGCGGAGTCAAATCAACCTGCTAGCTTCGCCCATTGGGTGATTATTGCCTTAGTCATCGCTCTTTGAATTTCCCCGCGTTCTCCGCGTCTCCGCATGAGACTGCTCTTTCCAAGCGATGCTCAGTTCTTCGGCACAAACGTAAACGCATCCGAATAGAACGCTTCATTTGGCAAACCGCGTTGTGACGTGAAGTCGCGGTGTGCGGCTTCCACCACCACCGGTGCGCCGCACGCGTAGACCGCGTATTTGGAAAGGTCGTTGAAGTCCTCCAGCACCGCCTGATGCACAAAGCCGCTGCGGCCGCTCCATTGTTCGTCGGAGACCACGGGGGTGAATTTGATGCCGTGTTCCGCTTCCCAACCTTTGATTTTGTCCAGCATGTAGAGGTCGTCCGCTTTGCGCACGCCCCAGTAAAAATGCATCTCGCGTTTGTGGCCGATCTTGATTGCGTGTTCGATGATGGCTTTGACCGGCGCGAAGCCGGTACCGCTGGCGACGAATACAATCGGTTTGTCCGAATCTTCGCGCAGGAAGAATGTGCCGAGCGGGCCTTTGATGCGCAGGATGTCGCGCTCTTTCATGGTGTTGAACACATGATGGGTGAACGTGCCGCCGGCGATGTTGCGCACATGCAGTTCCAGGAATGCGTCGTCGTGCGGCGCATTGGCCAGAGAGAAACTGCGCGGCTTGTCGTCTTTTTGCAGGATATCGATGTATTGACCGGCGAGGAATTGCAGCCGTTCGTTGGCCGGCAACTTGAGAAAAATAACCATCACATCGTGCGCAATCTTCTCCATCTTTTCCACGCGGCACGGCAACATCTTCACCGGAATATCCTGCACGCGGCTGACCTCATGGCTTTCGATCACCAGATCGGACAACGGTTTGGCGCAGCAAAACAACGCCAAACCCGCCGCTTTTTCCGCATCGCTCAGCGCATGCGCCTGCGGGTTGCCGTAATCGACTTTGCCTTCCAAAACTTTTCCCTTGCACACACCGCATGCCCCGTTGCGGCAGCTATACGGCAATACAAAACCGTGCTCTAAAGCCGCTTCGAGAATGGTTTCTTGGGCGTCGATGGGGAAGCTGTGCTGGCTCGGCTGGAGGGTGGTCTGGAAACTCATGGCGGCAATCTCGATTTATGAGGGGCGCGATTTTAACGCATAATCGCGCCATGAATAATCTGCTTATTGTCGGCTGCGGCGACATCGCGCTGCGCAGCATCCCCCTGTTGCAGGGCCACTATCGCCTCTTTGCGCTGGTGCGGAATTCCTCCAAGGCCGCCCGTTTACGCGCACTCGGCGTAACCCCACTTTTCGCGGATATGGACGACCGTCAAAGTATGGGGCGCATCTCCGGCATCGCCGATATCGTCCTGCATTTCGCCCCGCCGAACGCGGAACACAATGCCCGTTCCCCACTTTTCCTCACAGAGGTTCTTGCACCCTTTGGGTGTAAAAGGAGGGCGCAGGGGGGATTCGCATTGATTGACACACGCACGCGCCATTTACTCGCCGCATTGTCCATCGGAAAAATCCCCCGGCAACTTGTCTACATCAGTACCAGCGGTGTGTATGGCGACTGTGCGGGCGACGTGGTGAACGAAACACGTGCGCCCAACCCGGCATCGCAACGAGCCCGCTTAAGAGTCAACGCGGAAAAACAAATTCGTGAATGGGCGCAATGCAACCAGATCAACGCCTGCATCCTGCGCGTACCCGGAATTTATGCTGCCGAACGCCTGCCGCTGGAACGGCTGCGTTCCGGAGCGCCCGCGATTCAAGCGGAACAGGACAGCTATACCAACCACATCCATGCCGATGATCTCGCGCGCATCGTCGTGGCCGCGCTGCGTTACGGCAAACCGAATCGCGTGTATCACGCGGTGGATGATGATGAAATGAAAATGGGCGATTATTTCGATCTCGTCGCCGATGTTTACCAACTGCCGCATCCACCGCGTTTGCCCCGTGCCGAAGTGCAAAGCACCGTGTCGCCGCTGATGTGGTCGTTTATGAACGAATCGCGGCGCATGAGCAATGCGCGGATGAAGAAAGAACTGAAGGTGAAATTGCTACATTCGTCCGTGAAACACTTGCGTTAAGGACGTGCTGTTTATTACCTCACCGATTTTGTAGGTCGGGTTTTAACCCGACAGTCTTTGATAATTTTGAACGATTTGTCGGGTTGAAACCCGACCTACAAAAACCAAGCGTCTAAATCTGCGTCTGCGTCTCCCTAACTCTTCTCCATAAACCGCTCGATGTGATCCAGAAACACGCGCGTCTTGGTGGGCAGGAAGCGGCGGGTGGGCATCACCGCCCAGGCGGGTATGGTGGGCAGGCACCACTTAGGCAGGACACGCACCAATCTTTTTCGCAGTAAATCTTCGGTCACGAACATATCCGGCAACGCACCGATGCCCGCGCCGTCCAGCAACAGTTGCTGGATCATGTCGGGTGAATTCAAGGTGAGCCTTCCGGGGGGTACACCTTCCCAAATTTCTTTGCCGCGACTCAATTTCCACGGTACGGCATTGCCCCGTGTCGAGAGCAAACGCACCGAAACATGTTGTTCAAGATCGTCCGGGTGTTTGGGGGCCGGATGCAACGCGAGATAAATCGGGCTGGCATACAAGCCAAAGCGTTGATCGTCGATTTTGCGCGCGACCAGTGTGCTGTCGTTTTCCAAATCTCCCATGCGAATGGCGAGATCGAAACGTTCGCCGATCAAGTCGACGCGGCGCGAACTCAGGTCAAGATCAAGTTGTATTTCGGGATACGTTTCGATGAAGGTGGCGATGGCGCGCGAGAAATGTTGTTTGGCATAGTCGCCCGGCATCGAGACGCGCAATCGTCCGCGCGGTTGAGCATCCTGGCTGCGCACAAAATCCTGCACGGTGGCGACTTCTTCCGTGACGCGCCGACTGTGTTCGAGGAATTCCTGTCCGAAATCGGTGAGTGTCAAGCGGCGGGTGGTACGCAGCAAGAGGCGTTGACCCAGCCCGGATTCCAGATTCGACAGGCGGCGCGAGACAGTGGCTTTGGGCATGCCGAGATGTTCGGAGGCGCGCACCAGACTTTCCTGTTCGACGATGGTGGCGAACAGAATCAGGTCATCGGCGGAGATTTTCATTTGTTCCATTTGTGGAATAGTCTATCTCGAAAATACGGCTTTATCTATTAATTTGAGCCGGTTAATATTCGACCAAATCACTGGGATATGGAGCCGAAAATGAACACTGTCGATGCAGTACCCATCATCGCATCACGCACTGTCGAACGACTTATCGAAGGTGTCGCCACCTCGGATGGCGCGGGTGTGAAGCTGACGCGTGTGCTCACCGGTAAGTTACAGCGCCGCCTCGATCCCTTCCTGATGCTGGATGCGTTCGGCAGCGATGATCCGGACGATTACATTGCGGGCTTTCCCGACCACCCGCATCGCGGCTTTGAAACCATCACGTATATGCTCGCCGGTCGTATGCGCCACCGCGACAGCGCCGGGCATGAAGGTTTGCTGGGCGACGGCGGTGTGCAGTGGATGACCGCCGGACGCGGCGTGATCCACTCCGAAATTCCCGAACAAAAAGACGGCGTGATGGAAGGCTTCCAACTTTGGTTGAACTTGCCGGCACAGCAGAAAATGGCCGAGCCTTGGTATCGGGATTTTGCTTCCGGCGATATTCCCGAATACACGACGGCGGAGGGCGTGAGAGTGCGGGTGATCGCCGGTAGCAGTAACGGAGTCGCGGGCGCAGTTTCCCGCGATTTCACAGAACCGCTCTACCTGGACATCCATCTGCCCGCAGACGCCACGTTTTCGACGGCTTTTCCGGACACACACAACGCATTTATTTATGTTTATCGCGGTGCTGTGAATGTGGGGGGCATAACAGTGGATTCACGGCGCATGGGGTTATTGAGCAACTCGCCGAAAGTCCAGGGGCTGACGCTGACGACGCAAGAAGCCGCGCGGCTGATCTTGGTTGCGGGCAAACCGCTCAATGAACCCATCGTGCAATACGGCCCCTTTGTGATGAATACGCAGCAAGAGATCCATCAGGCACTGGACGATTTTCGTAACGGGCATTTCGCATGATGCCCATCCCTTCAAAACGACAAATTGGCAGCATTAAAAATTCAAATTGCGTCGCTCCCGCGAAGGCGGGAGCCCAGTCAAATCAACAAACTGGATTCCCGCCTTCGCGAGAATGACGAAATTTTAGAAGGTACCCAAGTGAAAAATATGAATTCAATTGCCAAGAGTTTCAACAGTCAAACCGCCGCCTTCAACGCGCTTTGTTTTCTGTTGCTGTTCGCCTATTGCGGCCTGGTTTCCGCCTTCCAGTTCAGCCAGACACTGGCGAACGAAAGCACGGTAACTTTTGGTTTCAAACAGATGGGGGTGGCGTCGGAAGGCAAGTTCAACAAATTCGCTGCACAGTTATTTTTTGATCCGGCCAAACTGTCCCAAGCCAAAGCGAACATCGAGATTTTTGTGGACAGCATTGATACCGGTTCAAAAGAAGGCGACGACGAAGTGGTCGGCAAATTGTGGTTCAACGCCAAGGTGTATCCCGTTGCCAGTTTTGTTTCGACCGGTATCAAGGCGCTCGGCGGAAATCGCTATGTTGCCAGCGGAAGATTGAGCATCAAGGGCAAAACACTGGATGTCACGACTCCTGTCACATTTAGGGTTGAAGGAACGCGCGGCATTTTTGACGGCAGCTTCGTTATCAACCGTCTCGATTACGGAATCGGCGAAGGTTTGTGGGCCGATGTCGCCACGGTCGCCGACGCGATACAGATCAAGTTTCACATTGTTGTAAACGCCTCACCCGCCAAGAAGTAAATTCATCTACAACCCCAAGGAGAACACCATGAAGAAAATTATCGCCCTTACCCTTGCCGCAACCCTCTCTTCCTTTGCATACGCGGAGCCGGAGACCTACAACATCGAGCCGACGCATTCGATGCCGCGTTTCGAATACAGCCACTTGGGTTATTCCATCCAGCTGAGCCGCTTCGACAAGACATCCGGCACCATCACCCTTGATCGAATCAAACGTACCGGTTCCATCAATGTTGAGATTGATGCGAAGTCAGTCAACACGGGTTCAGCGTTGTTCAATGAACACATCCAAGCCGCTGATCTGTTCGACACTGAGATGTTCCCGACCATCACTTACAAGTCCAATAAGCTGAAGTTCGATGGTGACAAGGTTGTCTCCGTGGATGGCGACCTGACTGTTAAAGGCGTGACAAAACCTGTAACGCTCACCGTGAATTCTTTCTTGTGCATGCCACATCCGATGGTGAAGAAAGAAGCTTGTGGTGCGACGGCTACCACCAAGATCAAACGTTCCGACTTCGGTCTGAGCAAAGGTGTGCCTTATGTGGGTGATGAAGTCACGCTGACCATTCCGGTTGAAGCGATCAAGCAATAAGGACACCTCCAAAAATTCATATTTCGTCGCTCCCGCCCTTCGATAAACTCAGGACAAGCTGCCCTGCGGGCAGGCGGGAGCCCAGTCAAATCAACAAGCTGGATTCCCGCCTTCGCGGGAATGACGAATTGTTAGAGGATCCCATAAATTGTTCGACCCCTCCCCCGTACAGGGGAGGGAAAAAAGTCCGAAAGGAGAATCATCATGCAAACAAATAAAGTGGCCGTGTTGGGATCGGGTGTCGTGGGCGAAGTGCTTGCGAACGGTTTTCTGAAACATGGATATGCAGTCATGCGCGGCAGCCGCGATCCGGCAAAACTGAACGAATGGAAGAGTAAAGCGGGTGCCAACGCATCGGTGGGTACGTTCGAACAGGCGGCGAATTTTGGCGATCTTGTGGTGCTCTCCGTCAAGGGCGGCGCGGCCGAATCTCTGGTGAAGAGCCTCTCCGAGAAATCGATCACAGGCAAAACCATCATCGACACCACCAATCCCATTGCCGACTTGCCGCCGACCAACGGCGTGTTGAGTTTTTTCACCGATTTAAACGGCTCGCTGATGGAGCGTTTGCAGAAAATTGCCACTGGTGCGAATTTCGTAAAAGCGTTTTCCTGCGTGGGCAATGCGTGGATGGTCGATCCGCAGTTCCCGAGCGGCAAACCCACCATGTTCATTTGCGGCAACAACGAGCAGGCAAAATCCGAAGTGCAAGCAATTCTCGCGCAGTTCGGCTGGTTAACTGAAGACATGGGCAAAGTCGAATCGGCGCGCGCCATCGAACCGCTGTGTATGTTGTGGTGTATCCCCGGATTTCTGCGCAACGAATGGAGCCACGCTTTCAGCCTGTTGAAGAAATAATCATCACGGCTGCAAAAATTCATCACTCACGATTACGAGGTAACCCAATGACTACAACGCTGTACACACCGATTTCTCTCGGCAAATTGCAACTTAAAAATCGTATCGTCATGTCACCCATGACACGTTCCCGCGCCACCGGCAACATCCCCAACGCGCTGATGGCGACCTATTACAAACTGCGCGCCGACGCCGGACTCATCATCACCGAGGGCACGTCGCCTTCGCCCAACGGTTTGGGGTACGCGCGTATTCCGGGCATGTTCTCCGATGAGCAAGTACAAGGCTGGAGCCGTGTGACAGGCGGCGTGCATGCGGCGGGCGGGAAAATGTTTGTACAGCTGATGCACACGGGTCGCGTGAGTCATCCCGCGAACATGCAGGCCGGCAGCAAGATTTTTGCGCCTTCAGCCATCGCCGCACCGGGTGAGATGTGGACGGACAGCAACGCCATGCAACCCCATCCCGTTCCTTTGGCGATGAATGAGACGGACATCGCTTCCACCATCGCGGAATACGCCAACGCTTCCAAGCGCGCCATCGAAGCCGGTTTTGACGGGGTCGAGTTACACGGTGCCAACGGTTATCTGATCGACCAGTTTCTCAACACCGCTTCCAATCAGCGCACGGATTTATGGGGCGGCAGTGTGCAGAATCGAATTCGCTTTGCAGTGGATGTGGCCAAGGCATGTGCCGCCGCCATCGGTGCAGACCGTCTCGGCATGCGCATTTCACCGTATGGTGTGTTCAACGGCATGGGCCCGGATGCCGAGATGGATACGTTATATGCACACCTGATTGACGCGTTAAACACGGTCGGCCTGGCCTACATCCATATCGTCGATCACAGCTCAATGGGCGCACCGGAAGTCAGCCCAACCTTGAAGGCCAAAATCCGCGCCAACTTCAAAGGCAGATACATCCTGTCGGGGGGCTACGACGCGGTGCGTGCCAATGCCGATCTCGATTCCGGCAAAGGTGATCTGGTCGCATTCGGGCGGCCGTTTATTTCCAATCCGGATTTGGTGTCGAAGATGCACAGCGGAGCCGCGCAAACCGCGCCGGATTTCAGCACCTTTTACACACCGGGCGAAAAGGGTTACACCGATTATTGATGGCTACGGGTTGCCGGCTGTTGGCGGAACAGATTTGAGCCAACGCTGGCAGCGGACACGATGAAACTGATTCTTTACGGAACGACTTTCTGCCACCTGTGTGAACAAGCGGAAGCGCTTATTCAAGCGGCAGATGTGGAAGCCGAGCACATCGACATCGCGGAAGACGATGGTTTGTTGGAACGCTACGGCACATGGATCCCGCTGTTGAAACGCGAAGACAGTGGTGCGGAACTGGGCTGGCCGTTCGACGAATCGACGTTGCGGGAATTCCTTCGATAAGCGGTCGATTACTACCGGCCCTTATCTGTTTCCGGCACACAGACTCTCGCACGGAACACCGTCTTTGTTAGGGTCCAGTCTTTGGACACCACACACCGTGAGATAGAAGTGCGCCTCGTCGCAGGTCGCCATCTGCGAACAGTAACTTTTCTTACCGCAGGCTAGGGAGCCTAATTTCTCAGGTTTTTGAGCGGGTGGCTTCACATTGAAAACGGGCTTTTGTTGGGTTGCGGTCGGCTCGGAGGGATGCAGCTTGCGCCACTGCGAAGGCGGTTGCGGGTTCGCTTCATGCCACAAGCCGCGCTTGGCGTGTTGCGCTTCACTCTGTAGTTTGACGTAGTTCAAGCCTTCACGTGAACGCGAATATGCCCACGCCATACCGCGACGCACTTGCTCTTCATTGACGTTGAGTCCCTCTACACGGATCAGCGCGATGGTGCGGCCAAATTTATCCACGGCTTTGCTTTCGACTTGAATCACCTTTCCACCGATGAGTGACTGCAACGATTCACGCGACTGCGGGCCAAAGGATTGATCTTTCTCCGGTGCGTCGATATTCACCAGCCTGAGCTTTGCTTTGAATGGGCCCGTTTTGACAAACACCGTGTCTCCATCCATCACCGTCAAGACGTTGGCATCGAAGGTGTCGGCTTGCGCAGGCAGCGCGATGCAAAAAAACAGACTGAAAAACAGTCTCAAATCAGGACGCTCTTGATCAGCGCCAAACACAGCAGCGTATAACCCGCCGCCAGAATGTCATCGAACATCACGCCCAATCCGCCATGCCAATGCGAGTCGAAATGGCGGATGGGTTGCGGTTTGACGATATCAAAAAAGCGGAACAGCGTGAACGCCAGGAACTGCCAGATCAGTCCCTCCGGCGTAAAAAACAGCACCAGCAAAAATGCGACGATCTCGTCCCACACGATGCCGCCGTAGTCGCCCACGCCCAATTCTTTACCCGTCTTGTCGCACACCCACACCCCGAAAGCGAACGCCCAGATCAGCACCAGCAGGAACATCGCATCGTTTAATCTCGGGGCGAGAAACCAGTAAATGGGAAACGCCACCAGCGTACCTGCCGTGCCGGGTGACTTGGGCACCAGACCCGCACCGAAACCGAACGACAACAAGTGCGCCGGGTGGCTAAACAAGAATTTCCAGTTCGGTTGGATTTTTAATTCGTCATGCGAAGTGGTCATAGCCCGCTTTCTCAATTTTCATTTTTTCACCGAATGTATCGCGCACCACACAGCCTGCTTCAGCGCGGATGAAACCAATACGCGTGAGCGGGAATTTAAGTTGCTCGGCGAGCGCGTTCAACACATCGCGCTGACTTTCCGGCGCGGTAAAACACAGCTCGTAATCGTCACCGCCTGCCAACGCATATTGCAACGCGACATCTTTCTCCACCCCGTCATCTACGATGGGTAACGACTCGACATCCACCTCAGCCCCAACGTGTGAGCGTTCCAAGATATGACCAAGATCGGCCAGCAATCCATCCGAGATGTCGATGGCACTGTTGGCGATGCCGCGCAAGGCCAAGCCTAAAGCCACACGCGGTTGCGGTTGGTGCAAAGCCTGCAAACAGGCGTCGCGCACCTCGCCATAAAATTTGAACTTGCCTTGCAGAAACGCCAAGCCCAAAGCCGCCTGCCCCAACTTGCCCGACACCCAAATGTCATCGCCCACCTGCGCGCCATCGCGGCGCAACGCTTTGCCGCGCGGCACTTCGCCCATAATGGTGAGACACAAATTAAGCGGGCCGCGCGTGGTATCGCCACCAATGAGTTCAACACCGTTGTCATCCGCCAAGGCGAAGAAGCCTTCACTGAAACGGCGCAGCCAATGTTCGTCAATGCCTGGAAGCGAAAGTGAAAGCGTTGCCCAGCGCGGGACAGCTCCCATCGCCGCAAGATCGGACAAATTTACCGCGAGGGTCTTGTGACCTAACTTGAACGGGTCGGCATCCGCAAAAAAATGCGTGCCACTCACCAACATGTCGGTGGAGATGGCGAGTTCTTTGCCTTCTGAAATTCTCACCAGCGCCGCATCGTCACCCACGCCCAATTCCGCACTAGGCGTGGGGCGAGTGAAATACTTTTGGATAAGATCGAATTCGGACACCGAGGCTCCGATGGATTATTTTGCGGCGACTTCGACCGTGCGAATTGTTGCGGCCAATTTGTCCAGCACGCCGTTGACGAATTTGTGCCCGTCACTGCCGCCGAAGGTCTTGGCCAACTCAACTGCCTCGTTGATGACCACGCGATAGGGCACTTCGGGAAGATTTTTTAATTCGAACGCACCCAGAAGCAGCACCGAGAATTCGACCGGGCTCAATTCGTTCACCGCGCGATCCAGATGCGGCGCGAGTAAGGTCGCCAATTCCCCGTTCTGCGAAATCACACCGCGCAAAAGTTGCCCGTAAAATTCCTCGTCATAACGTCCCAGACTTTTTTCACCGCGCGTGGACTTTTCGATCTGGGTTGCGTCGCCCCCGGAAAGTCGCCATTCGTACACACCCTGCAGGGCCAGTTCGCGCGCGCGGTGTCGCTGGCTTTTGGCGGGTGTCACATTTTTGTTTTCGCTCATGCGATTTCTTTCAACAGATTCACCATCTCGATGGCGACTAGTGCGGCTTCGGCGCCTTTTACGCTCATGCGCACCTCCGCCTGTTCGTCGGTGTCGGTGGTCAGAATGGCGTTGGCAATGGGGACGCCGCTGCGCAATTGCACTTCGCCTACACAGCGCGCCGATTCGTTGGAGACCACTTCGAAATGGTAGGTGTCGCCCCGAATCACCGCGCCGAGTGCGATGAGCGCATCGAATTTCTTGCTCTGCGCCATCGTCTGCAACACCAGCGGGATCTCCAATGCGCCGGGCACCGTGGCCAGGGTGATGTCCTCATCCCGCACACCGCTGAGCACCAGCTGTGCGCGGCACGACGCCAGCAAACCTTCGCACACCGGTGTGTTGAAACGGCTTTGCACGATCCCGATGCGCAGTCCTTTGCCGTTCAGATTTTTTTCGATCTCTTTCATTTGTCATCCCTGGAAGAACAATAACTGACGATTTCCAATCCGAATCCCGCCATGCTGGGCATCTTGCGCGGCGTGGCGATCAGACACATTTTGCCCACGCCGACATCGCGCAAAATCTGCGCGCCGATGCCGTAACTCTTGGGGTCCCATTTGGTTGCGTGATGGTCGGCCTGTGTATCCAGCGCGCGCGCCAGCAAGGACTGCGGTGTCTCATCCTGATGCATCAACACCAACACGCCGGCCGAGGCCGCGCTGATCTTCTTCAACGCATCATGCACGCTGGTGCTTTTCTGGAAGCTGGCCTGTTCCAAGAAGTCCATCACAGACAACGGTTCATGCACGCGTACCAGGGTCTCGAACTGCGGCAGAATTTCGCCTTTAACCAATGCCAGATGAGTGCGCTGCGTGCTCTTGTCCGAATACGCGAATAACTCGAATTGCCCGTAAGCCGTCTGCACGGTGCGTTGGCCGACACGTTCCACCAAGGTCTCGTTATGGATACGATATTCGATCAAGTCGGCGATGGTGCCGATCTTGAGTCCGTGCTGTTTGGCGAACGGAATCAGGTCGGGCATCCGTGCCATTTCGCCGTCGTCTTTGAGGATCTCGCAAATGACGGAGGCCGGGGTTAGTCCCGCCAGTTGGGCCAGATCACAACCCGCTTCAGTGTGTCCCGCGCGCACCAGCACCCCGCCGTCACGCGCCATCAACGGAAAGATGTGGCCGGGTTGCACGATGTCGGTGGGCTTGGCATTTTTGTTCGCGGCCGCCAGAACGGTGCAAGCGCGGTCAGCCGCCGAGATGCCGGTGGTGACGCCGCTCGCCGCCTCAATACTCAAGGTGAAATTGGTCGCCAAGGGCAAGCCGTTTTCGCGCACCATCAGCGGCAGATCCAATTGTTTGCAATGCCCGTGGGTCAGCGTCAAACACACTAGGCCGCGCGCATGTTTGGCCATGAAGTTGATCATCTCGGGTGTGGCGAATTCAGCGGCGAACACGAGGTCACCTTCATTCTCGCGGTCTTCTTCATCCACCAGAATCACCATGCGCCCGGCGCGAATTTCTTCGATGATTTCCTGGATTGGGGTTACGTCGGTCATAGCGTGCTTTCAATCAAAATGCGTGGCGACCACCGCCACAGGGTTGCGGATTCTATCATCCGGACTGTCAAAACTAGCTTCCAAGTTGTTGCAGGAAAGGTGCTTGGGGAGGTGATGAATCGATTTTTATAGGACGGTATTCATCCCGACGCGTACCGCTCTGGTCTCGTTCTGTTGGCGGGAAACTATAGTGCGTTCCCCCCCCAGCCCTGATGGAACTACTAGCCATTCGACTAAGCACGAAAAAGCCGTGCAAGTCGCTGGTTATCCCCCGGTGGGAGAGGGACTAAACCCAAAGGCCACTCTGCTCTAGCTCCCTCTGATGAAACTACTAGCCATTCGACTAAGCACGATAAAACTGTG
>CAZRZH010000004.1:0-18335 GCA_964604485.1 uncultured Sideroxydans sp.
AAGCGTATCGACCACTTCGATTTTGCGCAATTGCGCACGATGAATTTTTCCGCGCATTTCGATGCGGCGACGCAAGAGAGTGTGATGAGCCTGCAGGAATTCGTCGAGACTTATCGCACGCGTTGCCGGTTGTTGCTGGAGATCAAACGTTATCCGGGCGAAACTGAGGCGCGACAGTACATCAAAGTCCGGCAAACCTTGGAGAGGGCCGGTGATGTTTACGACGGAAATATTTTGGCCTCTTCGTTCGATCTGGACAGTTTGATTTACGCGCATCGGGTTGCCCCGCAATTTCCGCTGGTGCTCAATCTGGAGCCGGAACACCAGGCGGATTTCGCATGGAATGTTTTGCTCGAACAGCCCTTTTTGTACGGTTTGTGCGTGCATATTTCAACCTTGGATGAGGGCATGGTCGGCGTGGCGCGAGAGCAAAAAAAATTCATCGCGGTCTATACCTGCAACAGCGACGAACAGATAAATCACGCGCTTGATTTGGGGGTGGATGTATTGATTAGCGACGTGCCGCAAAAGGCGTTGCGGATGAGGGAGTTATGAAACGCGATTTTGCAGCACTCAACGGCGAGTTCGACCTGTTAATCTGCGGCGGCGGTATCTATGGCGCATGGACTGCGTACGACGCGGCATTGCGCGGATTGAAAGTCGCGCTGGTGGAACAAGGTGATTGGGCAAGCGCGACATCGTCCGCGTCGAGCAAGTTGATCCACGGCGGACTGCGCTATCTGGAAACCTTCGATTTCAAACTGGTTCGCAAGGCGCTGAAGGAACGCAAAATGCTGCTGCAAGTTGCGCCGCATCGCGTGTGGCCGCTGCGTTTTGGCGTGCCGGTGTATGCCGACAGCCGCAACGGCACGATCAAACTCAAAGCCGGATTGACGTTATACGATGCACTGGCGGGTTTTCCCGGGGAGCAGATGCGGCACCGTCATTTGGATCACGCGCATTTCGCGGAGCACTTTCCTTTTTTGGCTGACGGATCACTCAAAGGCGGCTTCACGTATGGAGATGCGCAGACCGACGACGCGCGTTTGGTGTTGGAGCTGGTGGCGGGGGCAATGGCGCATGGCGCGGTGTGTGTGAACTATGCCAAGCTCATCTCATGGCGCGAAGATCGCGGCCATGTTTGCGGTACGACGGTGCGCGATGGCGTGAGCAACGACACAATTCAAGTTCGCGCCAGACAATACGTGAGCACTGCCGGGCAATGGCAGACATTAACTTCACCGGGTCGTGCCTGGTGCCGCATGAGCAAAGGCATCCACCTTGTGTTGCCTGCACTGAAAACGCATGAAGCAATCTTGCTCACGACAAAAGCAGATGGTCGGGTGTTCTTCATTATCCCGTGGTATGGACGTACGTTGCTGGGTACAACCGACACCGACTATCAGGGTGACATCGACAACGTGAGTGTTGAGCCGGATGAGGTCGAGTATCTGCTGTCCGCAGCCAACCACTATCTCAAAATTGCCTGGACGACGCAGGATGTCATCGCCAGTTATGCGGGGATTCGTGTGATGAAGCAGAGCGAGAATGCATCGCTTTCAGATGTCAGCCGCGACTGGGAATTGAAGACTGCGGGTAACCGTCTGCATCACGCCATCGGTGGCAAGCTCACTTCGGCGCGCGAAGATGCAGCGGTCATCGTTGACGCAGTGTGTGCGCATCTCGGTGTGACCAATGCCTGTGCGACAAAAGGAAGAGCGTTCCCCTGGAAACCGGTGCAAAACTTCGTCGTATGGATGAAAGAATTTAATGGACATGCGCAGCGAATCGGCGTCGATGCGGAATGCGCGGGTTGGTTGTTGCGACGGTATGGCGCCCGCGCCGAATACGTCCTGGACATCGTTGAGCAAGAGCCGCATTTGGGTTCGCGTATCGTAAGCGACTTGCCGTTCATCTTCGCCGATTTATTAGTGTCCGCGCGCGATGAAATGGTGTTGCATCTGTCCGACCTGTTGCGACGCAGAATGCCGTTGCTGATCTTGACTCGTATGAGCAGTGCGAAACTGGGAGAGATTGCGAAGTTGGTCGCACCCGTGTTGAATTGGGACGAAAGCAGGATCGAGCAGGAGGTGCAGGCTTGCATCCGATGAACGACGCTGTGGCGCTCGATCTGGGTACGACGACGATCAAGGCGGGTTTGCTTTTGCAGAACGGAAGTCTTGGTGGCATCGTCGCAAAGCCAGCCCCGGCGATAAGGACGGCTGGCGGTCGTTACGAGAGCGATGCATTGGAATACGCCGAAATTGCTGATCGGGTTCTGGACGAATGTCTGGCTCAAACGGCAGAGCGTCCACCCTTGGGTATTTGCAGTCAGCGATCCTCTTTCCTCATTTGGGATCGTGCCAGCGGGTTACCGGTCACCCCGCTTATTTCCTGGCAGGATGACAGAGGTGCAGAAAGTTGCGTCGCGCTGCGGGATAGTGAAATTCTCGTCCGTGAATTAAGCGGGTTGCCGCTGACGCCTTATTACCTTGCACCCAAACTTCGAGTTTTACTGCGTGCCGATCAATCTATTCGCGAGCGTTTGTTGCAGGGTGAATGTTTGCTGGGCACGCTGGATACGTTTCTGATCTGGCGCTGGACAGGTGGCGCGCATCATGTGACCGATGTGTCGATGGCTTCACGCACTTTGCTTGTGGATATCCGCACACGGCGATGGTCGCCAGTGTTGTGCGATCTGTTCGATATTCCGTTGCAGATATTGCCCCGGATCGTTTCCTCAAATGCAATGGACATGCGCCTGGAAAATGGTCTGGTCCTGCAAGCCAGCGTGGGCGACCAGTCTGCTGCACTTCTTTCCGGCATTGCTTTTGGACAAGCGGAGGCGCTGGTCAATCTTGGCACGGGTGGATTCGTGATTTGCATTCCTCCAATTGATCGGAGTGTGCTCCCGGGGTATCTGCGGACACTGGTTATGCAAGATGGCAGCCGGCAGACCCTGTGTGCCTGTGAAGGCACGCTTAATTCCATCGCCTCGGCACTGGCGCTCTATCCGGCTGGTAAATGTCGGGCTGAAGAGTTGGCGAGCGACAATATTTATTGTCTGGCCGAACCGAGCGGTATCGGCGCCCCGTATTTTCGCCATGAAATTGGCATTACCTTTTCGGAACCGGTCGGGCACCTTCAACCGGACAGGATCGCGCTGCTGTTGCAGGAAGGGATTATTTTTCGGGTAGCGCGCATTCTGGAAGATTTTCAGCGCGTATTCGGCATCGAGCGTGTGTATCTTTCGGGCGGCTTATCCAACCTTCCCTGTCTGCAACAGGGGATCGCGCAATGTACGCCATTGACGGTTTTCCGTTTATTGCAGGCGGATGCAAGTTTGTCTGGTGTGGCCCAACTTGCGGCAGGTTCTGCCTGGGCTGACCGAAGAATTGCCGAAAAGATCGTGGGGCAGTCGTTGACTCCCGGCTTGGCTAACAAGTATGTCCGCTGGAAAGTCTGGCTGGACGGGGTGCTGAACACGAGTCCTGCGGGCTTGGCAAACAGATAACCCGGGATGTGCTGATTAGGGTTTGACAGGGATGGATGTCTCGCTTAGAATGCGCGCCCTTCGCAGTCTGTTAACCATTTTTTGTATTAGGAAATGCCATGAAAACATTTTCCGCCAAGTCGCACGAAGTCCAGCATGACTGGATCTTGGTAGATGCCGCTGATAAAGTGCTGGGTCGTTTGGCCAGTCAAATTGCAGCTCGTCTGCGCGGCAAGCATAAAGCGATCTACACCCCGCACGTTGATACCGGCGATTTCGTCGTGGTGGTCAACGCCGAGAAGCTGCGTGTGACCGGTAACAAGGCTCAGGCCAAGATGTATTACCGCCACACGACTTATCCGGGCGGCCTGTACGAAACCAATTTCACCAAGCTGCAACAACGTCATCCGCACCGTGTTTTGCAAAAAGCCGTGCGTGGCATGTTGCCAAAAGGTCCGTTGGGTTATGCCATGCTGACCAAGCTGAAGGTGTATGCCGGTGCCACGCATCCGCATAGCGCGCAGCAACCCAAACCCATCGAACTGTTGAAGGCTTAATCATGAGCGTGACTTATAACTACGGAACAGGACGTCGCAAAAGCGCGGTGGCTCGTGTGTTTATCAAACCGGGCAAGGGCGATATCGTCGTCAATGACAAGCCGATCGACGTGTTCTTTTCACGCGAAACCGGCCGCATGGTAGTACGTCAACCTTTGGAATTGACGGAGACTGTCGGCAAGTTCGACATCATGGTGAACGTATCGGGCGGTGGCGAGTCGGGCCAAGCCGGTGCGGTGCGCCACGGTATCACTCGCGCGTTGATCGACTATGATGCCAATCTCAAACCTGTATTGAGCAAAGCCGGTCTGGTAACGCGCGATGCACGCGAAGTCGAACGTAAAAAAGTCGGTTTGCGCAAGGCGCGCCGCAGGAAGCAATTCTCCAAGCGTTAATCCCTTGCGGATTTTTCGCTGGACGAAAAAGCCGCCTTCGGGCGGCTTTTTCAATTATCATTCGCAGCCGAATTTTTAGGGGTGGATCGTGCTTAAAGTCGGGATCGTGGGAGGAACAGGTTATACCGGAGTCGAGTTGTTGCGGCTGCTGGCCGCTCATCCGCAGGTCACGCTGCAGGTGATCACTTCGCGTGCCGATGCAGGCACATCCGTCAGCCAGATGTTCCCGAGTCTGCGCGGGCATGTGGATTTGGTTTTTACTCATCCTGATGAGGCGCATTTGGATCAGTGCGATGTGGTGTTTTTTGCCACGCCGAACGGAATTGCGATGCAACAAACGCGCGCCTTGTTGGATGCCGGGGTGCGGGTGATTGATCTGGCGGCAGATTTCCGTATCCAGGATATTGCCGTATGGCAAAAGTGGTATGGCATGACGCATGCCTGTCCCGATTTGGTTGCCGAGGCAGTGTATGGATTGCCGGAAGTGAATCGTGACCGGATCAAGTTGGCCAGGTTGGTTGCCAACCCGGGATGTTACCCGACCGCAGTCCAGCTGGGATTCATTCCATTGCTGGAAGCGGGGTTGATCGAAGCAGGTGCGCTGATCGCCGACGCAAAATCTGGCGTGTCCGGAGCGGGGCGCAAGGCGGAGATACCAACTTTGTTCTCGGAAGCAGCGGATAATTTCAAAGCCTATGGAGTTGGCGGACACCGGCACTTGCCCGAGATATCACAGGGATTGACCGGAGTGTCGGGCAAGCCAGTCAGTCTGACATTTGTGCCGCATCTGACGCCGATGATCCGTGGCATCCATGCCACGTTGTATGGACGTTTGAACAAAGAAGCTGACTTGCAAGCGGTATTCGAGCAACGTTATGCGAACGAGGCATTCGTCGATGTGTTGCCTGCGGGAAGTATGCCCGAGACACGTTCTGTGCGCGGCTCCAACATCTGTCGAATCGCAGTTCACCGTCCCCAGGGCGGTGATACGGTGGTGGTGTTGTCGGTGATCGACAATTTGGTCAAAGGGGCGGCGGGTCAAGCAGTGCAGAATATGAACATCATGTTTGGGTTTCCTGAAGTGGCCGGTATCGGCCTGATTCCATTATTGCCGTGACACTATGATTCGAAAGTTCAAACGCAGGTTTAGTAGTTCGGCGCCGCGCCTCGCGGTGCGACCACATGTGCCTTGGTATGTGCGTTGGGCGATCCTATTGCCTTTCCTACTTGTCATGATTCTGCTGGTCTGGTGGGCGTATGGCGCAGGTATGGAATTGGCCGGCTTCCATCGCGTTGAAGCGCAACAGGAGATATCCGATCTGCAAGACCGGGTAGCGGCGCTGGAAGCAGAGAATGCCAAACAGGCGAATCAGCTTGCGGTGGAAGAGCGCCAAGTACAGATGCAACAAGCTTCCGCCGATGTTGTGCTGGAGCAAGTCAAATCATTACAAGACGAGAATACGCAATTGAAGGAAGACTTGTCTTTCTTCCAAAATCTGCCGCTGACCGGTGGCAGTGATGTGGAGCTGTCCATCCGTAGTCTGAAGGTGCAGGCGAGTAGCGTGCCGGGTGAATATCACTGCCGCATGTTGCTCGTGCAGGGTGTACAGAGAAGGGGTCGGGAGTTCCAGGGTAGCCTGCAGATAGTGGTCTACGGCAATCGAGACGGTGAAAAAGTAGTGGTACAATTTCCCCCAAAAAACACCTCTGAGGATGCGGAACATCGGTTGAGTTTCAAGTATTACCAGAGGGTTGATCGGATTTTCAAGATGCCAGGGGATGTGCGAATTGAGAATGTAGAAATTAAAGTATTTGAAAAAGGCATGCAGGAACCGAAAGTCAAGCAATCGGTCTTGCTTTCATAAAGGGGGTAAAAATGTTTGGAAAACAAAATAAACCACAAAACCGCATCGACTCACTGATCGGTATTGGAACTAAAATCGTTGGCGAAGTCACTTTCACCGGTGGTTTGCGCATTGATGGAGATATCAAAGGCAATGTGGTCGCTGATCCGACCAAAGAAAGCACGCTGGTTATTAGCGAACACGGGAAGGTCGATGGTGAAATCCGTGCAACGCACCTGGTGGTTAATGGCGTGGTGACTGGGCCTATCCATGCTTCTGAATATCTGGAACTGCAAGGCAAAGCCAAAGTCACAGGCGATGTAAGGTACAAGACTCTGGAGATCCAATTGGGCGCAGTGATGCAGGGTCTTTTGGTGCACGTGGGCGAGGCTTCAGAAAAGGTGGTGTCGTTCAAATTGAGCGGTACCGAATCGAAATAACAGAGCAAGGAGCAGATCATGAATGCAGTGTCTGAAATACAAGATCCACTATTGTTTACCGATAATGCGGCCAACAAGGTGAAGCAACTGATCGAAGAAGAGGGCAATGCGGATTTGAAGCTCCGGGTCTTTGTTAGTGGCGGTGGATGTTCGGGTTTCCAATATGGATTCACATTCGATGAGGTGGTCAACGAAGACGATACCGTGATGAATAAGAACGGCGTGCAATTGTTGATCGACCCGATGAGCTTTCAATATCTTACCGGTGCCGAGATCGATTACACGGAAGGATTGGAAGGTTCCCAGTTTGTCATCAAGAACCCGAATGCCACTACGACATGCGGTTGCGGTTCGTCATTCTCGGTTTGACCCTGCGGTAACTTCGTATTCGGGGTGTATGTTTGAACGGGGCGCTGCGCGCCCCGTTTGTTTTCACGCGGGATAAATTGCGCCCAACACGCAAGGATGTCTGGCTCCGGTAACGAGGGGTAGATTTGCAGGCCGCAGCTGAAAGCTCTGTTGCGCCAACCAGGCAAAAGCGATCGCCTCCATCCAGTCGGCAGGAATTCCCAAGGCTTCGGTATTGCGGATAAGGCACTTCGGTAGAGCGCGCTTCAGCCGTGAGACAAGCGCCCCATTGTTTGCTCCTCCCCCGCATAGATATAATTCCTCCGCTCCAGAGCAAAAATGCTGAATGGCAAGCGCGATACTGTCAGCACTCAAAGCGAGCAGCGTGGCCTGAACATCTGCCGGATGTTCGCTTCCGTTTAATTGTTTTTCCAGCCAAGCCAGATGGAAAAGATCACGTCCCGTACTCTTGGGGGGGGTGGCAGAAAAAAAGGGATTAGCCAATAGTTTATGCAGTAGCTCGGGGATTGGATTTCCTGCCTCCGCCCACTCTCCATTCTCGTCATACGATTTTCCTTGATGTTTGGAAATCCACGCATCCATCAACAAGTTGCCCGGACCGCAATCGAATCCCGAGGTTTCAAGGCCGGGTTTCAAGTTGGTGAGATTGGCTATGCCGCCAATATTGAGGATGACGCGATGGGCGGTCGGATGGCGAAGCACAAAGTCGTGAAAAGCGGGAACCAAAGGTGCACCCTGTCCGCCTGCCGCAATATCGCGCGAACGAAAATCACTCACGACGTGAATGCCCGTAAGTTCTGCCAACAAGGCAGCGTTATTCAATTGCACGCTATAACCGTGTTCCGGGCGATGCCGGACGGTCTGTCCGTGACAGCCAATGGCTTGAACCTGACCGGCGTCAACAACGGCTTTGTCCAACAAGGCGTGGGTAGCTTGGGCGTATTCGCGGGCCAGTTGATTGGCGATGAGCTGTGATCGATGGATCTCGTCATGCGACGGAACGTGCAATGCCAGTAACTCATCAATTATCTGTTGCGGATAAGGCTGGTAATAACTGGAAACAAGGACGGTTTCGGACTGGGAAAGTCGCACCAGTGCGGCATCTACCCCGTCCAGACTGGTGCCGGACATGATGCCGATATAGAGTTCAGAAGCGGGATTCAATTGGGATTTCAATCAAGCTTTGCGATGCGGGTGTTGCGCAACAAAGATAAACGAGTATGCAGGTCGCGGGACGATTCAACGAATACGGCTTTTTGCAAGTTGTTGATCGGCTTGCCATCGGGCAAAGCCACTTTCAACGGATCGCGCTGAACACCGCCCACTTTGAATTCATAATGCAGATGCGGACCGCTGGCCAATCCGGTCTTGCCAACATATCCGATGATCTCGCCTTGTCCGACACGTTGGCCACGATGAATGCCACTCGCAAAACGTGACAGATGTCCGTACACCGTTTGGTAGCTACCCTGATGATTCAGTACCACCATGTTCCCATAACCGCCCTGCTTGCCGACAAAGGACACCACGCCGTCCGAGGTCGCTTTGACTTTGGTGCCAATGGGTGAAGCGTAGTCGACGCCTTTGTGGGCGCGCCATTTGTTCAGCACCGGATGGAACCGGGAATGGCTGAAGCCTGAGCTGACCCGCGAAAATTCAATCGGTGAACGCAGGAAAGCTTTGCGCATACTCTTGCCATCGGGTGAGAAATAATCACCGGAGAAATCACTGGTCTGGAAATAGACTGCACGATGTGTACGACCTTGATTGATGAATTCTGCCGCAAGAATCCGGCCGGTACGCGCAGCCTCGCCATTTAGGTAGGTCATCTCATAAATCACGCTGAATTTGTCACCTTTGCGCAGATCACGGTGAAAGTCGATATCACCGCCGAATATCTCGGCCAGTTGATTGGCGGCCGGATCCGGCAAACCGGCTTCGTCGGTGGCAGCAAACAGGCTGCTTTTGATTTCACCGGTTCGTACAAAAGACCTTTGTTCAATTTGTGCCGGCAGGACTTCTGTTTGAAAGCCTTCCCCGATTCGGGAGATGATGATTTGTTCGCCCTCGTTGCCGGGATAGCGCAACGCAAGCAAGCTCCCATCTGCCGCAGTTTCTGCTTGTACATCTTTACCTAGGCCCAGTTGGCGGAACGAAGAAGCGGCTTTGTCGCGCCGCAGAAACTCCCCGGCCTCGGCATCATCCACGTTCAGCCTTCGCAGCAGTTCGGACACAGTATCGCCGCGCTGAACGTGTTCGTTACGCCAAAAGGTGGCGGTGGTTGGTAAAGGTTGGACGGCGGATGGCAGGATGATCTCTTCAACGACAATCTGCTGTGTCTCGGACAAGATGTCGTTTTGCGGCATGATGCCAAAGGCGGTCACCACCCCCAACAGCGGCAAGGCGGAAAGGGTGACGAACCAACGCAACTTTAACTTGTGTGCATGAAAAACAGAGTTTTGCGGTAACATTCGCGCCTCCCCAGGTTGTGATGCTTTTGAAGAACTGTCTGGCATCTTATCGGCACACATGGCGGTTCACTTAATCGGGGATGGACTTTAACAGAAAGCAAAATCCCGACAAAATCCGTTCGGTCGGCTGGCAGTTGCCGACAAGCGGCTCACATCAAATAAGTCATATGGATCAACAGGAATTTTTGGACATCATCAAGCGCGGCGCACACGAGCTGTTGATTGAGTCCGAATTAAAACAAAAACTTGCGCTGGGCCGCCCCCTGCGCATCAAAGCCGGATTCGATCCGACAGCGCCCGACCTTCATCTTGGACATACGGTACTGCTGAACAAGATGCGCCAATTGCAGGACTTGGGGCATCACGCCCTGTTCCTTATTGGGGATTTCACAGGAATGATCGGCGACCCGACTGGCAAGAATACAACACGGCCTCCGTTGTCACGCGAGCAGGTGCTCGCTAATGCGCAGAGTTATAAAGAGCAAGTGTTTAAAGTGCTCGATCCGAACAAGACCGAAGTCGTGTTCAACTCCGCTTGGATGGACAAATTCAGTGCGGTCGACTTGATACGCTTGGCTGCAACCCACACCGTGGCACAGATGCTGGAGCGTGACGATTTCTCAAATCGCTACAAAGGCAAGCAACCCATCGCCATTCACGAATTCATCTATCCACTGGTGCAGGGTTACGATTCGGTCGCGCTCAAGGCAGACATCGAACTGGGCGGCACCGACCAGAAATTCAACCTGTTGATGGGGCGGGAATTGCAAAAACACTTCGGTCAAGCACCGCAGTGTGTGCTCACCATGCCGTTGCTTGAAGGCTTGGACGGCGTCAACAAGATGTCCAAATCATTGGGAAACTACATCGGCGTCACCGACACTCCGACCGATATGTTCGGCAAATTGATGTCGGTTTCCGACGAATTGATGTGGCGCTATCTGGAATTGTTGTCATTCCGCAGCCTGGCGCAGATCGCCAATTGGCGTGAAGAAGTGGCCTTTGGGCGCAATCCCCGTGACATCAAAGTGCTGCTGGCACAAGAGATCGTCGCACGCTTCCATACCCAAAAAGCCGCTGAGGATGCACTGTCAGAATTCGAGGCGCGCTTTCAGAAAGGGGTGTTGCCGGACGACATGCCGCAGATCAGTATCACCAGCACGGATGCCCACATCGGCATTGCGCACTTGCTCAAACAAGCCGGTCTGGTCGCCAGCACTTCGGAAGCACTGCGTATGATCGAGGCCGGGGCGGTCAAACTCGATGGTGAGAAAGTCAGCGACAAGGGACTGCTGGTCAAGTCCGGCACCGTTGTTGTGGCACAGGTCGGCAAGCGCAAATTTGGCCGGATAAATGTGCTGTAAATAACGGTTGTTAAATAAACCGTAGTTTTGTAGAATCGCGCCCTCGATTTTTTGGTAGAAGGTAGTTTTTGATGACAACCGTACGTGTAAAAGAGAATGAGCCGTTCGAAGTGGCGATGCGCCGCTTCAAGCGTTCTGTAGAAAAGACCGGTCTGCTGACCGAATTGCGCGCGCGCGAGTTTTACGAAAAGCCAACTGCGGAACGTAAGCGCAAGCTGGCCGCCGCCGTAAAGCGCCACTACAAGCGCCTGCGTAGCCAGACCCTCCCGCCAAAGCTGTATTAATCCATTCATCGGCAACGCCGTTACCTAATCAGGATGCGGCGTTTGTTATTGCAATGAGTCTGAAACAGCAAATCACCGAAGACATGAAAAGCGCGATGCGTGCCAAGGAAACGGCGCGCCTTGGGGCTATTCGTCTGCTGCTTGCCGCCATGAAGCAACGCGAAGTGGACGAACGCATCGAGCTGACCGATGCCGATGTGGTGGGCATCATTGAAAAGATGCTGAAGCAACGTCGTGACTCGATCTGCCAGTACAAGGCAGCCAATCGTCAAGATTTGGTCGATGTCGAAGAGTTCGAGGTTTCGATTTTGCAGACTTACATGCCGCAACAATCGAGCGAGGCCGAGATCGTCGCAGCCATCACCGAGGCAATCTCCGCGACAGGTGCAAGCGGTCCGCAAGACATGGGCAAAGTGATGGGTTTGGTCAAAGCCAAGTTGGCGGGGCGTGCTGATATGGGTAAAGTCTCCGGTTTGATCAAGGCGCAACTGTCCAAGTAAAAATCTCCCGCGAGGGCAGGTCGCTGCTTTGCGGGTGCTCGAAATCCGCAGCGCCAGACCTAAAACGTTCCGCCTTCCGCGTGCTCTGAACCTTGTACTTTAGCCGCGCGTTTCGGATGTCCAGGGGCACGATAGAATTCGGGTTTTTACTAGCGCGAGGGCGGAGTGATTCCAAAAAGTTTCATTCAAGACCTGCTTAATCGACTCGACATCGTGGATGTCATTGAGCGCTATCTGCCCCTAAAAAAAGCCGGTGCGAACTACGTCGCCTGTTGCCCCTTCCACAACGAAAAATCGCCTTCTTTTACCGTCAGCCAATCCAAGCAGTTCTATCACTGCTTTGGTTGCGGTGTGCATGGCACGGCCATCGGCTTCGTCATGGAGCACACCGGAATGGGTTTTGTGGAACAGTGGAAGACTTGGCCAAAAGCATCGGTCTAAGCGTGCCGCAGGAAACTTCCAATGTGCCGCAGCCGAAAGTTGCACCCGATCTGTATGACCTGATGCAAACCGCGACCCGCTACTATCGCGAACAACTCAAAAATAATCCGCGCGCCATCGACTATCTCAAGGGGCGCGGCTTGAGCGGCGAAGTCGCCGCGCGTTTCGGCATCGGCTATGCGCCGGAAGATTGGCAGAATCTGAAATCTGCCGTGCCTAACTACCAGGATTCGAGCCTGGTCGAGACCGGATTGGTGATCGAAGGTGAAGGCGGCAAACGTTACGACCGTTTTCGCGACCGCGTCATGTTTCCCATCGTCAATGTGCGCGGACAGGTCATCGGCTTTGGTGGTCGCGTGCTGGACAAAGGTGAACCTAAATATTTGAACTCGCCGGAAACCACGCTGTTCGAAAAAGGCCACGAACTTTACGGGCTGTACCAAGCGCAAAAATCCATCCGTGCGCAACAGCGTGTCATTGTCGTCGAAGGCTATATGGATGTGGTGGCCTTGGCACAACACGGCGTGGAATATGCCGTGGCTACATTGGGCACGGCGACCACACCGTTTCATGTGCAGAAACTATTGCGCCTGTGCGATCAGGTTGTGTTCTGTTTCGACGGCGACAAGCCCGGGCAAAAGGCAGCTTGGCGCGCACTGGAAAATGCCCTGCCGCAACTTCAGGATGGCAAGCGCATTGGCTTTCTCTTTCTACCGGAAGAACACGACCCGGATACCTATATCCGCGAATTTGGCACCGATGCGTTCGAGCACGAACTGGAAAATTCCCTTGCACTCTCCGGCTACCTGTTGCGTGAACTGGTCGCACAAGTCGATCTGCATACACAAGAGGGACGCAGCGCCTTGCTGAAGAACGCGCAACCGTTACTCACCGCAGTCACCGCACCGACTACGGCATTGTTGTTGCGCAAGGAAGTGGCCGCATTGGCGGGCGTGACGCAGGCCGAACTGGAAGCGTTGTGGTCCATCAAGCCGGTCGCGGCCCCTCTGAGACCGGCGCCGCAGAAAGCCAAGCGTGCACCACCCTCCGGATTGCGTACTTTGTTGCGATGTCTGGTCATGCGTCCGGAATTGGCTCGTCAGTTGCCCAACGCTTGGCAGGGTGGGGGGAGTGAGAGCGCGGCCATCACCGCGTTGGCCGATTGGCTGAGTGAGTCGGCGGATGAAACCAGTGCCGCTGCAATGATTCAACATTTCAAGGGAACTGTTCACGAAGTTGCTCTGGCTTCCGCGCAGGCCGATGTGATGCAGTGGGGAGACGACTTTGATGTGGCAGCCGAATTTTCCGGTTCGCTGCTTAAACTCAGCAAAGATGCAGATCAACGGGAAATTGAAACCTTGCACGCCAAAATGCAAGGCAAAGGGACCAGTGCTCTGGATGAGCAAGAGCGGGCACGCTACTTGCTGTTGCTTCAGCGCAGTCAAACATCGCTAACCCTCGGATAAATTATAGAAATCGAGTATAATCCGCGACCTTTTTAAGGACGTAATCGTAACCGGCGTCCTTTGTGTTCGAGCACGAAACAACTTTTGGAATCCTCAAAATGGCGACTCCGCAACAAAAGAAACCCCCCAGCCCTGTCAAGCTGGCAGTAGCCAGTGTCAAACAAACTGCCAAGGAAAAAGCCATTGCCGCTGCCGCAACGGTCGATCCCGCGCAGGATTTGGAAGCGCAACGCTCGCGCCTGAAATCGCTGATTCTGCTGGGCAGGGAGCGCGGCTATCTGACGTATGCGGAGATCAACGACCACCTGCCGGAAAAGATCGAGGTCGAGCAGGTCGAAGAAGTGGTCAGCATGATCAATACCATGGGCATCACCGTATGTGATGTAGCGCCCGAGACGGATTCGCTGGGTCTGACCGAGACCGCTCCTGCCGTGGCTGACGAGGATGCTGCCGAAGAAGCCGAAGCCGCGATCTCCACGGTCGACTCTGAATTCGGACGCACCACCGACCCGGTGCGCATGTATATGCGCGAGATGGGTGTGGTGAATCTGCTCACCCGTCAGGATGAGATCGAGATTGCCAAGCGTATTGAAGACGGCTTGAAACACATGATCATGGCGATCTCCGCCTGCCCCGCGACCATCGCCGAGATCCTGCTGCTGGCCGAGAAGGTCGCCAACGACCAATTGAAAATCGATGAAGTCATCGACGGCTTTGTAGATAGCGAAGACGAAGCGGATATCGGTGCGGACGATGAAGAAGACGGCGACGATGCAGAACCGGAAGTAGCCGAGGACGAAGAGGAAGATGAAGAGGCTACAGCGGCGGCGGCGGCAGCCAATCTGGCACAGCTGAAGGCGGACGCGCTGGAGCGTTTCGCTTCGATCAGCGATCATTTCACCAAACTGGGCAAGGCCTACGAAAAACACGGATACCGCAGCAAGCAATACGACAAATTGCAAAAAAGCATCTCCGACGAGTTGATGCAGTTCCGATTCTCCGCCAAGCAAGTTGATTCGCTGTGCGACACCATGCGCGGTCTGGTGGAAGAAGTACGCTCATGCGAGCGCACCATCCAAGATTTGTGCGTCACCAAGGCACACATGCCGCGACCGCACTTCATCAAAGTGTTCCCGGTTAACGAGAGCAATCTGGATTGGGTCAAACACGAGATCGCTTCCAAGAAGGCCTACTCCGATTCTTTGTTGCGCCACCAACCGGCAATCGTCGATCAACAGAAGAAGATGATCGCGCTGCAACAACGCGTCGGCATCCCTATCCTTGATCTGAAAGAGATCAACAAACAGATGACCAACGGCGAAGCCAAAGCACGCCGCGCCAAACGCGACATGATCGAGGCCAACCTGCGACTGGTGATCTCCATCGCCAAGAAATATACCAACCGTGGCTTGCAATTCCTCGACCTGATCCAGGAGGGCAACATCGGACTGATGAAGGCCGTGGACAAATTCGAATACCGTCGCGGCTATAAATTTTCCACCTATGCCACTTGGTGGATCCGCCAAGCGATCACCCGCTCCATCGCCGATCAGGCGCGCACCATCCGCATCCCGGTGCACATGATCGAAACCATCAACAAGATGAACCGTATCTCGCGCCAGATTTTGCAGGAGACCGGACAGGAAGCCGACGCGGCAACACTGGCCGTCAAGATGGAAATGCCGGAAGACAAGATCCGCAAGATCCTCAAGATCGCGAAAGAGCCCATCTCTATGGAAACACCCGTGGGCGATGACGATGACTCGCACTTGGGCGACTTCATTGAGGACGGCAACTCGCTCGCGCCAATCGAGGCGGCCGTGTACGACAGCTTGCGCAACGTCACCAAAGACATACTGGATTCACTCACCGCGCGCGAAGCAAAAGTATTGCGTATGCGTTTCGGCATCGAAATGAACACCGACCACACACTGGAAGAAGTCGGAAAACAGTTCGATGTTACCCGCGAACGTATCCGCCAGATCGAAGCCAAGGCACTGCGCAAACTGCGTCATCCTTCGCGTTCGGAAAAACTTAAGAGTTTCCTGGACGGCGAAAATTAAGTTCACGGGCCCTTAGCTCAGTTGGTTAGAGCAGAGGACTCATAATCCTTTGGTCCGCGGTTCAAGTCCGCGAGGGCCCACCAAAAAACAAAAGCCTCGCAGCGATGCGGGGCTTTTTGTTTGGATCGCAGAAGCGAAAGTGTTATGAATTTGGATCGTATTTGAACGACAACGCCACACGCGCACGATAGGCGGACACCTTGCCGTCTTTCACCACCATGTCCAACTTGACGATCTCCGCGACCCTCAAGTCCCGTAACGTCTTTGAGGCTACGCTCACCGCATTGGCGGCGGCATCCTCCCAAGATTTCTTGCTGGTTCCCACGATTTCGGTGATGCGATAAACGCTGTCTTTTGGCATGGTTATCTCCTTTGTCCAGGTTGAATTTCAGAGTTTGACGGGTGATGCAGGTCTGTAAATTACACCGGAGCGCAAACCTCTGCATCCCTATTTTGAAATTGCTTCCGGCACTGGAAGTTCCATAACGGGGAGAGATTCCTTTGACACACAAACTGGCGGGGTGCAGACTGCCGCGCATCCAAAAACAAGCACAGGAGCGCAACATGTCAAAGAAACGGTTTCACTGCCAAGCGGTCACCCATGCAGGCGTCAAGAGCGTCAGCATCACCGACGAAGAACATCACTTCTGCCTCACATTGGAAGACGCGGGCAATCGGTTGGCCTTCCTAAAAGAAGCCATCGCCACCGGCAGATATCCTGTCGCCATTGAGCTGGTCAACTCCTGTGCAAAACTGATGACCGGTCCAACGGTGAAATATCAGGTTACACAGCACGACGCGGAGAAATTTCTCCACTCATTGGATAAAGCCTTGCATCATTAAAAGCACAGTTGTACATCAACATTGGGCCAACTGTTTCCTTAATTGGAAAATGCAGGGAGCGCTTCCAAATTTTGTGTTGCATTAATATCGCGGGACCTTGTGTACTCGCGTTTTCCACCAACATTCGGAACTGTCGGGAGTGAATACAAATGCTGTCCGGGTGATTGGCGCTTGGCATCTTTCCGCTCGATATTTTGTTGTCTTGGTTGCGCGGTATTGCCAGTACGTTCACTGGAAACTAATTTTGCTTCGTATGAATGCCTCGAATTGCTTGGCAGCTAAGGGCCTGCTGAAGTAGTAACCTTGGACTTCGTCGCAACCTTGCAAGCGCAGGAAAGCAAGTTGGCCTGCGGTTTCCACACCTTCGGCAATGGTCTGCATGCCGAGGCTGCTCGCCATATTGATGATCGCGGTGACGATGGCTTTGTCGTCCTGGTCGACACTGATGTCACGCACGAATGACTGGTCGATTTTCAATTTGTACACCTTGAATCGTTTCAGGTAGCTGAGTGATGAATAGCCTGTGCCGAAATCATCAATGGACATCCGAATGCCACCCGCATGAAGTTTGTCCATCATTTCGATTGCCGCCAGCGGGGCATCCATGGCGACCGCTTCGGTCAATTCCAATTCCAGAAACTCATGCGGTACTTCCGATTCATCGAGAAGTTGTGTCACCAATTCGGGTAAATTCGCTTGACGGAATTGGGCTGCGGACACATTGACGGCGATGACCATCGGCGGCAAGCCTGCTGCTATCCATTCCCGCAACTGGCGGATCGCGGTGCGTAACACCCATTCACCGATCTGGATGATCTGGCCGGTGTCTTCGGCGATGGGTATGAATTCAACCGGAGAGACGAGACCCAGCTCGGGATGCTGCCAACGTAACAATGCTTCCGCCCCGATGATGTTGCCGTCTTTCAGCGTGAACTGCGGCTGGTAGTGCAGCAGGAATTCGTTGTTTTCCAAAGCATGGCGCAGGGCGTTCGACAGCATCAAGGTTCTGGCAGAGTGTGTCTGCATCTCGAACGTGAAGAAACGGAAATCGTTGTGGCTGTCACTCTTGACGCGATACATCGCGGCGTCCGCGTTCTTCAGCAACGTTTCAAGATCACGGCCGTCATTTGGATAGACCGCGATTCCGATGGAGGGCGTGGTGACGAGTTCGTGCTCGCCGAGCAGGCAGGGTTTGGAGACCACTTCGAGCAACTTGGAGGCAACGCGTGCCGCACCTTTTTCGTCCGTGCCGGGTAATACCAAAATGAATTCATCCCCGCCCTGGCGGGATACTGTGTCTTCATCACGCACGGCGGACTTCAGCCGCCTGGAAATCTCGATCAGTACCTGATCACCGATGCTGTGTCCGAGCGTGTCATTGATATCTTTGAAACGATCCAGATCAAGGAACATCACGGCTAACTGTTCGCCGCTGCGTTGCGCCAGACTGAGGGCATAATTGAAGCGGTCGATGAGCAGGCTGCGATTGGGTAGACCGGTCAATTGGTCGAAGTAGGCGAGTTGTTTGATGCGTTCTTCGGCAAACTTTTTGTCGGTGATATTCTCTTTGACCGCCAGATAGTGGGTGATTTTTCCATTCGCTTGGCGCACCGGGGAGATCAACGCCCACTCAATATATTCGCTTCCATCTTTGCGGCGGTTGACCAACTCGCCCCGCCACTCTTCGCCCTGCACCAATTTTTTCCACATTTCCGTATACGTCGCCTTGGGCGTTCTGCCGGATTGCAGGATGCGCGGATTCTTTCCTTTGGCTTCATCCAGACTGTAACCGGTGACTTTGGTAA
>CAZRZH010000004.1:18345-39739 GCA_964604485.1 uncultured Sideroxydans sp.
CGATGTTGGCGTCCAGATCGGTGATGACGATGGTGTTCGGACTTTGTTCGACCGCCAGTGAAAGTTTCAACAAAGCATCCTGGGTTTTTTTCAGCTCTGTGATGTCATGGAAATTCACTACCACGCTGCTCAGATTTCCATCCGCATCGAATTCAGGAAAAGCCCCGACCAATACCCACGTGGGTTCGGGACGGCCGGGAATATTGATTCCCAAGATTTGATTTTCTATGGGTTTCCTACTGGAGATCACCGTGCTGACCGGATAGTCCTCCAGCCGCAATGTTTCGCCGAGCCCATTGATGAAATGCCATTCCGGATCGACCGCAACCCTGACATTCATCTGTTCTTGTGTCAGCCCCAATATCTCTGAAGCACGCGGATTGCTGAAGGTGATCCGCGTATCCGCAGAATGCACCACGATCGCCGAATTCAAGTTTTGCAGCACTTTGCGCAGCCGACTTTCGCTCTCAACCAACTCAAGACGTTTTTGATCCAGAGCACTCTCGGTCTCTTTACGTTTGCTGATATCTTCAACCACAGAAATGAAATATTTGGGTGAGCCATCCGGATTGCGTGCCAATCCAACGGTCAGATAGATCCAAACAATAGCCCCTGATTTATTGAAATAGCGCTTCTCCAGGCTATAACTTGCAATCGAACCATCGAGCATCTGCTTGATGCGGCCAAAGTCGGTGTTCCGGTCTTCCGGATGGGTGATGTCCTGAAAGGTCAGTTCTAGCAACTCTTCCTTGGAATAGCCGACGATTTCGCAGATTTTCTGGTTGACCTGCAACCAGCTGCCATCCAATCCTACCCGGGCGATACCGACAGCCGCCTGATTGAAGGTGGAACGGAACGCCTCGCCGCTTTCCACCAATGCACTTTGCATTCGCAGTTGTTCGGCCTTATCAGTAAAACGATCCAGGGCATAACTGATATCCATCGCCATCTCGACCAACAGATTCTTGGCGGCCTCGTCGAAGGCGTTGATTTCACCCGAGTACAAAGTGAACGTCCCAATCACCGCGTGTTTCCGGTGTAAAGGCAGTGAGGCGGATGAACCCCAGCCATAACGCGCACTGCGTTCATGCCATGGAGCAGTTGATTCATCATGCTGAAAATCCTGACACCAAACCGCTCGGTCCTCTCTGAACGAGATACCGGTCGGCCCCGATCCCGAAGCAAGATTCGCATCGATTGAAATCTGGATCCCGTCCAGGTACTCCACGCCTTCCCCATACGATGAGACCGGTAGGATGCGTGAGGAATGCGGGTCATAGAGTCCGATCCATGCCATCTTCAATCCGCCGAAATTGACGGCATCACGGCAAATGAGAGGGAATAGTTCAGCCTCATTGTTACAGCGCACGATGGCCTGGTTGCATTGGCTGAGTGCGGCATAGAGTTTGGTCATGCGTTGACTTTGTGCCTCCGCCGCTTTTCGGGCGATGTCCAGGTGGTAGAGTTCGTCGCGTGTTTTTTCAAGCCAACCCAGGATGCTGTTTGCATCTCCCCGGCCCAGTGGAATGGCAACTGAAAAATCGCCACTGCCGATGCGTTCGATGGTGCTGTGAACGACATCCGGATTGCCCCCCAATTTGGATCGCAATGTGTGGAAATTGCGCAGCAAGGACATCACAAAAGCGAGCGCAAACAAGACGAACAAGATACGGAGCTGGATCGCGCTGTCCTTGGCATCTTGCACCGCCTTTGCGGTGCGCCGATTCATCCGTTCGAAAAATTCATCGATAGGCCGCATGATCCCGGCCTTCGCCTGCAAATATTTTTCGCCATAAAGCATCAGACGGGCATGTGACCGTTCCGCTTCAGTCGATTGACCGCCCGCATCGATGATCGCCATCGCCTCGAATTCCAATTTTGTCAGCGCATCCGAATTGTGTTTTGCCTCGGCAAGTTGATTGAATTCATGCTGGGTGAATCCGGCCTGACGCATCATTTCCAACAGCGGGACGGAAGCAGGATTGCCAACGACTTGCGGTTTCCCATGCGCAAGGACAGTGTCCCAGTAGATTGCCTCGTAGCGGTAAGGGCGCGGTTGTTTGCCATCGCGAATATCGAGGATTTCCAGGTAATACTGTTTATAGACGGGGTTGCCGGTGCTTACGTACAGACGCACCATGTTGGTGAGATCGTCGGACGACTGGCGCAGTTCATCGGCAAGCAACAGGGATTGGTGGCGTGAATGGTGGGCTTGGTCAAGTGCCTTTTCGGCCCGCACATAGAAGATAAAATCAATCGAGACTGCAACAAGTAATCCGAGCACAAGCACGAGGCTGCGCGAAAAAGATGAAACTGAGTGATTGCCAGATACGTTCATGTCGGCCTATTGAGTTTGGTCTCTGTTGCAACGATCCGTGACCAGATGAGCCTTTGTTCCGTGTTTTGGCTGCCGAACGGTTGCATCATTCAATCGACGCGATTACATCGCCGGGAATCTAACCTTTCCTTGTGTTGGGCAGCCTGGAAACGTTATGTGGTTTTGACTTTGTCGGGATGTTTTTCGGCGACCATATTGTCGATCGCGCGCATCACGTCCAAACTTGCACTCTCCGCAATGCGCAATGCGTCAAAGATTTTGTCTTGCAGGCCGTCGTCATATTCCCATTTTTGTTCCATCAGTTGCACCATATTGTGCACCGAACTATGCACTTTTCGATGCGGGTCGAGTAATCTCAAAAACGACGGTACATCGCCGAATACTTCTTTGGCGGGTCCCTCATACCACTTGCCCAGACGGCAATCATGATGATCGACTGACACAGCCGACCTGAACTCTGAATTGCTCTGATCATTGACCAGAACATAGGCGCGCTGTTTGTAGATAATGTGATCGACTTTCACCAGCGAGGCGAAGCTCAGATCTTGGGCGTAGCGTGCTCCGCCCAGTGTGGTGACGGCGGATTCGTAGAACTGTGCGAATTTCTGTTCCAGCGTGCTGATGATGCCCTGTGAAGAATTGGCGATCTCGTGCATTACTTCAGAATCCACCAGCATTTTGGCGGCTTCGCTTTGCAACATCTGCATGATGAGTCCGATGGATTCGGAGGCGTTCTTGGTGTTCTCGGCCAGTTTGCGCACTTCGTCCGCCACCACCGCAAATCCGCGTCCTGCTTCGCCGGCGCGGGCTGCTTCGATCGCGGCATTGAGTGCGAGCAAGTTGGTCTGATCGGCGATGGAATTGATGAGGCCGACCGCTTTGTTGATCTCGCTGCTGCGTGCGTTAAGTTGGGTGATCGAAGCATTCGCATGGTTCACCCGCTCGACAATGCCGGAGAGTCGCTCGACCACATCTTTGACCGAACCGCGACTTTCTTCCGCCTCTTCCCGCGTACGCTTGGCCAGTTTGGCGAGCTCTGCCATGCTGTCGGTGATAACCTTCAAGTCATGCTGGCTGGAGACAAGATTCTTCAACAGGTTTTCCGTATTCAGGCTATGTGCACGAGACAGGATCTTGTTGCGCAAGGCTCCCAGCTTTTGTTCCGCCATGCCTTCCAGTAAGACTTCTTCGTTCATCAGGCCATGCTTGAAGCTGCCATGCAGCCCGTCGTTCATCGCATGCCGATAGAATTGTCCGTTCAAATTGGAACGAAAACTCGTCTCCTGTTCGCGAAAATAAGTGGCCAGTTGATCCAGCATGTCGTTGAGGTCCCAGCACAACAGGCTGATCTCATCAGTCGCTTCGGAGATGCCTGTGACGCGACTATTGAGCTTCCCTTGTGCGACTTCACGAATCACCGCTTTTAATTTGCCAATCTGCGATAACCATTGCCGCACCTTCCACTGTCCCCATGCCGAAACGGCGATACCCACGAACAAAAACAGCAGCATGATCAGATCCAGACCATGCAAAACGATGCTTGTCACGATGATGACCAGCGTACCGAAAGAAAACGCCCAGAACAGGGCGGATATCTTAGATTGCAAGGACCAGTTCTTCATAACTCAACCCCTTATCTTTTAATACGTCCACCAAAATTTTGCTTGAGACCGAGATCGCATTTGCCGGCCCGGCATTTTTTTCTGCTTCCAACATGGCGGCGTAGAGCGGTGTGACCGCTT
This sequence comes from uncultured Sideroxydans sp., assembly GCA_964604485.1. Lineage (GTDB taxonomy): Bacteria > Pseudomonadota > Gammaproteobacteria > Burkholderiales > Gallionellaceae > Sideroxyarcus. The sequence goes on from CAZRZH010000004.1 coordinate 22,426, forward strand.
CGATGCCGCTCAATTTTGGCTTGCGCCGTACCGAGAAATATCCGGTGATGTTCCCGGCCAGATCGAGTGTCGGCGTGACATTGGTGAAGACCCAATAGAATCCCCCGTCCTTGGACATGTTCTTGACGTAGGCGAAACACTCTTCGCGTTTTTGGATCTTGTCCCACAACAATTTGAATACCGCGCGCGGCATATCGGGATGGCGAATGATGTTGTGCTGCGAACCCAGCAACTCTTTCTCGCTGTAGCCCGAGAACTCGATGAAGATGCGGTTACCGTAAGTGATACGACCTTTGGTGTCGGTCATGGAGACGATGAAATCGTTTTCGCGCATCACTCTTTCAACCGAGGTCGGTGTGATTGTTCTTTTCATGTGCCTTGCTCCGGACAGGGTTCGAGGTCTTAGGGCTATCGGCACCCTGTAAAGCAACTTGAGGTTGAGCCGACGATGAAGGGAATATTAATCGGCGATTGCCGTCTGCATCGAAATAACACAGGGTAAAAACACGCCCAATTCGGCCAATGGTGCAAACACGGATTGCCGATAATCGCGCTATCGAACAGAGGTGCGTGCCATGGCGGAACAAGACAGTGACCTGGAAAAAACGGAACTCCCCTCGCAGCGCAAGTTGGATCAGGCGCGTGAGGAGGGGCAGGTCGCCCGTTCACGCGAGCTTTCCACGTTCATGGTGATGATGGCAGGCGGTGCCGGCCTATGGGTGATGGGTTCCTATTTTGCCAGGCAACTGATCGCTGTCTTGCGCGAAGGTCTGACGCTGGACACACAATTGGCTTTTCATACCGAACAGTTGCTTCCCCACTTGTACGACATGAGTCTGGCGACGCTCTTGGTCTTTCTGCCTTTCTTGGTGTTCCTATTGTTGGTGGCGGCCTTTTCACCGTTGCTGATGAACGGCTGGTTGTTCTCGGTAAAAGCGTTGCAACCCAAGTTTTCTAAACTCGATCCCATCGCCGGTATCGCGCGCATGTTTTCGCTCAATAGTCTGATGGAACTGCTCAAGGCAGTCGCCAAGTCAGTGCTGGTCGGGGGTATCGGGGCATGGGTGATCTGGCATAACCGAGAAGCTGTATTGCTACTGGTTGGGGAACCCGCGACGCGCTCCATTCCGCATCTGGGCACGCTGGTTTGGTGGAGTTTTGCCGCGATTATGATGGGCTTGTTGCTGATCGTGGTTATTGATGTGCCGTTCCAATTGTGGGAGCACAGCAAGAAATTGAAGATGACCAAAGAAGAGGTTCGCCAGGAATCGAAAGAGACCGAGGGTGATCCGCAAGTCAAAGGACGCATTCGCAGTATGCAGCGTGAGATCGCACGCCGCCGCATGATGTCGGCGATACCGACGGCCGATGTGGTGGTGACCAACCCAACCCATTACGCGGTGGCGCTGAAATACAGCGAGAGCGGCAACCGCGCGCCTATCGTCGTCGCCAAGGGCTCGCACCTGTTGGCGGCGCGTATTCGCGAGATCGCCAGCGAGCACCATGTACCGATTCTGGAAGCCCCGCCTTTGGCACGTGCGCTGCATAAACACTGTGATCTGGGCGAGGCGATCCCCGAGGCGTTGTATACCGCCGTGGCCGAAGTATTGGCCTATGTCTATCAGTTGCGCCGCTATGAGAAACAGGGCGGGTCGATGCCAAAACTCCCCGGCGAGTTACCTGTCCCGGCAGAGCTCGATCCGGCGCACAACAACGTGTAAGAAGATTACCGACACCGTTGAATTGCCGCACAAATCCCCCTCTTATTTTCCCTTTGATTTGACCCGTGCTCTTGATAATACGTATGAGCCGAAGACCCCAAAAAGGGTTTTCGGACCCTGCGGAAATCAAGAGGCGTGACATGAACAACCTGCTACAAACATTGAAAGAAGGGCTGATGCGCGGCGGTGTGCGCGGCATGGCCGGCCCTATTCTGATCGTGATGATCCTGTCGATGATGGTGCTGCCGTTGCCGCCATTCCTGCTCGATATCCTGTTCACTTTCAACATCGCGCTGGCCATCATGGTGCTGCTGGTGGCGATGAATACCACCAAGCCGCTCGATTTTGCGGTGTTCCCAACGGTGTTGCTGATCTCCACGCTGCTGCGTCTTTCGCTCAACGTCGCCTCCACCCGTGTGGTGTTGCTTGAAGGACACACCGGCCCCGATGCGGCGGGCAAGGTGATCGAATCGTTCGGACATTTTCTGGTCGGGGGCAACTACGCGGTGGGCATCATCGTGTTCATCATTCTGGTGGTGATCAATTTCGTCGTCATTACCAAAGGCGCGGGCCGTATTGCCGAGGTGGGGGCGCGTTTTACCCTGGATGCGATGCCCGGCAAACAGATGGCCATTGATGCCGATCTCAATGCCGGACTCATCGGCGAGGATGTGGCGCGCAAACGGCGCGCCGAGATTTCGCAGGAAGCGGATTTCTACGGGGCGATGGACGGAGCCTCAAAATTCGTGCGCGGCGATGCGGTGGCGGGCATCGTCATTATGATCATCAACATCATCGGCGGGTTGGTGATCGGCGTATTGCAACATAACCTTGATCTGGCCACAGCCGCCAAAAACTACACCCTGCTCACCATCGGTGACGGACTTGTAGCACAGATCCCCGCACTGGTGATCTCCACAGCAGCGGGCATGGTAGTCAGCCGCGTCTCCAGCGAAGACAACATCGGCCAGCAATTGTCCAAGCAATTGATCTCCAGCCCGCAAGTCATCATCCTCACCGCCGCCATCATCGGCATGTTGGGGCTAATTCCCGGCATGCCGCATTTCGTTTTCCTGTTGCTGGCCGCAGGTATGGGCTGGTTCGCCGTGCATTTGTTGCAGCAAACCAAACTGGCGGAAGACAAGGTCAAACAAGTCGAAGCCACCGCCCCACCCGTGATTGAGGCGGCCGAGGCCACCTGGGAAGATGTGGCGCAAGTCGATGTGTTGGGACTGGAAGTCGGTTATCGCCTGATCTCGCTGGTGGACAAAGCGCAGGATGGCGACCTGTTGCGGCGCATCAAAGGTATCCGCAAGAAATTCACCCAGGATATGGGCTTCCTGCCGCCGGCCGTGCATATCCGCGACAATCTGGATTTGCATCCGAATACCTACCGCATCACCCTCAAAGGCGCCGAGATCGGCAGTGGCGAAGCTTTTCCCCATCTTTTCCTGGCGATCAATCCGGGCACGGTGAGCGGCAGTGTGCCGGGCACCCCGACCAAAGATCCCGCCTTCGGCTTGCCCGCCATCTGGGTGGAAGCTGTCATGCGCGATCAGGCGCAGGCCATGGGCTACACCGTGGTTGATGCGGGCACGGTGGTGGCGACCCACATGAGCCACCTCATCCATCTGCATTGCGCCGAGTTGTTGGGACGTCAGGAACTGCAACAATTGCTCGACCATCTGGGAAAAATCGCACCGAAACTGACCGAAGACCTCATCCCCAAACTGTTGCCGTTGTCCACGGTGCAGAAGGTGATGCAGAACCTGCTCGACGAAGGCATGCACATCCGCGACATGCGCACGATCCTGGAGACCCTGACCGAACATGCCCCGCTGATACAGGACACCAGTGTGCTCACGGCGCTGGTGCGTGTCGCACTCGGACCGGCCATCGTGCAGCAGTTTTATCCTGCCGCACAGGAGTTGCAGGTCATCGGCATGGACAAGGAATTGGAATACGTATTGGGCCAGGCGCTGCAGGCGGGCGGTTCGGCCATCGAACCCGGCTTGGCAACCACGTTGTTACGCGAAGCGCGCGCCGCTGCCGATGCCCAGGAAAGAATGGGCTTGCCCACAGTCTTGCTGGTACCCGGGGGCATCCGCGATTTATTGGCGCGTTTCCTGAAACGTGCATTGCCGCAACTCAAAGTGATTTCACATGAAGAAGTGCCCGGCTTCAAGACCATCCGGGTGACATCCATGGTGGGAGGTAGAGCATGAACGCAAGAAAATTCATCGCGGCCAGTTCGCGCGAGGCATTGAAACTGGTGCGTGTCGAAATGGGTGAGGATGCCGTGATTTTGTCCAACCGCAAGGTGAGCGGCGGCGTGGAGATTGTGGCCATGGCCAGTGTGGAATTAGCGCATCTGAGCGAGACGCGCTCCACGCCGCCACTTTCCGAAAAGCCGCGCCAGATTTTTACCGATGCAGAACCCGACGCCTTCAAGTTGAATCTGTCTCCGCAAGCGCTGAGTCAGGCGGCGGCACTGGGTGCCAAGGTTATCGCGGCGAACGCGGCGCGACAGGTCGCCGTTCCTGTTGCCGCCACGGAGGAGGCGCGTGCCAGCGCCCAACTCACCCCTCAGAAAATTAAAGCGGGCGATGCCGAGCAGAACAAATTACTGGGCGAACTGAAGTCGATGCACAACATGATGCAGGAGCAGATGGCCTGCATGGCGTGGGCCAACATGCAGCAGCATGATCCCAAACGCAGCGGCTTGTTGCGCGACCTGATCAATGTCGGCTTCAGTCCTTCACTGTCGAAATTGCTGCTGGACAAGATGCCCGAACATGCCGACATCGCCTGGGTATTGCGTATTCTCACGCACAATCTGCGTGTTGCCAGCAAACAGGATGATGTGGTGGCGCGTGGCGGGGTGTACGCACTGGTCGGCCCCACCGGAGTGGGCAAGACCACCACCACGGCCAAGCTGGCGGCACGTGCCGTGGTGCGTTACGGCGCGGACAAGGTGGCGCTGGTCACCACCGACAGTTACCGTATTGGCGCGCACGAGCAACTGCGCATTTACGGCAACATCCTCGGCGTAGCGGTACACGCGGTGCGCGATACCAATGATTTGAAACTCACCCTGTCCGGTCTAAAACACAAACATCTGGTGCTGATCGATACCATGGGTGTGGGACAACGCGACACGCGCGTGGCGGATCAGGCACGCATGTTCGACGCGGTCGGCGCCGCGCGTATCCTGCTGTTGAATGCGACCAGTTCCGGCGGCACGCTGGACGAAGTGATCAAAATGTACGGAGGGTTGGGCGTCATCGGTTGTATCCCAACTAAATTGGATGAAGCCGTGACGTTGGGCACGGTGCTCGACGTGATCGCGCGTCACAAACTGGTGATGCACTACATCGCCAGCGGGCAACGCGTGCCCGAAGATTTGCACGAGGTGAATCTTGAATACCTGTTGCACCGTACTTTCAAGGAGATCGGCAAGCCGACCCACTTTGCCTTGCAGGCGATGGAGTTCCCGGCATTCATGGCGGGCGTGAAAGGCGGCGTCAGCGTCAGGGGGCACCATGCGCACTAACATGATGACGAACACTCCCTCTCCTCAATCCTCTCCCAAGGGGCGAGGAGGCGAGCGAGAAAAGCAATCGTTTTATCCGGATCAGGCGACCGGCTTGCGCAAATTACTGGCGCGAACCTCCGCGCAGGTGATCACGGTGATCGGCGCGCGCGATGGACTTGGCGCGACCAGTATCGTGACCAATCTGGCTGCCTTATTCGCCCACGCCGGCAAAGACGTGCTGGTGCTGGATGAGAACCTCTCGCCCGACAATGTGGCCAATACACTGGCCATGCGCCCGCGCTACGATCTGTTGCACGCGGCACGCGGCGACAAAACTTGGCAAGACGTGTTGCTGCAAGGGCTAGGCGGTGCCTGTGTGTTGCCGGTGGCGCGTGCGATGCAGTCACTGCCCCGACTGGGCGATGCCGAGCGCCAGCGTCTGCTGCAATCGTTGCTGGCGGCAGCATCCGACAAGGATGTGGTGCTGGTGGACGCGGCGCGCGACGGCCATTCGATGTGTGCCAGCCTGTCCGGTGACGAGCCGCTGTTATTGGTGTTGAATGCGACCGTACGCGGTGTCACGGAAGGTTATGCGTTACTGAAACAGATGGCGGTTCACAACGGCAGACAAGCTTTCGACATCGTGGTGAACAGGGTCGGCGATGAACGCGAGGCTCTCGCCGTGTTCGACAATATCTTGCAGGTAGCCAACCGCCATTTGCAGGTGCAGCTGGAATATCTGGGCTATATTCCGGTTGATGAAAAGCTCAAACGTGCGACACAATTATGCCGTCCGGTGGTTGAAGCTTTCCCTTCGGCGGCTTCGTCGCTGGCCATGCGCGAGATTGCCCAAGGCTTGTTACGCGCTCCGGGAGCGTCCGGGCAAGTGCGGGATAAACTGAGCGGAGTGATGCAGCGGCTGATCAGGATGTCCCACCCGGGTCACATCGCCGGTGTGGTGGCAGGTAAACATGCACCGTCGCCGGGCCGGTCAGCCGTGCTGACATGATCTTAAGAGGCGTCACGGTTCCGCGTGTTGAACCGGCCGTGTTGCCAACAAGAGGGGGTATTTCGAAAAAACGATTTATGTACACACCCAACGGACTGAACGACAAAGAACAATGCCTCAAGGAATTCGCACCCCTGGTGAAGCGTATCGCCCACCACATGATGTTGCGACTGCCGGGCAGCGTGGAAGTGGACGATCTGATCCAGGCAGGCATGATCGGGCTGCTGGACGCGGCGGGACGTTACGACGAATTGCGCGGTGCGCAGTTCGAGACCTATGCCTCACAACGTATTCGCGGCGCGATGCTGGATGAACTGCGCGGGGCCGACTGGTTACCGCGCAGCTTGCGCCGCGACATGCGCCGCATCGAAACTGCCATCAGCAAATTACAGCAGCGTTTGGGCAAAGCGCCCAACGAATCCGAAATCGCCCGCGAGATGGGAATTCCGTTACCCGAATACCAGCAGTTGTTGCAGGAATCGCGCGGCGCACAACTGGTTTATTACGAAGACTTCCATGGTGAAGGTGACGAGGATTTCTTTGAGCGCCACGATTTCAATACCGAAGGCAATCCGCTCGAACTGTTGCAGGATGAGCGTTTCCGCACCGCGCTGATCCAGGCGATCGAACGTCTGCCCGAGCGCGAGCGGCAGATGATGGGCATGCATTACGAACAAGATATGAACCTGCGCGAGATCGGTGAAGTCATGGGCGTCAGCGAATCGCGCGTTTGTCAGATCCACAGTCAGGCGGTGGCACGCTTGCGCACCGCGCTGAGGGGACACTAATGGACAAGCTCAGTATCTTCGGCATCCTGATCGCTTTCGTCGGCATCGTGGGCGGCCAGTTGCTGGAAGGTGGCTCGGTTTCGGTGCTGTTGCAACTGGCGGCCTTTTTCATCGTGTTCGGCGGCACGCTGGGTGCGGTGATGTTGCACCATCCGATGAAAGTGTTCGTTACCGGCATGAAGATGAGCCGTTGGGCATTCTCGATTCCCGAGATCGACAAACAGCAGTTGGTCTACCGTTTTGCCGCCTGGGGCAGCGCCGCGCGCAAGGACGGCATTTTGGTTTTGGAAAAACACATCAGCGGTGTGGGTGATCCTTTTCTGCAAAAAGGCATGCAGCTGCTGGTGGATGGCAATAGCGCGGAGAAAATACGCGAGGTGCTTGAAGTCGATCTGGACACCTATGAAACCCTGCATTGGCAAGCGGCGCGCGTGTGGGAAGCGGCGGCGGGGTATTCGCCCACCATCGGCATATTGGGTGCGGTGCTGGGACTGGTGCATGTGATGCAGAGCCTGGGTGAACCGGCCAAGCTGGGTGCGGGCATCGCGGTGGCCTTCATCGCCACCATCTACGGTGTTGGTTTCGCCAATCTGGTTTTTCTGCCGATCGCCGGCAAACTCAAAATACTCATCAGCAACCAAGTGAGCAAGCGCTCGATGATCATCGACGGTTTGTGCATGCTCGCCAATGCGGAGAATCCGCGTTATATCGAAAACAAACTGTCCGGTTATATTTCCTGAAATGGCGCGTCGTCCCAAAAGAGTCGAGCACGACAATCACGAACGTTGGATGGTTTCCTATGCCGACTTCATCACCTTGCTGTTTGCTTTTTTTGTCGTGATGTACGGCATCTCGTCGGTCAATGAAAGCAAATACAAAGTGTTCAGCATTTCGGTGAACAAAGCGTTCGGCACCGAGAATGCCAATAAAGAAAATGGTACCCAGCAACTCACCGAGGACGAGATGTATTTCAAGGCACTGGTGGACAGACGCAACGCGCGTCTTGCGGAAAAGCAGCGCAAGTTGGACGAACACATGAAAAAATTGAACGACACTTTGAATGCAAAGATGTCCGGCTTCGTACAGAACGGTTTGATGTCGGTCACGCAAACCGGCCGGGGCGTGATGCTGGATATCAATGCCAGCATGCTGTTCAGGCCGGGTGAAGCCGATTTGCAGGATGAGGCGGTGAGCACCCTGGCCGAGGTCGCAACAATTCTTGCCGAACAAAAGATGCCGATCGAAGTGGACGGCCACACCGACAATCTGCCGATCAGCACGCTGCAATTCCCGTCCAACTGGGAATTGTCTTCGGCGCGTGCCAGCAGTGTGGTGCGACTTTTTATTGAACAGGGCATTTCCGCAAACCTGCTCAAAGCCACCGGGTATGCCGATAATTTTCCGCTGTTGCCCAACGACACGGCGGAGGGGCGCGCGCGCAACCGCCGCGTGGCGGTAACCGTATTGGCACCTGAAGTTGAAAACGCAACAGCCGCTGCCGCTACCCCGTTGCAAAATTAACAACGCGGAATTTCGGCATTGGATTTCAGAGTCATACCCAACCAAGGACGTTACAGCAGGCGCTAACAAATGAAGGAAATCTTTGTCTCAAAATGGGACCACACCCCGCTGGGGATAGTGATCAAATTGGCGGTCATCATTATGGCCACCGAATATTTCATCATGTTCTTCATAGAATACTTGCTGTTGCCGGAGCTGGGAGATAAGGCCGCGCAGGCCTATTGGGTGTATTTGGATGTCTTTCTTCTGGGCACCATCCTGACCCCGGTCTTGTATGTGCTGGTCTTGCGACCGATGAACGCGCAGCAGATGCTCCTCAAGATGAAAAATAATGAACTGACAAATGCTGCGGCCAAATTGCAGGTGGAAGAAGCGCAAGTGATCGCCGCACACCAGAGGGAATTGGAAACGCGGGAACGCATGATACAGATCGAAAAACTGTCCTCAATGGGCACGATGGTGGGCGGGGTGGCGCATGAGATCAACAACCCGTTGATGGGTATCCTCAATTATGTCGAATATGCCAAAGACAAAGCGACCGACAGCCGTTCCAAAGAAGTGCTGGAGGATGCATTACACGAAATCAATCGCATCAAAACGATCGTGAGAAACATGCTGGTATTCATACGCGCCGACAACTCGCACAAGGAAAGTTGCGATGTCGAACAAACGGCCAAACAGACACTGGCCTTGCTGGAAGGTGAACTGAGAAGAAATTCCGTTCAAGTCGGGATGCAATTGGCCGACGCTTTGCCGCCGGTTAAATGCAGTGCGGGCAGCTTGCAACAAGTCCTGCTCAATTTGTTGCTCAACGCGCGCGATGCGATTGCGGAACAGACTGAGCAACGTATCACCCTCATTGGGCGGATGGAGGATGGGAAAGTGGTACTGCTTTTTTGCGACAACGGACCGGGTATTCCACCGGATGTTCGTGAAAAGATTTTCGATCCTTTTTTTACCACCAAACCGGTTGGCAAAGGCACCGGCTTGGGGCTGTCGGTATCGCGGCACTTGATCGAGGAGGCGGGCGGCAGCATCAAATCGCACCATGAGCAGGGTTATGGCTGTTGTTTTCGGATAACATTCGACGCGGTTTGAACAGGACTTTAATAGGGGGAATTCAATCATGAAAAAAATTCTGGTAATTGATGACGATGCGGCCGTGCGTGGCGCATTCCAATTGGTATTGAGCGAAATAGGATTTACCGTGTTGTTGGCGAGTGACGGCCTGCAGGGGATCGAACTGGCCAAAGGTGAACGTCCGGATTTGATTTTCCTGGACCTGAAAATGCCCGGTATCGACGGGGTCGAGACGATGCGTCGCTTGCTGGCGATGGACAGTACGTTGAACATTTACATCGTCACCGCATTCGCCCAGGAATACTTGGCCGACCTGAAGCGGGCGCATGCCGAGGGGCTATCTTTTCAATTGGCCAACAAACCCCTGTCAGGGGCCCAGATCAGGCATATCGCCAAATCGGTGCGTCAACCCGGCGAGGCGGATAAAGAAATCCATAAAATCATGCTGACCTTGTATGTGGTATCCATCAACCCTGAAATACAGAGCATCATCGACCAGCTCAGCAATGTGTTGGCGGCAGCGTACCGCCCGGGCTTCTGGGTATTGGACGTGGTGGAGGTGTTGGGGATGCCGGAAAAAGCACTGGAAAAAGATGTGTTCGCCACTCCGATGCTGGTGCGCGAATTGCCGGAACCTGTTCTGAAGTTACTCGGAGACTTGTCCAAGATGCATTCGGTGCTGGCTGCCATCACCGCCCAAAATAACAACGGCATGGGTACAGTCGTGGTGTAGCAGTTATGCGCCTATTTCGATCATTGCCCGTGTTCAATTACCGTGACAGAAACTGAGACCAGTTTTCAGTTGATGCTATCCACAATCACGGACGGGATTGTGGTGGTGGACCAGTTGGGCAAAGTGTTGTACGCCAATGATAGTGCCGAACGTTTATTCGAACGCGGTGACTTGCTGGGCAAAGACTTGGCCATCCCACTTAATTCCAGCGCAGCCAGTCAAGATATCAATTTGATTCGAACCGGCAGCATCGGTTGGGCCGAGTTAAGGTCGGCACAAATCACTTGGCAGAATCAACCGGCCTATGTGATTGCCATTCGCGATGTTACAGAACGCAAGAATGCCGAAGAGGAGTTAAGGATAGCCGCCATCGCCTTCGAAACACAGGAGGGGATGATTGTGACCGACGCCCAAGCGGTCATCTTGCGGGTCAATCGGGCTTTTACCCGTCTGACCGGTTACAGCGCCGAGGACGCAGTTGGCCATACTCCCCATTTGCTCAGTTCCGGACGCCACGACAAAGCGTTTTATCAACACATGTGGGACATCGTGACCCAAGAGGGTTACTGGCAAGGTGAGATTTGGAACAGGCGCAAAAACGGCAAAATTTTTGCCGAGTGGCTGACGATTTCGGCGGTTACCGAGCCCAATGGAGGAGTTACCCAATATGTCGGGTGTTTTTCCGATATCACCCAGAATCAGGAAGCTGCCGCTGAAATCCACCGGCTTGCCTATTACGATGCGCTCACCAATCTGCCCAATCGCCGCCTGTTACAGGACCGGCTGGGACAGGCGTTACTCGCGGCTACTCGCAACGGGCGTTATGGCGCGATCCTGTTCATTGACCTGGACAATTTCAAAATGATCAACGACACGCGCGGCCACTTTGCCGGTGACCAGTTGCTGGTCGAAGTGGCGAGTCGGCTGCGTGCCACGTTGCGCGAAGGTGACACCTTGGGGCGGCTGGGCGGCGACGAGTTTGTGGTGTTGCTGGAAAACTTGGATGCGGAAGCAGAAGAGTCCGCAGCCCAAGCCAAGCAGGTGGCTGAAAAGATACTGGGGATTATTGGCCAGCCCTACCCTTCCAACGGTTTGGACCTCCATAGTTCCGCCAGTATCGGCATCGGATTGTTTTGCCGGAATGAGTCAGTCGATGAATTGCTTGGGCAAGCCGACCTCGCCATGTATCAGGCCAAGAAAGCAGGGCGCAATGCCCTGCGTTTTTTTGACCCGACCATGCAGGCAGCCGTCACGGCCCGCGCGGCGATGGAGAACGATTTGCGCCATGCGCTTGAACACAATCAATTCAAGTTGTTTTTCCAGTTGCAGGTGTTAAATGGTTGCCGGATTGTGGGCGCGGAAGTGTTAATCCGTTGGCAACACCCCGAGCGCGGTCTGATCCTGCCCAATGAATTTATTCCGCTGGCCGAGGAAACCGGATTGATTCTTCCCATCGGCCAGTGGGTGCTGGAAACGGCCTGCGCCCAGCTAAAATTGTGGGAAGCCAAAGAGGACACCCGGCATTTGCAGTTGGCCGTCAACGTCAGCGCGCGCCAGTTCCAGCAGGCGGATTTTGTGGGGCAAGTGTCGCAGATAATCGGCAAGCACGCGATCAATCCGGCCATGCTCAAGTTGGAAGTGACGGAAAGCATGCTGTTCAACAATATCGGGGACATCATCGCCAAGATGAAGGCCTTGTTGGCGCTCGGCGTGCATTTTTCCATGGATGATTTTGGCACCGGTTTCTCGTCACTCTCCTATCTCACGCAATTGCCGCTGCACCAACTGAAAATCGACCGCTCTTTTGTGAGCAACATCGACGTGAAACCCGCCGATGCCGCCATCGTGCAAACCATCATCGGCATGGCGCATAACTTGGGGATTGAAGTGATTGCGGAGGGGGTGGAAACCGAGGGGCAACGAACCTTCCTGGAGAGCAACGGTTGCACGACCTGTCAGGGGTATTTGTTCAGCAAGCCGGTACAGATAGAAGAGTTCGAGTCGCGCGTGGCCACTATGCGGCCTGATTCGTCAGCGTCCATCGCAAACTAACATGACTGAAACTGAGTCCAGCTTTGAATTGATTCTATCCACGATTACCGACGGGGTCGTGGTGGTGGATCAATTGGGCAAGGTGGTCTATGCCAACCGCAGTGCCGAACTTATATTCGAACGCGGTGCGTTGCTGGGCAAGGACTTGGCCGTACCGCTCCATCCCGATGCCACTTTTCAGGACATCAATTTGATCCGTCGCAGTGGCATTGGCTGGGCCGAGCTGCGTTCCGCCCCGGTCACTTGGAATAATAAACCGGCCTATGTGATAGGTGTGCGCGACATCACGGAACGCAAGGAAAATGAAATCAGCATGCGCCAAGCCGCTGCGGTGATTGAGAGCACGCGCGAAGGTTTGATGGTGACCGATACCGATAAATTCATTGTGCGTATCAATCCTGCGTTCACCGAGATCACCGGTTACACCGAGGCGGAAGTGATTGGAAAAACGCCGCAGATACTGCGCTCCGGCCGACATGACGCAAAGTTTTATGCGGATATGTGGGAAAACATCTTGAACACCGGCCATTGGCAGGGTGAGATTTGGAATCGCCGCAAGAATGGCGAGACCTATCCGGAGTTGATGAGTATCGATGTAGTCAAAGACAGCGCCGGTAGGATATGCAATTACGTCTCGGTTTTCACCGACATTTCAAAAATCATTAACACACAATCCGAACTGGATTTTCTTGCCCACCATGATCCGTTGACACGGTTGCCAAACCGCTTGTTGCTGATGTCACGTTTGCAACACGGCATACAGAGGGCGCAGCGCGATGGGAAATACCTGGCTCTGCTCATGATCGATCTGGATCGCTTCAAGGATATCAATGACAGTTTTGGCCATGTCGTGGGCGATGAGTTGTTGCAACTGGTTGCGGGCAAGCTGCTGGTTCACTTGCGGGAAATCGATACGATTTGCCGGCTGGGCGGGGATGAATTCACCGTATTGTTGGAGGATGTCGCGGGGACTGAGGATGCCGCGCACGTGGCAAGTGACATCATCCGCGATTTGAGCGAGCCCTATTGTTTGTCCAATGGGGCCGAAGTGCGTATCGGTGCCAGTGTGGGCATCAGCATTTTTCCCGGACACGGCACGACCCCGGAGCAAATGTTGCAACAGGCCGACAGCGCGTTGTATCAGGCCAAGATCGAGGGGCGCGGGTGTTTTACGTATTTTTCGGAGAGCCTCACCCTCGCTGCGCGCGAGCGCATTGACATTGAAGTCAGGTTGCGCCGCGCTATTCAGCAGGGCGAGTTGCGCGTGTATTACCATCCCCAAGTGGAAATAGGCAGCGGGCGTATTACCGGTGCCGAGGCCCTGGTGCGCTGGCAGGATCCGGTCGAAGGGTTGATCCTCCCGGCGCGTTTTATTCATATTGCCGAAGTAACAGGATTGATCGGCGAAGTGGACGACTGGGTTTTGCGCGAAACCTGTGAACAGGGCCAACGCTGGCGGGCGGCCGGTTTGCCGCCGCTTACCTTGGCGGTCAACCTTTCGGCTTACCAGTTTCTGCAGGGCGACATCAGCGACACGGTTGCGCAGGTGTTGAGCGATAGCGGTTTTCCGGCAGCCAACCTGGAGTTGGAATTGACCGAGAGCGCCCTGATGAAACGCGAAACGGAGTCCATCCAGATACTCAACCAGTTGAGAGGGATTGGCGTGCGTTTGGCGATTGACGACTTCGGCACCGGTTATTCCTCGCTGGCCTACCTCAAGCTGTTTCCGCTTGATGTGCTGAAAATCGACAAGCGGTTCATTGACGATGTTCCGGCGCATCGCGATGACATGGAAATTGTTGCCGCGATTGTTGCCATGGCGCACACCTTGCGCTTGAAGGTGTTGGCCGAGGGCGTGGAAAACGAGCTTCAGCTCACCTATTTGAAAACGCTGGGTTGTGACCAGTTCCAGGGGTATCTGTGCAGCCAACCGTTACCCGCCGCAGAATTTGAAAAGCTGTTGAAAGACCGCGCCAGGGTGTATTGAAACTGCGTCTTGTTCGGCATGTGTCGCCTGGATCAAAAAAAAGCATCGCGAACGATGCCCTGCAAAACCTGAATGCCTCCTGTGGATTTAGCCGCGCACACCCTTCAACTGGATAGATCTTTCCGCTTCCACGGGCGGCTTCACTGGCTCATACCTTCTTTTTTAGTAAGGGTCGTTGTTGAAGTAGCCAGTAGGCCACTGTCACCAGACCTGGTTTGGCGCTGCTGCTGGCAGCCTGTCGGACTCCCGTTGCCCAGACGCGCATTAACGCAATTCTGCGTGCCGCCATGTTGCATGGAATAAAACACTAGCTGTCCGACACACATATAGCATCCTTACTTTCCTCCTCGATAAGACGCTTTGCATCTACTCGGGACGAACGGATCAAGACACTTACCATGCACGAAGTGGGCAGTTGTTTTGCATCTGCGGGTTTTGATTGATCTCTCAATAAGCCCTACAACCAGACTCTCAAGCAATCTTCGTATTGCTGATGTTCTCAAAAAGTATATAGATCGATATATAGGCCTATATATAGACCGCCAGACATATTGACTTCAACCGCTTGCAGTGTAGAGTTCCGACATCCAATAAGCAGCCATAAGAAATAACAATACCTGTAATCGTGCAATAAACATTTCCTGATCATCGATTTTCCGGGGGGAGGACGCGATGGAATATTATTCATTGATTGGAAGCTCAATAGCGTTCTCGAAAATGAAGTCGCTGATCGAGAAATTCGCGGGACTGCGTGCCCCCGTACTCATCGAAGGCGAAACCGGAACCGGCAAGGAACTGGCGGCACGTGCTTTACACTATGGCGGGATACGGAGTGACAAACCGTTTGTTCCCATCAATTGCGGGGCTTTTCCGGAAGGTTTGATTGAAAACGAATTATTCGGCCACCTCAAGGGTACTTTCACCGATGCACGGGCCGATACTCCGGGGCTGGTGGAGACGGCAGACGGTGGCAGCCTGTTTCTCGATGAAATCGATGCGCTGACACCCAAGGCCCAAGTGGCGTTACTGCGCTTCCTGCAGGATGGCAGCTACCGTCCGATCGGTAGCTGCATCGAACGCAGAGCCAACGTGCGCATCATCGCCGCCACCAATACCAACCTGGATCAACTCGCTGCGTCAGGTAACTTTCGCTCCGATCTTCTCTATCGCTTGCGCGTCCTCACCCTGAACATGCCACCGCTGCGCGAGCGGGACGAGGATTCGCTCCTGCTGGCACGTGCCTTCTTCACCAGATTCAAACAGGAAAACCCATGCAAAGCCGGACGACTCGACGAATCGGCATGCAGTTGGTTCAACCGCTATCCGTGGCCCGGAAACGTGCGCGAGCTGGAAGGGCTGGTCTATCGCGAAGCCATGATTAGCGACGACGAAACCTTGCGCCTTGCACCGCCCGCCTCATTTAGCGGAGAACGCCGCTATGCGCACGACAGGCGCCTGTTGCAATTCGATGGCGTGGACTATGTAGCGGCCAAGTCGAAGACCCTGGAACAGTTTGAACGCCATTACCTCACGGAACTGATGGAACATGCCCAAGGTAACGTCACCCAAGCCGCCCTCATCGCGGGCAAGGAAAGACGGGCGCTGGGCAAACTGCTCAAGAAGCACGGCTTGTCGAGCTAGTCCTTGGTTGATCTCAACTTATCCATAGAAACCTTCAACCCAATCCTCCATCACAAGCTATCCCCCGTTGGAAAAGGGGGCTAAGGCAATGCTGTTCACTTAACCTAGGGAGACACTGATTTATTCGTCATCCTCGCCCTTCGTCAGGCTCAGGATAAACTGCCCTGCGGGCAGGCGGGGATCCAGCGCCTTAATTTGACTGGATTCCCGCCTGCGCGGGAATGACGGAATCGAATAAATCAGCGTCTCCCTAGAAAAAGCTGTCTCACGCGGAGAGCGCGGGGGGGGGGGAAGGCGTTTCAGGCTTTCTCTGCTTCTCCGCGTGCGAATCTTTTTTGGTTCCGGCTCGTCCGGCTTAGGTTGGTGATAAACAGCGACAGAGGAAGATTTATGGGCGAGTCAAGAGGAGGCTACGCCGCTTTTACTTCGTTGAGGAGGTCAGGATGACGATCCAATACCTTGAGTAGCTTCACCAATGACAGCGGAGGCTTGGTCTTGCCGTTCTCGTAACGCGAGAAGGCGTTGATTCCACCACCAAATATTTCGGAAGCTTCGCGCTGATCGAGCGCAAGTTTCTTGCGCACACTGGCGATGTAGCCTGGGTCAATATAAGCAGCATTCACTTGCTTATTGAATTGCAGCATCAATTCGCTGGTACGGGTCGATTCATCAAGATCAAGAATGGTCTCGCCGCAAGATGGGCAGAAATCACCCGTCACTGCTGAAATGGTGGTGGTTTCACCCTTGTAGATATAGGGTAGGTCGCGAGTGTCGTGAATCAGTTCAGCCGCTCCGCATACGGGACATTTCATGTTCATAGCTCCTTGAAAGACACAGTCAGCACGTCATCAATGACTGTCAGTTTCAAATACACATCGCCTGCCTGCGATGCGGGGTTTGTTTCTCCATGCCCAAATGCTAACCTAGTTGGTTATTCGAGGCAATGGCAAATTACCCCAAGCCAACAGGCAGCTATATCCGATACTCCGCTCATCCCGAGTAGGCGCGAAGCGGCGTATCGAGGGAAGCAAGGTGTATCCAAGGCATAAGGGGTGGCAACTGCGGTTTTTAGTCACTTACCAGCCAAATGATGTCAAAACATGACAAGAAATTTTCACGCGGAGACGCGGAGAACGCGGGGAGGGGGGCGGTGTTCCAGGTTTTCTCCGCTTCTCCGTGTGCGAATCTTTTTCATGCCTCTGAACAATTCACAGGATAAGTGTCGCCAACCCGCCTCCCCCTTTGCA
>CAZRZH010000005.1:0-39232 GCA_964604485.1 uncultured Sideroxydans sp.
CACCAGCTTAAACTAGACTGATTTCTGTCTTGACGGATGGGTCCACTGTAACCCTTTATTCTAGGGGGCCCAAAAATATATTTTCTCCCCCTCATTTTTCCGTTGAATGTCAAAAAGTGAATACTAATGGGAGCGCTACTTATGCTGGATTTGTGCCCTCACAATCAATGGATATCCCCATTATTTTTGTAACGAAGTTGGAAAAGTATCCTCAGTATGTGCAACGAATATTACCTTCTGTATGAAGGCAAGTTAAATAACCAAGTTATATTCTTTCGGAGAAAATTCGTATGAACATCCCTAATAAAATAGGCGCTTATCTTCTAGGTGCAGCTACTGGAATTTTGCTAGTTGTTGGTTGTGGTGGAGGGAATGGTGGGAATGCAGTTGTAAATAGTGCAGGCGCAACAACCATCGCAGGAGTCACTGCACAATTGGTTTGCTTTGGACCAGCTGAATTTATGGTTGGTACAGTAAGCACAGGCACGGCAAATGGCTTTATATATTGTCAAAGTAGCACCAGTCCTACTACGCAAAACTTTCACAATTTTAATCAAATAGCCCAACAAGGGTGGATATTGGTAGAAATTAATCCTAATGCAAACACTGGATCAAATTTATATCTATTTCATAAATAGCCCTCGTAGCGTGCTATATCCAATTGGCATTGCGCCGTATGTGTGAAGTCAACCATCCGGTTCAATTTGCTTCGCATATTGCACCCTACGAAACCTAACACTCTGCCCTAATGCTTGAATTCCTTTTCCAAGACGAGCACCTACTCATCGTCAACAAACCCGCTGGCTTGCTCTCCGTGCCTGGACGAGGTGAGGATAAACAGGATTGTCTTTCTGCTCGCATCCAACAACGATTCCCCAATGCCCGAGTCGTTCATCGCCTTGATATGGCGACTTCGGGTTTGATGGTGTTCGCGCGGGGCGAGGGGATGCAGCGCGAGTTGTCGCGGATGTTTCGGGAGCGGGAGGTGAGTAAGCGGTATGTGGCGCTGGTGGAAGGGGATTTGGGTGATGGTGTAAGCGAAGACAAAAACCAAGTCAAAAGCACCCCCTCCCTAACCCTCCCCCAGAGGGAGAGGGAATGTAGACGCGCTGTTGAGGGAGGGTGGTGGGAGATCGATCTGCCGCTTATCGTGGATTGGCTGAATCGCCCGAAGAGTAAGGTTGATTACGAGTTAGGTAAGCCTTCGCTCACGCGCTATCGTTTGCTGGGTGTGACCTTCGATACGGCTTCGCCTACTTCCCTCGATACACCGCGCAAGCTCGGCACTCGGGACGAACGGGATACTCTAATTTCTCGTGTTGAACTTGAACCCGTCACCGGACGCACGCATCAGTTGCGTTTGCACCTTGCCAGCATCGGCCATCCCATCATCGGGGATGCTTTGTACGATGGGCGCAGTGCGGAGCGGTTGATGTTGCATGCGACTCATCTGGCGTTCGTTCACCCTATCACTTCACAGCCTTTGCACTTCGAAATTCCTACCCCTTTTTGACACACACTTCGCTCGTTTTGCTAGCCGCTTCCCCCTTTAGCTAAAGGGGGACTGAGGGGGATTTGAAAAGCGGTGACGTAGCATCGATTTCAAATCCCCCCCCCTTTTTTTTCCAAAGTGGGGAACAGTAAAGGAGGTAGTGACGGTATCGTTCTTGGCATGGCCGAGGAGGGCTTCCATCTCGGCATCCAGCGCCCGTTCAACGAGTGCCTTGGTGAGTTGCTTGAGGAGGCCGTTCTCGCCTATCAGGTCTTCGGGTTTCAACTGACTCAAATTCGGGAGCCACTATAGTTGCCCTGAGACGCCCCTAGCAGTCCACTAGTTTTAGTAGCCAAAGTTCCGCTCAGGGCAATTAAAGAATCGTCATAGATCTTCGAAGCTTGCGTCAACGCAGATGCTTCAGCTTCCTTTGCCGTCTCTATTGCGGCACTCAAAGCCAACTTCGCCGGCTCCAGAACACCACTCGCTTCCTCATATGCGGCTTTTATCGCAAGATCTCTTCTTTTCGTTATCGGATTTACTTTCTTTTCTAGAATGGCTCGTGTTACTGAAATAGCTTCCATCGTATCCGTTTGCTTGGTTAGGCCGTCGACTATTTCTTGCAACTGAGAAATCTTTGCATCTTTAATGTCAGATTCAAAGGTTTTCTTTGCTTGCTTAATTGCGTCTTCTAACTTTTCATCAACACCCTCTTTTACCTTCTCAAATGACTTAGACGCAGACTTCTCTGCCTTTGCCCGCTGTTTATTAGCATCAGTTATTGCATTTTCCTTTGATTCTTTGGCTGAACGATACGATCCGGCTGCCGCCTCAAGATTTTTAATTAGATCCGACTTCAAAGCACCATCTAGATCAACCGAATTGTTTATTGAGGTCCGCAAGCGAGACACCAAATCTTGGTCGCCCAAAATCCCGGGGATATCTGTAGTTTTTAAGTTTGCAACATT
Source organism: uncultured Sideroxydans sp. (assembly GCA_964604485.1). Taxonomy (GTDB): domain Bacteria; phylum Pseudomonadota; class Gammaproteobacteria; order Burkholderiales; family Gallionellaceae; genus Sideroxyarcus. The sequence goes on from CAZRZH010000005.1 coordinate 2,461, forward strand.
TCCAATGGACGTAGCCAGCTTATCTAAGTTATCAATCCTAACTTGAATCTCAGCTGGTTTAGGATGAATATCTTTCAGCTCAATTAGAAGTTTGCGAATATCCGCCAGCGTTCTCGCGCCAGCAATATTTTGTTCAAGCGTCTTAACTTTTGTTATTTGCTCATTCATCGTGTTCAGCAGTTTGTTAATATCATCAAGAGCTGGCATTGCTTTCTGTCCATACCTCCCTACTAGAACAATGTTTACTTTTACTTCGTGCATACTATTGGTAGAATTTTCCTTATTCAAACTAGCCCAATATGTATTAAGTTTTGTGAAGCCACTCGAAATTTCGTCTGACTTTTCTGTAATTGACTTAGCTACATCATTGTTTTGTTCTTTGTCTGATTCTCTTTTTCCTTTCAACTCAGTCGATCGCTTAAAGTCCTCCGTATTGTTTGACTCAACAATCTGTGGTTGATAGCTAATATGTATATCAACATTGGATTCTTTTCTAGCATCCTCAATTGAATCCTTAAAAGTACCAAACACTTTGCTAATCGTTGAACTGAAATTAGCTACGATCCTCGGTTGTATTGTGTTCACCAACGCTTCAGGGCGGTTCTCGCCGTCTGCTGAAATTAATTCTGGTTCCGAATTCACAATAACCGATGCACTGGAGGCCTGTACCTCCCCTAATTCAATTACGACGACCAACAAGGCAAGCAATATTTTGTTCATTATTTCAACTCTCCAAGGTTAATAAATCAGCTTCTTGCAAAACTATTTTTTGATACGGAGCGCAATAACATTTGAATCCCGAATTCGGCATCAAAGTGGTCACGCTATCCCTGTTTGCGGGTTTACCGCAACAATCCACCCCGGCGGGTGATTGCCCTCACCAGTCAAACCGGTTGGGGACTTTTTTGCTTCCTGCTGTCGGACACTTCAAATTTCATGCTTACGTCAGCAAGCCTTGCCAACTACCCTGATTTCCACAGCCAGATTGATCGGACGGCGGGTGATGCCAATAGCGTGTTCAATCCTGTGCAGCCGATCTGCCAAAATGCTTCTTGGGTTTAGAGTCAACTTTTCGAACTCTGCCGTCGAAACATGAAATTTTTAGGCTTCCATAGCAGCGCCTATATCATTGATTAATATGATGATAGTCATAGGCTGCTATTCCACTGTGGCATAGCCAATCACAAAACAGCGTTATATTATTCCGCTGCGTTGCGTAGTATCCATGTCGGGCGTCGAAGAAGTGTTCAGAACCTCCGTCTTCACAGCAACGGTCACCCTCTTCTATCTATTTTGGCGTCTCATTTGGCGGTTAATTCAGCTCAAGTGGGGAGTTTTGCAAGGGGCTCTTCGACACGGTTAAATTTTAGCATGGGTGAATACCACATTTAATAATATGGTTAAAAAAATAGGTATAAGAAATACAATCGCATAAGTCAAACGCAACTTACGTTTTGCCTCACGTAAAAACCTGAGTGATGCCGGATTGGTTGCCCCTTGCTTAAGGATTTCGCGAACATAAAAATGCCCGCCCCCACGTAAATCGGGGAGGCGGGTCTCAGGTGTACTGCTTGATCGTACTTACTTCTTCTCGACCTGCCCCAGCTTGCGCCAAGTCTCCAGCAAGGTATCCGGGTTGAGCGACATGGTTTGGATGCCGATCTCCATCAACCATTGTGCGAAGTCGAAGTGGTCGGAGGGGCCTTGGCCGCAAATACCGACGTATTTGCCTTTGCGGTTGCAAGTCTCGATGGCCATCTTGAGCAAGGCTTTCACGGCATCGTCGCGCTCATCGAATCGGTCCGCGACCAGGCTGGAGTCGCGATCCAGACCGAGCGTGAGTTGCGTCAAGTCATTGGAGCCGATGGAGAAGCCGTCGAAGTATTCGAGGAACTGTTCCGCCAGCAAGGCGTTGGAGGGGATCTCGCACATCATGATGAGACGCAGGCCATTCACGCCGCGTTTCAATCCGTTCTTCTCCAAGCTGGCGACGACTTCGCGTGCCTCACCCACAGTACGCACGAAGGGGATCATCAGCTCGACGTTGGTGTAGCCCATCTTTTCGCGTACACGCTTCATGGCGCGGCATTCGAGTTCGAAACAGTCGCTGAAGTTTGCCGCGACGTAACGACCCGCACCACGGAAGCCGATCATCGGATTCTCTTCCATCGGTTCGTAGATCTCGCCGCCGATGAGTTTGCGGTATTCGTTCGACTTGAAATCGGACATACGCACGATGACCTTTTTCGGCCAGAACGCGGCAGCCAACGTGGCGACGCCTTCGGTGATCTTCTCCACATAGAACTCGACCGGGTCGGCATAACCCGCGCAACGTTGCATCACCGCGTCATGGATCATGGAGGGCAGGCGGTTGTGTTCCAACACGGCTTTGGGGTGGATGCCGATGAGGTTGTTGATGATGAATTCCAAACGCGCCAAGCCCACACCTGCCGACGGCATCTGGGCGAACTCGAACGCCAGCGTGGGATTGCCCACGTTGAGCATCAGCTTCACGGGGATTTGCGGCAGCGCTTCTTCGCTGTGCACCACCACTTCGAACGGCAACTTACCGTGATACACGAAACCGGTATCACCTTCAGCGCAGGACACGGTGACCGATTCGCCTTCTTGCAAGGCCGTGGTCGCATGGCCACAACCGACGATGGCGGGAATGCCCAATTCGCGCGCGATGATGGCGGCGTGACACGTACGCCCACCGCGATTGGTGACGATGGCAGCGGCCTTCTTCATTACCGGCTCCCAGTTGGGGTCGGTCATGTCGGTGACCAGCACATCGCCGGCTTGCACCTTGCTCATCTCGGAGATGTCGTGAACGATGCGCACGCGACCCGCACCGATCTTCTGGCCGATGGCGCGGCCTTCCACCAACACGTCGCCGCGTTGTTGCAGACGATACTTCTCGGAGCTCCCTGCGGCAGCATTGGACTTAACGGTTTCGGGACGTGCTTGCAGGATGTATAACTTGCCGTCCAGCCCGTCTTTGCCCCACTCGATGTCCATCGGACGACCGTAGTGTTTCTCGATGGACATGGCATAACGCGCCAGTTGCAACACGTCTTCGTCCGTCAGCGAGAAGCGGCGCTGGTCGGCGAGAGGTACAGGCTCAATGCGGCAGGAACGACCGGCGGAACGTTGTTCGTCGAACACCATGCGTTGTTGTTTGGAGCCCAGTCCGCGGCGCACGATCGCAGGGAATCCCGCCGCCAGTTGTTGTTTGTGCACGTAGAACTCGTCCGGGTTCACCGCGCCTTGCACCACCATCTCGCCCAAGCCATAAGACGAAGTTATGAACACGGCATCGCGGAAACCGGATTCGGTATCCATGGTGAACATCACACCGGATGCGCCCAGGTCGGAACGCACCATGCGTTGGATACCGGCAGACAAGGCGACATCGGCATGGGTGAAGTCCTTGTGTACGCGATAGGAGATGGCACGGTCGTTGTACAGCGAAGCGAATACTTCGCGGATGGCGTGCAGGATGTTGTCGATGCCGTGGATGTTGAGGAAGGTCTCTTGCTGACCTGCGAAAGACGCATCGGGCAAGTCTTCTGCGGTGGCAGAGGAACGCACGGCGAAGCTGCCTTCACCTTCGGCCACCAGCTTGTCGTAGTGGGTGCGAATCTCGGCGTTCAAGCGGTCTGGTAGTGGCGCTTCCACGATCCAACTGCGGATGGTGCGGCCCGCTTCGGCCAGTGCCGATACGTCATCCACGTTCAGTGTGGAGAGTCGCTCTTCGATGCGCTTGTCCAGTCCGCCATGCGCCAGAAAGTCGCGGTAAGCCTGCGCCGTGGTGGCAAAGCCGCCGGGAACGAGAACGCCGGAAGAGCTCAGATTCGAGATCATCTCGCCGAGCGAAGCGTTCTTTCCGCCCACCTCGGGAATGTCCGCGATACCGAGAGACTGGAATGGGATGACGTAGGGCTGCATGACTTTCTCCTGATGATTAGTAACTACAAGTACCTTCACTCGCCGACTGGCAACTTACCCCTGTTAACTTACAGATTTCTTGCACTGTGCTTCACCGCATGAATAAATTCATCGAGCGCCAAACCCCCTCCAACTCCCCCTTGTCAGGGGGAGAGCAGAGCCACCAGCTCCTCCCCTGACAAGGGGAGGTTGGGAGGGGTTGGATTTTGGGTGAGTACGCATAAATTTGTGCTTTTCAAATCTCAATGTTTTTCACGCTTGCACTGTGCTTCACCGCACTTGTGATTGCCGCAGCCGCAACCTTCGCCCTCTTCACGCAGCGGACCGAACTCGGGATGGCGCTCGGCGTAGCGCCTTGCGGCATTGCGTACCAAGATGAACGCGGTCATCAGCGCCAGCACGATCAATATGGTCTGTATGTAGATCATTCTCCACCTCCCAATCCAGCGAATCCCATGAAGGTCAGCGACAGCAACCCAGCCAAGATGAGCGATAGCGCCGTGCCTTGGACTAGTGTTGGCACATTCGCCAGTTGCAGGCGCTCGCGCAGCGATGCCATCAACACCAAAGCCAGTGTGAAACCCGCACCGCCACCCAAGGAGAAGGTGAGCGATTGCGCGAAATCGTAGTCGCGCGCCGTCTGGAACAATGCTACGCCCAACACCGCGCAATTGGTGGTGATGAGCGGCAGATAGATGCCCAGCGCGCGGAACAGGGCGGGGCTGTATTTCTTCATCACCATCTCCACCAGTTGCACCGACGAGGCGATGACCACGATGTAGGAGATGAGACGCAGGAAGTCGAGATGGAATGCGCTTAATAACAGGTTCAATCCATAGGCACACAACGAGGCGACCAGCATCACGAAGGTGGTGGCGATACCCATCGGCAACGCCGTACCCAAGCGGCCGGACACACCCAAGAACGGACACAGCCCTAAGAACATCGCCAACACGAAGTTGTTGGTGAGCAGCGTGGCGATGAAGATCTGGCTCAATGACTCATTCATGTGTTGCTCCTTTCTCTGAACGACTGCGCATGAACGAGAAAAGCAACAACCATCCGCCCAATACGAAGAAGCCGCCGGGTGGCAACACCATCACCACCCAAGGTTGGAAGTGTTCACCGAACAGCGAGAAGCCGAAAAATTTGCCAGCGCCCAAGATCTCGCGCGTCGCACCCAAGGCCAGCAAGCCTATGGTGAAACCGATGCCCATACCGAGGGCATTCACGACAGCTTTGAGCGGCGGGTTCTTTGAAGCATGCGCCTCGGCACGCCCCAAGATGATGCAGTTCACCACGATGAGTTGGATGAACGCGCCCAGCGCTTCGTACAGCGACAGACTCACCGCTTGGATGATGTAGTCCACCAGTGTCACGAAGGTAGCGATGATGACGATGTAGGTCGCGATGCGAACTTCTTTAGGGACTAGATTGCGGATGAGCGAGACCAGCCAGCACGAACTCACCAATACGAACAGCGTCGCCAAGCCCATGGACACCGCGTTCACAGCTGAAACGGTCACTGCCAGCGTGGGACACATGCCCAGCACCATCACGAACACGGGGTTCTGACGCCATACGCCTTCCATGAAGGTGTCGAAGGTGATGCCTTCGTCAACAGGTTTATTGGTACTCATGCGGAAGCTCCTTCTTGGGGGAAGGGTAAAGGGAGAAGGGGGAAGGGTGGGGACAGCGAAGCTCCAAGGTCTTTTCCCTTCTCCCTTCCCTCTTCCCCCTTCCCAAGTTGTTCGATATGTGGCACTAACAGCGGCATCAACTTTTGTGCACTCTCATTGATGCCGCGACCGACGGCCTTGGTGGTGACGGTCGCACCGGCGATGGCATCGATCTCCCACGCGTTCTGCTTGGTGCCGTGCTTCACGACCTTCACTGCATTCGCCAGCGCGCTCATCTCGGCGTTCACACGCACATCCAAGGCGTCGAAGTTCTTGAGGAACTCTTTGTCGGTGATGATCTTGTCGCCGATGCCGGGTGTCTCGCGCATGGACACCACGCCGATGCCGATGATGCATTGGCACTTCGTATCGTAGCCATACAACACGCGCACGATGTCAGCGTAGCCTTTGCCGGCGGCTTCAGCTGCGATGCCTTTCAGCGCACCTGCCGCATCGTAAGCGGCGTAGAACTTCATGCCCCCTTCCGGCACATTGCCTGTCAGTGGCTGGATGCCGCTGGGGGTGGCGACGTATTCACTCACCTTGGCTGCACCAGGTAGCACCTTGAACACGGCGCGCTCGACCATGATGCGTTTGTTGTTGGCGATGGCATCTTGCGTACTTTCGTAAGCGCCCACGATGAGTACGCCGCAGATGCTCGCGACCAATCCCATGGTGATGATCATCTTGTTGCTGGGGGTGGTATGCACAGGGATAGGCTCGGTCATGATTTCTCCTTTCCTGTGCCATACACACGCGGCTGGGTGTATTGGTCGATGAGCGGCGTCAGCGCATTGCCCAGCAGGATGGCGTACATCACACCTTCAGTGAGGCCGCCGAAGTAACGGATGATGACGGTCATGACACCGATGATGCCGCCATAGATCCACACGCCGACGGGGGTGACGGGAGAGGTCGCCATGTCGGTCGCCATGTAGATCGCACCGATCATCAAGCCGCCGGAGAGCAGCACGAAGAGCGGTGTTGGATAGTGCGTCGGGTCGTAGAGTTGGAACGCCCAAGCCGTGAGTGCTGCCGAGCCCAGTACCGCGACAGGGATGCGCCAGTCCATGAATTTGCGGATGGCGAGATAGGCGCCGCACGCCAAGATGAGCAAGGCGGAAGTCTCGCCAGCAGATGCGGTCACAGTACCCGTCAGCAGATCATGTGCCGATGCAGTGACGTTCTCGAACTTCCAACGCGCCAAGGGTGTCGCGCCAGTGAAGGCATCCACCCCTTGTTGTTTCACCCAGCCCACAATGTCGGGCGGCATCATCAGGGGCGCGGTGAAGGTGGTGGGGACGAACTCGCTGAAACGGTTGGCCGAGAACGCAGGCACCCAAGTAGTGATGGCTACGGGGAACGCCGCTTGCACAAAGGCGCGACCGACCAGTGCTGGGTTGAACGGGTTGTGACCGAGACCACCGAACATCGCCTTACCGATGGCGATAGCGACGAAGCCAGCCACGATAGCCATCCACAAGGGGAAGGCGGGCGGCAGTGTCAGTCCTAGCAAGATTCCCGTGATGGCCGCGCTCCAATCGCCCAGCGTGTTCGCGTTGCGATTGAGCAGACGTTCAGTGGCAAGACAGGTGGCGGTGACGGTGAGCAAGAGTGCCAGCGCCGACAAGCCGTATTGCCACACCGAGAACCCGCAGATGGGCAGCATGGAATACACCACGTTGCGCATGATGGTGGGGACGCTGTGTCCGCTGTGCTGATGGGGCGCGGCGCGTAGCTCGATACGATGTTTGCTCACGTCACCTTCTCCCGGTGCTTAAGAAAATACTTGGCGACACGAAATTGTTGCACCAGGGGAATGTGTGAGGGACACACATAGCTGCAACAGCCGCATTCAAAACACTCGCCAAGTAAAAACGATTCTGCCATCACGTCGTATTCACGTTTGGCAGCCAACAATCCCATTTGCGTGGGATTCAATTTCTTCGGACAGGCGTTCACGCACTCTCCGCAATGGATGCAAGGGTAGATCTGGGGCGGCATCGCGTCCTTCTTGCCAAAAGCCAACACGCCACACACGCCCTTGGTGATGGGTACATCAACGGACGGAATGGTCGTTCCCATCATCGGTCCACCCAAGATAACTTCCCGTGCCGTGCTGCGCGCACCCACATATTCGAGCAGGAAACGCAGCGGTGTACCCAGCGGCACGATGTAGTTGCCGGGGCGTTCGACCGAGGGCCCTGCGATAGTGACGATGCGTTCGGTCATACCTTCACCCAGCGGCAATAGTCTGCCCATGTAGGCGAGTGTCATTACATTGTTCATCACCACACCGACGGCAGAACTACGCTTGCCTGCGGGGACTTCGCGACCCAGTAGAGCAGTGATGAGCGTCTCGGCAGCGCCTTGCGGATATTTGGTCTCCACGACTTTGACTGTGACCGAACCATCGGCAGGCAGTGCGGCTTCGAGCGCGGCCACTGCATCCATCTTGTTGTCCTCCACGCCGATGATGGCACGCGGTGCACCGCACACACGGCGTGCGTATTTGATGCCTTGCATGATGTCTTGCGCGCGTTCCACCATGATGCGATGGTCGCAGGTGAGGAATGGTTCGCATTCCGCGCCATTGACGATGATGGTGTCGATGACGCAACCGTTGGGCGGGATGAGTTTGGCATGGGTAGGGAAAGTGGCGCCGCCTTTACCTGCGACGCCGACTTCTTGCATCACCAGAGCGAGTTCGCGCCCGCTCATGTTCTCCAGATCGTGCGGGTAGCGCACCTGAACTTCTTGGGTATCGGCCTCGTACACGCGGATGACGATGCACATCTCCATCTCGCCGTTGTCGGATGGCATCGGTTCCAGTGCTTCAATAATGCCCGTGGCGGGCGCGTGGATGGGTAGCGAGAACAGACCGTCCGGTTTGGCGATGAGTTCGCCGCGCAACACTTCCTGCCCCACTTGCACAATGGCGATCGCGGGTTTGCCGATGTGTTGCTCTAGCGACACATACAGCTTGGGTGCGAACGGGAACCGGCGGATCGGCATACACCCGGTCTCTTTGTGATAGACCGGGTGTATGCCGTGATCGAAGGTCGGCGTGCGGTTGAAGAAAGGAAGGCGCATGTTCATCTCTGTTTTGTCATTCCCGCGAAAGCGGGAATCCAGTAAAAACAAACAGCCCGCGAAGCGGACAAGACCACGCAGGGTCTCGCTGCGCGAGGTCTTTTGAATCGTCTGGATTCCCGCTTTCGCGGGAATGACGGGTTGTAGAGTTTGACGTTTTCATCTCAATTGAATTTCGCCGCACGTGCCTTCAGTTTGTCGAGGTTTGCTTCGCCGCTGTTCCAAGGCGTGCCCGGATGAATGATGCCAGCCGTGCATTTCTCCGCAGCCTTGACGATGTCAAGGAAACTACCCGCTTTCGGATTGATGATGACGGCTTTCTTTTGATCATTGTAGGCAAATATCTTGGGGTTGATGTTCATGCATTCGTCACACGCGGTGCACTCCGGGGTATCGATGAATACCGCTTCATAATCCGCCGCATTGGAAGCAGCGGGTACGGCCACTGTGGTGGGCGAACTAGAGGCCGTTCCACTCATGCCTGACGACAACATCTGGATCAACTCTTGACGCACACGGTTGGCGATTGTCTCTTCATTGCCTACCGCGCGACCTACGCCAGCTACATCCTTGAGCTGCTTCCAGAATTGCATGCGCTCTTCGCACGACAACACCATCTCTTTCGACACCAGCACGCGTATCAGTTGGTTCTTCTTGTCCACCGACCAGATGAAGGGGAACTTGCCGTCGCGCTCGTCTTCCGACGATTTCAAGAAATCACCCAGCAACACCATGTCGTCGTTCCATGTGTCCGCAGGAGCTTTCTTGAACTGCTTGGCGAAGCGGCCTTCGGTCAACGCGAAGTCGGCGAAGGTCATCGGCAACACCATTGACTGTTGGTTGCCAGCCTCGTCTTTGTAGTCGAGTTTGTATTCCGGCCAATCGCTTTCCAGTGCCGGGTTGCCTTCCAAAGTAACGCATTCGGAGAAGGTGATGCCCGCATCGGGGTCGAAACGGAATAGCGGGAAGGCGCGCGACTCGACTGCCATCTTGCTTTGCGCCACGGCGCTGTTGTCGCCCACACCATGCTCCGGCGGGCACACGGCATAGACGTTGAACAAGGCGGGACGGCGGCTGTTGAGGCCGTCGATGAAACCTTCCAGCATGTGGTTTACATTGGAGAGCGAACTCTGGTGAATGAACGCGGTGCGATGTGCCATACCGATGAGGCTGATCTCTTTGCGGCTCTCAGATTTGCCATGTTGGCTTGCGCCGTAGGGTGACATATCGGCCACTTGGCCGATGAAGCCGGAGGTGCAAGCTTGGCCGCCGGTGTTGGAATACACCTGCGTATCCACGATGAACACTTTGATGGGTTTGCCCGACATCAAGGCACGCGACAGGTTCTGGAAACCGATGTCGAACATCGCACCGTCACCACCCATCGCTACCACGGGTGGGCACAGATGGAATTCTTCGTCGCTCAGTTGTTGCCAGTTGAAGTGGGCGAAGAACTTGTCGCTGTCTTCAGGCACGTAGCCGCCCGCCAGTTCCATCTCGACTTGGCGCACGGCCTTGAAGCCTTCCACCATCTTCGCCATGTGTCCTTCGAACACGCCCATCGCAACAGAAGGCGAGTCTTGGAACAGGTGCGATGTCCACGGGAACGGATAGGGGTTGAACGGATAGGTCGAGGCCCACACCGAGGTGCAACCGGTGGAGTTGATGATGCCCATCTCGGCGCGACCTTGGTTGGTCGGGCCCTCCAAGTAACGCCAGCGCAAGTCTTTCAATTTCTCCAACATCTGCGTCACGCGCTTCAACCATTGCGGGTCGATCGGTTCGGCAGGATTGCGCGCAAGCAAAGTCTCGGTCAGCTTGGCCAAGGTCAGGTCGCGTCCGCTGTAGTTCTGGATGGCCTGCATCAAACCATCGGTATCGGCCAGATTGACCGAGCTACCGAGACGCAGGCGGATGTGGTTCTCCAATCCGGTGATGAGCGCGTCCAACTTGCTCACGTACTTCTTCACGCGCGGTTGCATCAAGGCTGTCACGGTGGCGGTGAACAAGTGGATAGCACCCTTCTCGCCGCAACCCAAGCAAGCGCCGTCGCCGCTGGCGAGCGATTGGTAGTTGTGTTTGTCGAGCAGGATGGTCTCTAACGCGCCCACCTTCTCGTCGAGGTCGTCGATGCGACTGAACTGAGGTGGCGTGGTGGGCAGGTCCAGCCATACGTTCCAGTCGTCGCGCAATGTCTGGATAGCTTCGTTGGTCTGCGTCACCATCTTCAGCGCGTTGTCGGCGCATACATCCACACAGATGGCACAGCCCTTGCAGGTGTAGGGATTGATGGTGATGGAGAACAGGCCGCCGCTGCCTTTTTCTTTCTTCTCTTTTTGCGTCCAGTACGGCTTGGTGGTGGCGAACTTGAAGCTGCCGATGCCGTCGCGCAGCAGGTTCAACTCGACTTCCAAGCGTGTGCGTTCGTCACCCGCCGTGGTGTCTTCCGCGAAGGCTTCGGTGATGGCGTTCGCCAGCAGTGCGCGCACATCCAAGCCATCCTTGTCCAAAGACGCGCGCAACTTCTTCTCGATGGTGCGACTGAATTTGCGCAAGAAACGGGTGGGACGTCCGCCCGTCTCGATCTTCTGGATCACGCTGTTGAGCACGTCACTTGGCGTGGTGATTAGGCCGGGGATGGCACTGTCCGGGCATTGGGTGTAGCACTCGCCGCAGGCGGTGCAGTTCTCGGCGATCCACTCGGGATATTCGAAACGCACACCCGTCATGTCGCGATACACGCCAGTGACGGCGGGTACGACGGACATGCCGATGAAAGGGTCGACCAAATTGTCCGAGCCTTGCCCCTTCATATAGAAACTGCCGGTCTGTTCCCAGAAACGGTGGACGTCAGATTGACCGCCATTACCTTCAGGCAATTGCTTGAGCATGATGGGCATGGAGGGCGCGGCTTTGAGCGCGCTGGATGCACGCTGACCGACCTTCATCTTGTCCGGTGTGATCTCGAACAACTCTTCGTAGCCGCGACGCACCACGCGCAAGTTGTCATCGACGATGCGTTTGCCCTTCTTGCCGAACTTGGATTCGAGTTGGTTCTCGATGGCTTTGAACAGCGTCTCTTCAGAGAGACCTGCACGGTCTTTTACATCAGATGCGTGAAAGAACGCACCTTGGAAGGCATTGCCTTGCATACGCAGTTGCAGGTCTGGGTTACTGGATTCGGCGCGCGCGATCTTGAAAGCATCAAGGTAGTGCACGCGGATCTTGTGATCGACGATGTACTGCTGGGTGCGCATGGGGAAGGTCTGCCAGACGGCTTCGGGGCTATCCAGATTGCTCTGGATGATGAACACGCCACCGTCGTTCAAGCCTTCCAGCGCATTGGTGTGCAGGAACACCTGAGGGTCGGGCGACATCACCACATCCACGCGGGTGTATTCGCAGTTGATGCGGATGGGTTCCGGCGCGGCGGACAGATAGTAGGTGGTGGGCTGGCCTTTCTTCTCGGAGCCGTATTTCGGATTGGCTTTGATGTCCCAGCCCAGCAGTTCGAACAAGGTCATCGCCAAGTTCTTGCCCGTGGTCACCGCGCCCCAGCCGCCGATGGAGTGCATACGTACGGCGATGGCGCCTTTGGGTAGCAGGTTGGGGTTCTCGGTGCCGCGCAGCGCCATACCCTTGATGCTGGGGTAGGCGGCTTGCAACTCTTGTTGGCGAATCTCTTGTTTCGGATTGGCGGATTCGTCGCGCACGAAATCGACGGACAGGTAAAAGAACTTGCGCCGCGTTGCGCCCGGCAACATGTTCTCCACGGCAGCGATCAAGCCCTCGGGTTGCAGGTCGCGCGAACCCAAGCCGTAGCAGCCGGAATACAGCGTCGGCATGTCTTTGGCTTGTTCATATTTGGCATAGTCTGCGTAGCATTCTTCGCGTGCGTTCTCGGCGCATTTGGAGATCGTAGAGCGCACTTCGCGCATCAGGGGCAGGTCTTCCGACAGCGGCTGGTCGGTGCGCTCCAATACGGCCACGCCCTTCTTGCCTTTCAGCACATGGCCGAGCAGGTCGCCGGGGAAAGGGCGGTACATGGTGATGTTGACCACGCCCACTTTGATCTTGCGGTTGTCGCGCAACCAGTCAGCGACGGCCGCGGCTTGTACGGTCATGCTGCCTTGGCCGAGAATGAGGTAGTCGGCGTCGTCGCAACGATAGGTGTCGATGCGGTTGTAATCACGCCCCGTCAACGCTTTGAATTCTGCCGCGCATTGGTCGAACAAGGCGGGGATATGTTCGAAGAAGTAGGGGCGTTGTGCGGCGACCGCCTGCATGTAGGCATCTTGGTTCTGCACCACACCGGTCTGCATCGGATTGTCCACGTCCCATGTCATCGGAACGCGACGGCGCTTCGGTCCATACAACAGCTTTTGTGCGGGTGTAGGGGTGTCGATGATGTCATCCGCATCGCCCAAGAATTCGGCGACCAGCTCGCGTTCGGGCACCAGCATCGGTTCGATCAGATGAGTGGTGAGGAAGCCGTCTTGCGCCACCATAGCGGGAGTCAGTGCTAATTCGGCGGTCTTGCGCGCGAGCATGTTGAGGTCGGCAGCGCCTTGGCCGTTCTTGGCGAACACTTGGATGAAGCCGGTGTCATCGGCGCAGTGGTAGTCGTCATGCGCGCAGTGCACATTGAGTGAGGTCTTGGTGATGGCGCGACAACCGAGGTTCAGCACATAAGGCAGACGCTTGCCGACGGCGGCATACAAAGACTCGTGCATAAATGCCAAGCCTTGCGATGAGGTGAAGTTGACCGCGCGGATTCCGGTCATGGAGAGGCCGGCAGTCACACCCGCAGCAGCATGTTCGGATTCGGGTTCGACGAAAATGAGCGGTTTGCCCGCCGCATTCAGATGGCCTTTGGCGACTTCTTCCGCCCAATATTCGCCCATCTGTGTGGACGGTGTGATGGGGTAGGCGCCCGCACCTTGCGAGGCCTCGCGTTCCACCATGATGACGGCGGTGTTGCCGTCGATGGCATCGCGCACGCCGGGATATTTGTAACGGGTTTGAGTCGCATCGGCATCTGATGCGGTTCCGAGGAATTTGAATTGTTTTAGTGGGTTTAACATGGTCTCTCCTTTTAAGGGGCGCGCCCCTTATGCTTCTGCGATGACAGGTAACGGTTCGATGCGGATGATCTTTTTGGCGGCTTTGCCTTTGCTGATGTTACTTCCCTCCATCCACACGATGGCCCCAGTGGGACAACGCTCGATGGCTGCACGCTGTGCAGTTTCGTTCTTGCTGTAATCGATGACGGCGAGTTTGTTCTTGATGCTGATGAGGCCGGGTGCGGCGTCCACCACGCAACGCTCGCAGGCGGTGCAAGCCACTTCGCAAGCGGCTTCGGCGATGTCGCCGTCGGATTCATTGCAGCAGGCCAGCCACAGTTTGTGCGACTCGACTTGCAGGGAAAAAAGACCTTTAGGGCAGACGTCCACGCAGTCGCCGCAGGCTGTGCATTTGGCGGCATCCACTACGGGGAGGCTGAATTTGTCCATGGTGATGGCATCGAAGTCGCACACGTCAGCACAGTCTCCGATGCCGAGGCAGCCCCAGGTGCAGCTCTTGCCGCCACCCGCGACGGCAGCGGCAGCGCAAGAATTAAGGCCGTCATAGTGGGCGCGCATCTTGGCAACGTGTCTGCCGCCAGCGCAGGCGAGGCGGGCGATACGTTTTTCGACATCGCCCATGGAGATGCCTAACATCTCAGCGATAGATAGATTCTGTGCGGGAGGATTGACGGTACAACGAGCGGGTTCGATGGTGCCACTGACGACTTGTTCTGCGAAGTTGCGACAACCGGCGGTGCCGCATGCGCCGCAATTGGAATGCGGCAACATGTCTTCTACTTCATCGATGCGGGGGTCTTCGAACACATAGAGGCGTTTGCCGGCGACAGCCAGAAACAGCGCCAGCAGGACGCCCAGTCCAGCCATGAACGCAAAAGCAAAAAAAATGTTGTGCAGTGTTTCCATGCTGCCTCCCCGGTTGCAACGCTTGATGCCAACGGACTACATTTTGTAGTTTTATATTTTTTGCTTTTTTGACTTGCGGCAAGATTATTAAAGTTACTATCATTTGGGCAATCAATAATTTCAATTTTCATTATTGATATTCCGAATAATGGGGGCAATGATGCCGACAGACAAGCAGGCGTACTACAAGAACAATCGTTTGAAACAGATGCGTGCATTTTGCCAAGTGGTGCGCAGCGGCAGCATCACCTTGGCGGCGCAAAAACTTTTCCTCAGCCAGCCTTCGATCACATTGCAAATACAAGCTCTGGAACGTGAATTGAACACAACCCTGTTCGAACGTCGCGGACCGACGATGCGGCTGACCCCGGATGGGGAGGCACTTTATGTTTTAGCCGAGCCATTGGTACAAGGGATCGATAATCTGCAGTCCAACTTTGTTGCCCAACACGGCAGACTGGAAAGCGGCGAGTTGAATATTGGGGCGGGTGAGTCGACTATTCTGTACATCCTTCCCGAGGCGGTGAGCCGATTTACCAGGGATTATCCCGGTATCCATTTGCGTTTGTATAACGTGACGGGCCGCGATGGACTGAAGATGTTGAAGCTTGACGAGATCGACTTTGCTGTAGGTTCCTTGCTGGAGGTTCCCGATGACATAACCTACCAGCCTATCGTCACCTTCGATCCGGCATTGATCACCCCGATCGGGCATCCCCTCGCGTTGAAAAAGGATCTGACGTTGGAGGATATCAGTCAATACGGCTTGATTCTTCCGCCGCGTCACCTATCAACTTGGGGCATGGTCAAGTACGTATTCCAGCAGCACAACCTTTCATTCAAAGTCACTCTAGAGGCGGGCGGATGGGAGGTGATTAAGAAATATGTGGAGTTGGGATTGGGTATTTCCATCGTGACCGATATCTGCCTGACGGGGCAGGAGAGGCTGGCCAGGATTCCACTGGCTCAATACTTTCCCCAACGCGGTTACGGATTGGTGTTGCGAAAGGGCAAGTTTCTTTCGCCACAGGCGAATCGCTTCGTCGAAGTGCTGACTGAGGCTTACCGGGAAAAAGGATCGACTCTGGTGGGGGTGTGATGAATTGATTTATGGCGGTTGAGACGACTCCGGCGTGTTGTTATACTGCCGCGCTGCCCGCACAAATTTAGCCGTATTCAGGAGATAAAAATGAACTTGGAACAAGCCCGCTTCAATATGATCGAGCAACAGATCCGTCCTTGGGATGTTCTCGATGTTCGTGTTCTGGATCTGCTCAAATTGGTGCGCCGTGAGCAATTCGTCCCGGCTGCAAGCAAATCATTGGCGTTCGTTGATACCGAAATACCCTTGGGACACGGCGCGCAGATGTGGCAACCCAAGATCGAAGCACGGGCATTGCAGGCGGTGGATATCCAGACTGGAGATACTGTGCTGGAAGTAGGAACCGGTAGCGGTTATCTGACGGCATTGATGGCCAAGTTGGCGGGTCAAGTGACCAGCGTGGAGATTCAACCGGAACTGCATGCGATTGCGTTAAGGAATCTGGTTGCACACCATATCGAGAATGTGACGTTGCAGGTTGGCGATGCAGCTCAATGTTGGGGTGAGTCCGAATACGATGTGATCGTTCTCACCGGTTCTGTTCCTTTGATACCGGAGTCTTACAAGAACCAGTTGAAGATCGGCGGACGTTTGTTTGCCGTGATCGGCGATGCGCCGGCGATGCAAGCGCAGCTGATCACCCGCATCGCGGCTGAAGTCTTTGATACCAAAACGTTGTTCGAGACTGATGTCGCGCCGCTCAAAAATGTCCAACAACCGCAACGCTTCGTATTCTAGGGTTTTCCCGAATCCTTAAATTCAGCTTGAACAGATGTCAGGCAACAAGTAATATTAGCAGATTCTAATATTGGAGTTCCCATGAAACCCACAAAAATCGCAATTGGAATATTGCTCGTACTGGGCGTTCATTCACCGGTATTTGGCGGTGATCTGATGCAGATTTACCACGCGGCGCAAAGTCAGGACGCGGTGTTTGCCGGGGCGCGAGCCGCCCAGCAAGCCGGTAAGGAGAAACTGACGCAGGGTCGGGCATTGCTTTTGCCCAGTGTCAATTTGAGCGCAAATACGACGTACAACGACCTGAACTCTCCGTTGCTTACCAAGAAATACAACAGTCATGGTTACGCGGTGAGCGTGGTGCAACCCGTGTTCCGTGAGCAGAATTGGGCGACCTATCAGCAAGCGGATCTGCAGGTGGCTATCTCCGAGGCGCAGTTCAAACTGGCGGAGCAAGATGTAATTTTGCGTAGCGCGCAGACGTATTTTGATGTGCTCATCGCGCAAGACACTGTGCAATTGACCAATGCCCAAAAAAACGCCATCTCGCAGCAATTGGAGCAGGCCAAGCGCAACTTCGAAGTGGGCACTGCAACCATCACCGACACACACGAGGCACAGGCGCGTTATGACTTGGTCGTGGCACAAGAGATCGCCGCAGCAAACAGTCTTGAGATCAAGAAGCGCACCTTGCAACAGTTGGTGAACGGCGAAGTCGATGAATTGAGTACTTTGGGTGCAGGGTTCAAACTTGAATCGCCGAATCCTGCCGAGGCGCAGAAATGGGTGGCCGATGCGCAGCAGGGAAACTATCAGATTGTGATAGCACAAGCGGCCGAGGCATTGGCAGCGCAAGAAGTGGCGAAAAATCGTGGCGGCCATCTGCCCACAGTGGATGCGGTTGGAAATTACTCGAACAGTACGGGCTGTAGTTTTTCGTGCGGCGATACCAAGAGTATTTCAGTGGGTTTGCAACTCAACATGCCGCTGTTCTCGGGCGGGGCAACCCAATCGAAATGGCGTGAAGCGGACGCGAATCGCGAGAAAGCCAAACAGGATCTGGAAAATACGCGGCGCAACGTTGATTTGCAAACCCGTCAGGCGTATCTGGGGGTTGTGAGCGGAATTGCTCAGGTTCAGGCTTTGCAACAGGCATTAAAATCAAGTGAGAGTCTGCTGCAGGCCAGCAAACTGGGGCAGGAAGTAGGCGTGCGCACCAGCCTGGAC
Source organism: uncultured Sideroxydans sp. (assembly GCA_964604485.1). Lineage (GTDB taxonomy): Bacteria > Pseudomonadota > Gammaproteobacteria > Burkholderiales > Gallionellaceae > Sideroxyarcus. The sequence goes on from CAZRZH010000005.1 coordinate 20,241, forward strand.
GTGCTGAATGCACAGCAGCAACTCTTCTCGACGCGTCGCGATCTGCTCCAGGCGCAATACAATTTCCTGGTCAGCCATTTGCGTTTGAAGGCGGCGGCGGGCAGTTTGACCGAAGCCGACTTGGCCAGAATCAATCAGGCGTTACGTTAGCCGTATACAGTTCTCGCACGCAGTCGGCAAGATCGTCTTGCCAAGCCGGAAGCTTCAGCCCGAAAGTCTTTTGGACCTTATCGTTTGAGAGCGAAGAATTGGCGGGTCGCTTTGCGGGCAGTGGATATTCCCGGGTGGCGATGGGGAGGATGCGGGGGGGCTTGCTCGAAATCGACGCGTCGTATTTCATTGCCAGTTGCACGATTTCCCCGGCGTAATGATGCCAACTGGTACGACCACATGCCGTCAAGTGATACAGCCCATCCGGTTGATCAGTTGCTTTACCTGCATACCAAGACTGTAGGATGTCAGACGTAGAATTTGCCAGCAAACGCGCCCAAGTTGGAGCACCAAACTGGTCTGCAACAATACGCATTTCATCCCGCTCTTTTGCAAGCCTGATCACTGTTTTTACAAAGTTCCCGCCATGGGTTCCATATACCCAGCTGGTGCGCAGAATGAGATGTCTGCAACCGGCTGCTTTGATCGCCTCTTCCCCAGCCAACTTGGTTCTGCCGTATACGCTTTGCGGGTTGGGAGTATCCAGCTCGGTATAAGCGGACGATTTTAGACCGTCAAATACGTAGTCGGTCGAATAGTGGATCAACAATGCATCCAGCTCCAATGCAACTTCTGCAAAAATTCCGGGCGCGATCCCGTTAATAGACATCGCCAATTCGGGTTCCGTTTCGGCTTTATCCACGGCTGTGTAGGCAGCGGGGTTGATTATGATGTCCGGACGGCAGGAATTCACGAACTGCCGGATTGCATCGGGCCGGCACAAATCAAGTTGCTCGCGCGACGGCGCAATGACTTTATATTTGCCCTCGAGGGCGCGTCGCAACTCCCAACCGACTTGGCCGTTGGCGCCAGTCAGCAGGATGGTTTTCAAGCGAACACCTCGGCATCTTTGAGGAGCTTGCCCGCTTGGTCTTTGGCGGCAAGTAATGGCGTGGCACCGTGCAACTGCCAATCGATGTTGAGGGCCGGATCATTCCATAAAATGGAGCGCTCATACTCCGGTGCCCAATAGTCAGTGGTCTTGTATAAAAACTCGGCAGACTCGCTTAACACGATGAAGCCGTGTGCAAAACCGGGAGGAACCCACAACATACGTTTGTTTTCAGAACTCAGGATGACGGTCTCAGATTGTCCGAATGTGGGAGAGCTCTTGCGGATGTCGAGCACGACATCGAGTACCTCCCCCACCGTGGCGCGCCCCAACTTACCTTGCGCCTGCTGAACCTGATAATGTAAGCCACGCAATACGTGGCGTGCCGACTTGGAGTGGTTGTCTTGCACGAAAGGTGTGGCGATGCCGGTCAATTCAGCGAAGCGTCTTGCGTTAAAACTTTCATAAAAGAAACCGCGCTCGTCTCCGAAAACCTTGGGTTCAATGATGAGGACATCCGGAATGGCGGTGGGGACGGCACGCATCTTAGAATTTTTCTTGTAATACGGCGAGCAGGTATTGTCCGTAACCGTTCTTGGCGAGGGGTTTGGCCAGTGCTTCCAGTTGGGTGGCATTAATGTAGCCCCGGCGAAAGGCGATCTCTTCCGGGCAGGCAATCTTCAAGCCTTGGCGCTTTTCCAGAGTCTGGATGAAAAGCGAGGCTTCCAGCAGGGAATCATGCGTACCCGTATCCAACCATGCACTACCGCGTCCCATCACCTGTACATCGAGTTTATTGCGTTCCAGATAAATCTGGTTGACCGTGGTGATCTCAAGTTCACCGCGATGTGATGGCTTGATGGACTTGGCGATCCCTACCACACTGTTATCGTAAAAATACAGACCGGTGACGGCGTAATTGGACTTTGGCTGCTGCGGCTTTTCCTCGATACTCAAGGCGCGGCCATCTGAATCGAAATCGACTACCCCATAACGCTCAGGGTCGTTGACACGATAGGCAAAGACCGTTCCGCCATCATTCTTGCCAGCGGCGGCACTCAATTTGGTCTCCAGATCGGCGCCGTAAAAGATGTTGTCGCCCAGTACCAAGGCGCAACTGTCGCCATCGATGAATTCTTCGCCAATGATGAAAGCCTGGGCCAAGCCGTCCGGTGAGGGCTGGACAGCATATGACAAATTGATTCCCCACTGGCGGCCGTCACCCAATAATTGTTCGAAGCGTGGCGTGTCCTGCGGGGTGGAAATCACCAAAATGTCGCGTATCCCGGCCAGCATCAGTGTGGTCAGCGGGTAATAGATCATCGGCTTGTCGTAAATAGGCAACAACTGTTTGGAGACCGGTAACGTAACGGGATACAGGCGAGTGCCTGAGCCGCCCGCCAAAATAATTCCCTTCATAATTTGCTCCTTTCAGCGTAGTTCTTTTGTACCCAATGCTGGTAGTCGCCGCTGGTGACACCGTTCACCCAATCGGAATTGTGTAAATACCACGCGACTGTTTTACGCAGCCCTGTCTCAAAAGTTTCTTGCGGTTTCCAGCCCAAATCGTTTGCGATCTTGGTAGCATCGATGGCATAACGCTTGTCATGACCGGGACGGTCTGCCACGTAGGTGATGAGCTTGGCGTGCGGCGCACCTTGGTGATGAAGTTCATCCAAGATGGTGCAAATTGCATGCACAACTTCGAGATTGGTCTTCTCGTTCCAACCGCCGATGTTGTAGGTCTCCCCCAGTTTGCCAGTCTCTAACACGGTGCGTAGGGCACGGGCGTGGTCATCCACATATAGCCAATCGCGGATGTTGTCGCCCTTGCCGTAGATGGGCAGTGTCTTGCCGTTCACTGCGTTCAAAATCACCAGCGGGATGAGTTTCTCGGGGAAGTGATATGGGCCGTAGTTGTTGGAACAGTTGGTGGTGACGACAGGCAGGCCGTAGGTGTGGTGCCAAGCGCGCACGAGGTGGTCGCTGGATGCCTTGCTTGCCGAGTAAGGGGAGTTGGGTTCATAGGCGGTGTCTTCGGTGAAAAATCCGGCATCCCCCAAGCTTCCATACACCTCATCGGTGGAGATATGGTGGAAACGGAAGTTGGCTTTGCGTTCACCCGCCAAACTATTCCAAAACGCACGCGCCGCTTCAAGCAAAGTGTAAGTGCCAACGATGTTGGTCTGAATGAAGTCGGCGGGTCCGCTGATGGAACGGTCCACATGGGATTCGGCAGCAAGGTGCATCACCGCATCCGGTTGGTGTTCACGGAACACGCGAGCCACTTCGGCGGCATCGCAGATGTCGATTTGTTCAAATTTGTAGCGTGGGTTTTCCGCGACGGAAGAAAGCGATTGCAGGTTTCCGGCATACGTGAGCTTGTCGACATTGACAACACAATGAACAGTCTCGTTGATGAATTGACGAATTACTGCCGACCCAATGAATCCCGCACCACCCGTTACAAGTATTTTTTTCATGCCGCCCATTTTACTAGAAGAGGGAAAATTTGCGCTTAAAAGCGGTGTTTGAGCGCCTCGGCGATCAGTGAGGCTGCACATTCGGTCGCGCCCTGATTGTCATGGACAAACTTCAAACCGGCTTGTCCCATACGCGTTCGGTGCCCTGAATCTTGCAGCAATTGATTCAAGATTTGGATCAGCTCAGCAGCGGAATCGACCCGAATTGCCGCATCACAGGCGACAGCGATATCGCTCGCCTGTGCAAAATTATAAGTGTGCTGACCTATTAATACCGGTTTGCCGACTGAACAGGCTTCGATCAGATTCTGTCCGCCAAAGGGCAATAAGCTGCCACCGATAAAGGCAACATCACACGCGTTATAGTAAGCGAACATCTCACCCATGCTATCTCCAAGAATAACTTGGGTGCCGGGTGAAATAACTGCGTCCAAACTGCGTCGTTGCAGAGTAAAACCGTGTTGAAGAATCAAGGAAGCAACTTCGCCGAAACGTTGTGGATGACGCGGAACGATGACGGTGAGCAGGTCCTTGTCAGTGAGGTGCTGGAGCGCTTTCAGTAGCAACGCCTCTTCACCTTCTCGCGTGCTGGCTACCAGGAATACAGGACGTTGACCAAACAGTTTACGCAAATGTTCACCCAATTCAAGCATGGCTAGCGGGGGTTTGATGTCGTATTTCAGGTTTCCCATTGTCGATACAGGGCGTCCGCAAAGCCCGGCAATTCTTTGCGCATCCGCTTCGGTCTGTGCCGCGATAAGAAAAAGGCCGTGTAAGCCGTGGTGAGTGAGATGCGGGAAACGCGCATACTGGGAGGCGGACTTTTCTGACAAACGCGCATTGAGCAAGAGTAACGGGACAGCAGATGCGTTGCACCGATGGATCAGGTTGAACCAAACCTCGGTCTCCAACAGAACGCCTACCTGCGGCTTGAAGTGGTCAAGAAAACGCTGAACGGCGAACGGGTAGTCGTATGGCAGATAGACGCGAAAAACGTCATCGCCATACAGTTGTTCACTGGCGGCGCGACCCGTGGGCGTGGTGTGGGTGAGCAGGATCTGATGGTCTGGATATTTCTCGCGCAAGCGATGTACTAAAGTCGCCGCCGCGCGGGTCTCTCCAACAGAAACGGTGTGTAACCAGATGACAGGCTTGTCTGTCTTTATTGCATAACGACCAAAACGTTCCGCAACAAAATCCAGATATTCAGGCTGCCTGCGTGAACGCCACCAAAGATGGAAGAGTGCGTAGGGCAAGAGCAACCAAAGCAAGGTCGTGTATGCGAAACGGGAGTCGAGCAACTTCATCATTTGAGTGCACCCAGTACGCGGTCTAACTGCAACAGGACATCCTCAACTTCGATCAAGCTCATCGCATCTGGATGATGTACACGTGTATTCCAGGGTAACTGGTCCGGCTTTTTGCCCAGGAATTTCTCAACTGCTTGGGGATAGCGGTCGACGCAATATTCCAAGCGCTGATAAGGGCCTGTGAGCTTGGGCGAGGCGACTGCATAAAGGCCGATCACCGGCGTGTCCATCGCTCTGGCGATATGTACTGCGCCGGTATCTGGTGCGATTAGCACATCGACCTTTCCCAATACGGCGGCCAACTGTTTCGGGGTTGTTTTGCCGCAAAGGTTCAGCGTCTGCTGCGGTGACACCTGCGCAAGTTGTTGGCACAGTGCGATTTCGCTCGGTGAATTTCCACCCGTCAAGACGATGTTTGTGTGACGTTGTGCGGTGACCTTTCTGATGACCTCGGCGTATCGCTCATGCAGCCAATTACGCTCTGGTTTGCTGGCGTGAGGATGTATCGCAATGCAGGGATTTGGCAATGCGCCTAAACGTTCGCGAGCCCAATTAAAATCCTCCTCATCGACAGGCAAGCTCCAACTCGCCTTCGTAGGCTGGCCAGTCAAAACCTCAACGAACGACAAGAAGCTATCGACTAGGTGATTGTCTTGGAATGGGATGCGTTGATTGCAGAACAACCATTGCCCCTCACGAGCGCGAGTGCGGTCGAAGCCGATCTTGATGGAGGCATGTAGGGCGGGATAAAGCAGGTTGATGCGAATATTCGCCTGCATCGCCAGGACCACATCGAAATCGCGCTCACGAAAGCGTTGATAGAAAGCGCGGTAATCCGAGAAGGAGCGAGGCTTTTCCACAACCACAAACTGGATGTTTTGCATCCCTTGCAACAAAGAAAATGACAACGGGCTGGTGAACCAAGTGATCTCGACATCGGGTAGTGCCATTTGTAAGGAGCGAATGGTGGCGCTGACCATGACCACGTCGCCGAGCGCGGAGAAGCGAACGATGGCGATGCGAGATTGAGGGGGCAAAAATATAGCCACGGTTTTCGGCAGAGAAGAGACCTGTGCATTGTATCCAAATACTCAATAACTTGGCTTGACACTTACTTTCCTGCTCTGCTTTAATGCATACCGTTCAATAACTGAACGCACTATAGATGTTAGACGAAACCACACATTACAGCCTGCTGAAGATGCTAGAAGACAAACCAGAGCTTTCGCAAAGAGATCTTGCGAAACGTCTGGGTATCAGCCTTGGCAAGGTGAACTACTGCCTCAACGCGCTAGTTGAGAAGGGCAGCCTAAAAATTAACAACTTCCGGAACAACGAGAACAAGCTTGCCTATGCTTATCTTCTAACTCCGCAAGGATTGGAGTCGAGAGCACGCATGGCAATAGCCTTTCTCAAATACAAGACGCACGAATATGAGCGGCTGAAGGCCGAGATCGACGCACTTGCTGATGAGATCGAACGCAAAGGTCTGTGCGCGCGCGGCGGCTCTGATGTCAAGGAAACGGCAATATGAAACTCATTCCCACCATTCTCTGTGGCGGTGCTGGTTCCCGCTTGTGGCCTGTTTCTCGTGAGACCCACCCCAAGCCATTCATCCGCCTAGCGGATGGGCAAAGCCTGTTGCAAAAGGCATGGTTGCGTGGTGCGGTGCTACCGCAAGCCGTCGAGACCATGACTGTGACCAATCGCGAATTATTCTTCAAGACCGAAGACGAATACCGCGAAGTTACTTGCATTCCAGACAACAAAGCATTCACCAACCGCTTCATCCTCGAACCGTTCGGTCGCAACACCGCACCCGCCATCGCCGCTGCCGCACTGCAAGTCGCACAGGCTCATGGCAAAGATGCCTGCCTACTCGTACTCGCCGCCGACCATTTGATCGCCGACCAAGACTCCTTTGCCAAGGCCGTGGCGAGCGCCATGCAACTGGCCGCCCAAGGCAAACTCGTCACCTTCGGCATCAAGCCCGACATGCCAGAGACCGGCTATGGCTACATCGAAGCCGATGGCAACACTGTCAAACGCTTCGTCGAAAAGCCCAACCTCGACACCGCAAAAGAATACGTCGCCTCCGGCCGCTTCCTGTGGAACTCCGGCATGTTCTGCTTCCAAGCCGGTGTCATGCTGCAAGAGATGGAAAAGCACTGCCCAGCCATCCTGGCCGCGACTCGCGCCTGCATCGCCGAATCGCGCACTGCCGAAGGCAAAGGCTTCAGCCAACTCGAACTCGATGCCACCGCCTTCAAACAAGTGCCCGACGACTCCATCGACTACGCCGTGATGGAGAAATCATCCAACGTCGCCGTCGTTCCCTGCGACATCGGCTGGAGCGACATCGGCTCATGGACCGCCTTGGGCGACCTCACCCCCGCTGATGCAAATGGCAACCGCATCCAAGGCGAAGTCATGATGCACGACGTCAGCAACTGCTACATCCAAAGCAACGACCGCATGGTTGGCGCGGTGGGAGTCAAAGACCTCGTCATCATCGACACCGCCGATGCCGTGCTGGTCGCAGACCGCAACCGAGCCCAAGACGTCAAACACCTCTATGCCCGTCTCAAAAAAGAAGGGCACGACGCATATCGTCTGCACAGCACCGTCCATCGTCCTTGGGGAACGTACACCGTGCTCGAAGAAGGTCCACACTTCAAGATCAAGCGGATCGAAGTCAAAATCGGCGCATCTCTTTCTTTGCAGATGCACCATCACCGTAGCGAACACTGGATTGTCGTTAGCGGCATGGCCAAAGTCGTCAACGGCCAACAAGAACTCTTCGTGCAGACCAACGAATCCACCTATATCCCTGCGGGAAACAAACATCGCTTGGAGAATCCTGGCATGCTACCGCTGGTGATGATCGAAGTGCAGAGCGGTGAGTATCTGGGTGAAGACGACATCGTGCGTTTCGATGATGTGTACGGTAGGGTGAAAATATGAGCTTCACCTGTTTCAAAGCCTACGACATCCGAGGCAAGTTGGGTGAAGAGCTCAATGACGACATCGTCTATCGCATCGGCCGTGCCTATGCACAACACTTGGACGCCAAGCGTGTCGTCGTGGGCGGTGATGTGCGCCTCACCAGCGCCCCCCTTAAACAAGCATTGGCCAATGGATTGATGGATGGCGGTGCGGACGTCATCGACATCGGCATGGTGGGTACAGAAGAGATCTACTTCGCTGCATTCCACCTGGATGTGGACGGAGGCATCGAAGTCACTGCTAGCCACAATCCCATGGATTACAACGGAATGAAGCTGGTGGCACGGGGCGCCGTGCCCATCAGTGGCGACACCGGACTTAAAGCCATCCAAACCTTGGCAGAAGCGAATCAGTTCGCGCCTGCAAGCAAGCGTGGCAGTCTGACCCAACAGTCCATCCTCAAGTCTTTTGTCGATCACTTGCTTACCTACACCGAACCCGCTGTCATCCAACCGCTGAAGCTGGTTGTGAATTCAGGCAATGGCGCAGCAGGTCACGTCATCGACGAGATCGAAGCTCGCTTCAAGCAACTGAACATCCCCGTCACCTTCATCAAGGTACATCACCAAGCAGACGGTAGCTTCCCTAACGGCATCCCCAACCCCCTGTTGCCAGAGAACCGTGCAGCCACCACTGATGCGGTGAAGGCGCACAAGGCAGACATGGGTATCGCATGGGATGGCGACTTCGACCGTTGCTTCTTATTTGACGAGCACGGCGAGTTCATCGAAGGCTATTACATCGTCGGCCTATTGGCGGCTGCCTTCTTGGACAAACATCCGGGCGAGAAGATCATCCATGACCCGCGCCTGACCTGGAACACGATAGACGTGGTTAAACAATCGGGCGGCAACCCCATCCAATCCAAGACCGGCCACGCCTTCATCAAAGAACGCATGCGCCTTGAGAATGCCATCTATGGTGGCGAGATGAGCGCGCACCATTACTTCCGCGATTTCGCCTATTGCGACAGCGGCATGATTCCCTGGCTGCTGGTGACCGAACTGTTGAGTCGCAGCGGCAAGCGGCTATCGCAACTGGTGGGCGAACGTATCGCCGCCTACCCGTGCAGTGGTGAGATCAACTATCGTGTGAATGATGTGAAGCAAACCATCGAGCGCATCTTGCAGCACTACTTAAATGAAGCCGTTCGCCCTGAGCTTGTCGAAGGGGGTGCATCTGCGAGTGTTTCGACAAGCTCAACACGAACGGACAAAAGGGAGATTCCCATCGTAGATCGCACCGATGGCGTGAGCGCCGAGTTCGCAGACTGGCGCTTCAACCTGCGTGGCTCGAACACCGAACCGTTGTTGAGACTTAATGTGGAGACTAGGCGAGATAAAGATGCATTGGTTCGGCATGTCTCGACTCTCAGCGGCTTGGCTAAAGGGATAACTTGATATTTTTATGTGAAATGTAGGGATGGAAGAATGAAGAAGTTAAATGTGGGTTGTGGAAAAGATGTTCGAAGTGATTTCGTCAATCTGGATGTGGTCGGCCTATCTGGGGTTGATGTTGTCCATGATTTGCAAACATTCCCGTGGCCGTTTCCGGAAGATGAGTTTGACGAGATACATATGATCAACGTATTGGAGCATTTGCCCGAAACGATTCGTACGCTTGAAGAGTTGCATCGCATCTCAAAACCTGGCGCAAAGCTCATTATTCGAGTCCCTTTTTGGAACTCGCCGGACATGTTGGCTGATCCAACCCATAAAAAATCCTTCAGCGAAAGAACGCTCAATTTTTTTGACCCAGCTTTTCCTGAGTGTCTAGATAGGCCCTATTACAGTTCCGCAAGATTTTCCATAAGCAGAAAATCTTGCTACGTTAAGTTCTTCTATTATTTGAAAGTCAGCAATCGGTTGCTGACTGCCCCATTATTTTTTATCGCACGATATTTGGGCGCAATAGTGTGGGTTGTCGAGTTTGATTTGATTGCAAGAAAATAAATACGCGGTCAGTCAATAAATCCTCATGTTAGTGAATTCTCTGTCGTGAAAAGAAACGTCCTATACATGTTGTTCTCTGTGATTAGCATTCAGGGAACGGCACTCATATCTCAATTCATTCTTGCAGGCATATTGCCGATAGATGAGTTTGCCATCGTGAGAACCGTGGAGGCTACGTTGCAAATGTTGGCAACGGTGGCCCCATGGGGCATGTCGTTATTGGTGGTTCGCTTGGTCTCACAAGATCACAAGCTCATAGAGCTAAAGAGCTTGTTTACGACGCATGTGCTATTGGCAGGGTTGTCGGCACTCGTTCTTGTGATTGTAGGCATGGCGATAATTGAGTTTTATTCCTCACAAACTGGCGAGTACTTGAAGCTATTGCTTTGGGTGCTAGTGCTGACAAGTTTAAGTAGAACATCGCTGAACTATTTTTATGGGAAAGAGCAATATGGTCTGATATCGACTTTTACCTTTGTGATTTCGGTCGCATCCCTCGTCTTGTTGGTTGTGTTCACAAATTATTGGCAATTGAATGGGTGGGTGCTATCAAGATATGTGGCCGAGACAATGGTCTTGGTGGTTGCGTTATTCTTTGTGCGCACCAAATTAACTTGGAAACTTAACTCGAGAGTGGAGTCGAAAAAAATGCTCTCTGAGGGAGCGGCAGTTTCGTTGTCGCTAGTGTTCAGAAGTGCAATCGACAATTTGCCATTATTGATCTTCGCCTATTTAAGTATTAGTCAAGAAGAGACGGCGCTGTATGGGTTGTGTACGCTCCTAATCACAGGCGCGATGATTATGCCGTCGAGTTTGATTAGCGTATTGCTGCCACGATATGGAAAACTGCAGAAACAGGCACCAGATGAGTTGGCTGTTTATCATGCGAAACACGAGCGTTACGTTATTGTTGCTGGGATTGGGATTGGCTTGGTAATAACTGCGTTAGGGCCAGCCATCTCGGCGGTATATGACCAAAAATATAGTGGATTATTACCTTATCTCGCTCTGACTTCCTCGATCTTACCAATTCGCGCATACACCGCTTTGAATGCGAATTTACTATTTGTCCATCATCAAACTGCAACCGGAACAAAAATCAATGCTGTATGCGCTGCTCTTTGTATGATCCTGTGCTTTGCCATATACCCTGCTTCTGGGCTTTGGGGGGTGATTGTGAGCAGTATTATTACAGAAGCGGTTGCAGCTGCATTGTTCAAATACCATTCCAGCAAATTAGCTTTCGTGCCTATCGAAGGGCGAAATATATGAATGAACTATATCTCGAGGAAGCATTCATTCTTGTATCGGGCCTTTTTGTGTCTTGGCTGGTGCTGAATCGAAGATCGAGAATCAATATAAGGGACGATTTCTACTTTGTAGTCTTTTTTTGCTTCGGATTGATATACACCGTAATTGCACCTGCTATGGTGATCTTCAATGAAGAAGAGGCGTACTCTCTTGTGGTTGCTAAATACCCGCAGATTCAATTGTATTGTTTGGTGTTTTTCTTTCTGCCGCTTGGTCTGATTTATTTATATTCAAAACGACGCCCTACCCTCTTTCAATCATCAAGCATTGGATATCAGATATCAGGGCTAAAGCTTGTGGTTTTCTGCGTGCTTCTTCTGTTGCTTGAATTGGTGTTTACCGTCTTAGCTGTTGATAATGACATGTATGCTCGTAGAATTTCGACAGAAAAAATCGCAGAAGTAATAAGTCAGCTTGATATGGCTACTTTGACGATTTTGAGAACACATGATCTAGTCACACTCCCGATGATTGCATTGCTGATAATCATGTTGCCGTCTATTAAGCTACAGATGGCAAAGTGGTTATATCTGATGGCTCAGATGACGTTGATTATTGTCGTATTGGGTTATATTGTTTTTGCGGTTGTCAACAGCCGCACTATGTTGATCTTGTTGGCCTTAGCTGTCTTGTTTGCATTTCTGATGAGAGCGAGTGATGATTTTCGACCTTCGGGTCGATTTTTGATGGGTATAAGCGTGTCTATACTTTACGGCTTGGTTTTAATATCAAACGTGAGGAATCATGGGGCTGATGCTAATGTTCAGGACATAATCAATCCGGTCAGTTTTATTACACAATCAGAGGCATCTGCATTTAGTAGCTGGGAATGGACTCAGCGCCTTGATTGTGTGGATCTAATTGCTCAGATGGATGATAGCCTGAAAAACAACGACTACGAGTGGGGGCGCGCATGGGAGCGGCCATTAGTTACGCTTTTCGGTCAAATATTTGGTTTGAATATAGCAACGGAATATAAAAATGAGGCTATAACAACAGCGAAGTCATATTTGATTGAGAGGCATACAGGTCTCAACAAGAAGGACTACCCCTCATGTATAGAGACGGATCTATGGGGTAATTTTGGAGCATATGGATTGCCAATGGCGGGGTTGTGCATTGCAATCGGTTTTGTATGGCTACGCTACGGATTGGTCGAGTCACTTTCTCCTGCGGCATTCGCCACCTCTTTGGTTTTTGCGTTTTATTTGGTTGCATTTGAAAAAGAGTTTATAGACTGGATGCTGGGTTGGATAAAGTTGATTCCAGCCATTGCGCTCATGGTTGTTTTGAATCCAATTCAATCCATCATAATTTCCAAACCAAACTCGCCTTCAGAAAGAATCCCATGAAAATCTGCTTTTTTGCCAAAGTGCGTGACAAGGCACTCTTTAAGGTGGTCGAGTTCTACAAGGTCGATATCGAAGCCTTGCGTCAGCTGGGGCATGAGGTTATTTGCGTCAATTCATTTAAAGAATTGATGTTGGTCCGTTGTGATCTGTATTACATATGGTGGTTCGGCTATGGCGTATTCCCTGCATTGTTGGCGAAGCTCAAGGGAAAGCCAACGATACTTACGGGAGCAGTGCATACGAACGACTGCGGAGGGCTATCGGATTGGCCGTTGCACAAGCGAGCCTTGATGATGATGGCGATGAAGCTTGCTGACCGCAATCTGTTTATCTCCCTAACCGACTTTGCCAAGTTGGGTACGTTTCGCCCCTCTTGTTCCGAAATCGCCTATTGTGCAGTGGACGTTGGAATTTACACGCCCGATAATGCCATCCCAAGAAAAGATCTAATCGTTACTATCACGCATCTTACAAAAGAGAATGTTGCAAGAAAGATGCTGATGGAATCAATTGAAGCATTTGCCCTGTTCTCGCGACAACACCCAACTTTTCAGTATCACATCTGCGGCTCTTTTGGAGACGCAGTAGATGATGTGCGCGCCAAGATTCAAGAGTGCGGCATAGAAGACAAGGTTGTGTTGCGCGGACGTATCTCAGATGAAGACAAAGTGATTGCATTACGCAGTGCCCGAGCTTATTTGCAACCCTCTACCTGTGAAGGTTTTGGATTGGCCATACTTGAGGCTAAAGCATGCGGGATGCCAGTTGTGACGAATGCGGAACCCTGCATCGTGGAGATCAATGGAGACAGTGTTTTGTATGGGGAGTCAATTCAAGAGTGGTCAGACGGACTGGCGCGTCTATCTGATGATTCGGCATTTTTTGATGAAATGCGACTGAAAGGTTTGGAGAATGTAAGCAGATACACAGCTGTCGCACGACGCGCAGTGATTGATAAAGTTATAGGTTCATTGGGAATTTAATTAGCAGGTAGCCAAGGAAGATAATGATGAAAGCACTTATCACAGGAATAACGGGTCAAGACGGAGCCTATCTGGCTCAGTTGCTGCTCGAAAAAGGTTACGAGGTCTTTGGGGCTTATCGTCGAACCAGTTCTGTCAATTTTTGGCGCATAAAGGACCTGGGAATTGAAGGGCATCCTAACCTGCATTTGGTTGAATATGATTTGACTGACCAGGCGGCTAGTATTCGACTGGTCTCTTCGGTGCAACCTGACGAGATATACAACTTGGCGGCGCAAAGTTTTGTGGGCGTTTCATTCGAGCAGCCCATTGCCACATCACACATTACGGGTTTGGGGGCGCTACATTTGTTGGAGGCGATACGAATCGTTAATCCGAAGATAAGGTTCTATCAAGCCTCGACATCTGAGATGTTCGGAAAGGTACAACAGATTCCACAATCTGAAGAGACCACCTTCTATCCACGCAGTCCCTATGGTGTGGCAAAGCTCTATGCGCATTGGATGACCATCAATTATCGAGAATCGTATGGGATATTCGGAGCGAGTGGAATCTTGTTCAATCACGAGTCGCCCTTGCGTGGACTTGAGTTTGTAACTCGCAAGATCACGGATGCGGCGGCCAAGATCAAGTTGGGAAAATTGGAATGTCTGGAGTTGGGCAACCTTGATGCCAAACGTGATTGGGGATACGCGAAGGAGTATGTCGACGGTATGTATCGCATGCTTCAAGTGAATGAACCTGACACTTTTGTGCTTGCGACGAATCGCACAGAAACAGTTCGCTCATTCGTGGAGCAAGCATTCCATGCAGTGGATATTGTGCTGGAATGGAGTGGCAAAGCAGAAAACGAAGTGGGCTCCGAGCGAGGTACGAATACAGTTCGGGTTCGAGTCAATCCAAAGTTCTACAGGCCGTCTGAAGTAGAGCTGTTGATAGGTGATCCTGGTAAAGCTAAACGGGTGCTAGGCTGGGCTCCCGATACGAACTTGGAGAAACTGTGTTCGATGATGGTCGAGGCAGATTTGTTAAGAAACAAGAATGGCATTACATTCTAAGCGGCTGCTCCTAACTGGGGCTGACGGATTCACCGGTCGTTACCTTCTTCCTGCGCTTAAAGAGGCAGGATGGGAGGTGTTCGGACTGATCCAATCAACTCCAAAGTCAGACCATGACATCGTTGCTGATCTTCTGGATTCAGCAGCATTGGCACGTGCAATTGACAAGGTTCGGCCAGATGCGCTGATACACCTTGCAGCGATTTCGTTCGTAGGACATTCAGACCCACTCGATTTTTATCGTACCAATATGTTTGGCACGATGAATCTGCTATCGGCAATCAAAGGTGCTGGCCAGTCATTACAAAAAATTATTCTTGCCAGCAGTGCGAATGTTTACGGCAATCCTACTAGTGTGCATATCAACGAAGCTGTATGCCCTGCGCCAGTCAATCATTATTCGATGAGCAAATTGGCGATGGAGCATATGGTGAGAAGCCATTTCGATGGCCTGAACGTGACAATCACGAGGCCTTTCAATTACACAGGCGTGGGTCAAGGAAAGAATTTCCTTGTGCCGAAGATTGTGGATCATTTTCGTCGTGGTGAGAAAAGGATTGAATTAGGTAACCAAGATGTCGCCAGAGATTTTTTAGATGTGAGAGATGTTGCCGCCGCTTATATTTGTCTGCTGAATGCTGAGGGTAATTCAGGAGTGGTGAATATTTGTTCGGGAGAACCTGTCTCGTTGCATCAGATCATTGAAATGGCAGAGGGGATCACTGGGCAAAGTATAGAGGTCGTCGTCAATCCGGCATTTGTTAGAGAAAATGAGATCAAGCGATTATCTGGCGATAACAGCCGTCTGATGGAGCAAGGGTGGAAACGAACTTACACATTCGACGAGACGTTACGTTGGATGTTGACTGAGGATTGATTGGGAAAGTCTTATGTGTGGCATAGCTGGATTTAGTGGGGGATTTTCTTCCGACGCTTTGAGGCGGATGGGAGAGCGAATCACGCACCGAGGACCCGATAGTTCGGGGTTCTTTCATGCGATAGAGCATGGTGTCGGGCTTGCACATCGACGACTTTCCATCATTGACCTCTCCCCAGCGGGTAGCCAGCCGATGTCTGATGCATCTGGCGATGTTGTTATCGTATTCAATGGCGAGATTTACAACTTCAAAGAGCTGCGTACGGAGCTTGAACGTGCAGGACACACATTCAGAGGTCATTCGGATACAGAAGTTTTATTGAATCTCTATCTGCACTCTGGAGAATCAATGTTGAGTCGCTTGAATGGTGTATTTGCCTTTGCCATCTGGGATGCCCGCACTCAGTCATTGTTTGTGGCACGCGATGGCCTAGGTGTGAAGCCGCTCTACTATTCTGAGACGCAGGCTGGGGTAGTGTTCGCAAGTGAAGTGAAGTCGCTCTTGGTGAATCCAGAAGTTTCACGCGAGATTGACTCGTACGCAGTACTGATGCATTTGACCTATCTGTGGTGTCCAGCACCACACACCATTTTAGCGGGCGTAAAAAAGTTGCCGCCTGGCTATGCAATGCAAATAGACAATGGAAAGATTGCCCGCAAATGGAAGCACTACGAGTTGCCTTATGAGCAACAGATAGAAAAGATATCTGCTGAAGAAGCGGCATTGCAGGTTGAGCAAAGTGTGCGCACCGCAGTCGAGAGGCAAATGGTTGCAGATGTGCCTGTAGGGGCATTCTTATCTGGCGGGCTAGATTCGAGCTCAGTAGTCGCCTTTGCAAAACAAGTGCAGCCAGATGTTCGATTGCAGTGTTTCACTATTGGTTTGGATGGCATCGGCGATGAAGGCTTTTCAGAAGACTTGCCTTACGCGCAACGAGTGGCAAAACATCTGGGTGTAGAACTGCACACGATTCATGTCGGTGCAGAGATGGCGGATCAGCTTGAAACCATGATCTATCACTTAGATGAGCCGCTGGCAGATCCTGCGCCACTTAACGCACTCTTTATTTCGAAGCTCGCACGTGAACATGACATCAAAGTGCTGCTGTCAGGTGCGGGTGGCGACGACATATTCAGCGGCTATCGCCGCCACTATGCGCTGCAACAAGAACATTACTGGGATTGGAGCCCGAAGTGGGTACGTCAGATGATGGCGGGCGGGGCTGGCATGCTCCCCACTCAAAAGCCTTTTTTGCGCAGATTGCGCAAGGCATTTGAATATGCTGACCTTGATGCTGATGAGCGGTTGGCCAGTTATTTCTATTGGGGCAAGCCTGAGCGCCTTGAAGGATTGCTGTCCGAAAACAGCCGTGTAAAAGTAAATGGGCAAAGTGTTTCGCAACCATTGATACAAGCCTTGGAAAATGTGCCAAAGCACCGCGCACCACTTGATCGCATGCTGTTCCTTGAGAGTAAGTTCTTTTTAGCAGACCACAATCTAAACTACACCGACAAAATGAGTATGGCGGTCGGCGTCGAGGTTAGAGTGCCCTTGCTTGATTTGGATCTGGTTGCGCTCGCGGCAAGGTTGCCCGTCGAATATAAGCAGCGTGGGCGTGAAGGAAAATGGATATTCAAAAAGGCGATGGAGAAACATCTGCCGCACGATGTCATCTATCGACCTAAGACGGGTTTCGGGGCGCCACTACGCTCCTGGTTGCACAGCGAATCAAAATTGAAGCCATTGTTGTTGGATGTATTGTCACCGGAATCCATCAATCGTCGCGGCATCTTTGATGCGCAGTCAGTTGCGCAACTCATTGCTGATGATGCACAAGGCAAGGTTGATGCGACTTACACCATCTTCTCGATGATGTGTATCGAGATATGGTGTCGATTATTCTTAGATAAGGATGGTGTCATTTGAAAAAAGCACTCATTGTTTTCGGTACTCGCCCAGAGGCCATCAAGATGGCGCCTGTCGTGAAACAGATGCGTGCCCATTTCGGCGGCGAGGTTCGAGTGTGTGTCACTGCACAGCATCGCCAGATGTTGGATCAGGTATTGAACCTGTTTGGCATAGTGCCTGAATATGACTTGAATCTGATGAAGCCAGGCCAAGACTTGACCGACATCACAGCCAATGTGTTGATTGCGATGCGAGGCGTGTTGAACGATTTCGAGCCCGATGTCGTTCTTGTTCACGGTGATACGACAACCACATTTGCGACTAGCTTGGCTGCGTACTACAAAAAGATCCCAGTTGCCCATGTTGAGGCTGGGTTGAGGACCGGAAATATCTATTCGCCATGGCCGGAAGAAATGAACCGTAAGTTGGCGGGAAGCATCGCGGCATTTCATTTCGCACCCACAGAAACCTCGCGCAACAATCTGTTGCGCGAGTCTGTGAGTGCTGAGAATGTTTATGTTACAGGTAACACGGTGATTGATGCCCTGCTCGATGTGGTCGAGAAAATTGGTAAAGACCAAGAATTGAATTCATCGTTAGCGAAGCAGTTTGCTTTTCTTGACCCAAATTTACGAACGATTCTTATTACAGGTCATCGGCGTGAGAATTTTGGAAAAGGATTCGAAGACATCTGTAAAGCGTTGGCAAAATTAGCTGCAAGAAAAGATGTTCAGCTGGTATATCCAGTACATCTGAATCCGAATGTTCAGGAACCTGTTAGACGCTTGTTGGGGAACATTCCAAATATTCATCTCATTGAGCCCTTAGATTACCTTCCCTTTGTCTACCTGATGAATCGCGCATATCTGATCATCACAGACTCTGGCGGCATACAAGAAGAGGCGCCCTCCCTTGGCAAACCCGTGTTAGTCATTAGAGATACGACAGAACGTCCAGAGGCGGTAGAGGCAGGAACGGTGAAATTGGTAGGGACTGATGCAGATAAGATATTGATAGAGACCAATGTGTTGCTTGATGATGTGGTTGCTTATCAAGCAATGTCGGTTGCACACAACCCCTACGGTGATGGTGTAGCAGCAAGAAGGATTGTGGATGTGTTGACCGGTAAAATCTGCTAATGACAAAACAAGCCCAGCTTAGCGGGGGGGGGCGTGAGTCATTCGCGAATATTTTGCGAGGGATTGCGAGCCTTAGTGTATTGGTGGCTCATTACATTGGCGTCTTTAGTTATATACGCGGTCAATATGCAGGATTTTCAGCGCTGGAAACCGAACCTTTTCCTTTCTGGGGAGATATTACATTTCACATTCCCAACTTTAATTACGGCCCTTTGGGTGTGGCACTGTTTTTTTTGGTGAGTGGATTCGTGATTTCGCTTTTGGTGGCAAGGCTTTCAGCTTTTGAAAATTGGAGAGTAGGCTTTCTGATAGGGCGAATTTTTCGAATCTGGCCGACTTATTGGATTGGTTTGAGCATAACGGTATTTTCGTTTTGCATTGCAGCGAGACTAAATGCAATACCTTGTCCTGTGGTATTTCTTGATGTGCTGCATCAGGCAATAACCTTGGAGAATCTTGTTGGGGATGGTGTGGTTTGGACGCTGGGTGTCGAGGTTCGATTTTATATTTTGGCACACTAGTGTCCGGTTAAAAACGATCCCATGACTCTGGAACCCATATCTGATGCCG
>CAZRZH010000006.1:0-37403 GCA_964604485.1 uncultured Sideroxydans sp.
TAGTCGACGTTGTCCTGCGCGCGCATGAGGATCGGGTGAGGATTGGTTTGTGCTTGTCCGCCAGTAGGCGCATCAAGCCCTCCCAGTAGCGCAACCCGCACGAATGTTCCTGCGGGTATGTAACCCAAATTAGTGTCTTGCGCGTCGGTGGCTGGCGGTGCGGCCTGGCTAACCTCGAAGGATGTGATACCGGCCTCTTTAGGTGGCACTGGCTCAATCGCTATCGCTGGAATTTGTTCAATGGGTTGTTGCAACTGTCCCATAGGTGGTAACGGGGGGAGCATTGGCATGATTTGATCTGCCTGTGCGACGCCAGACTTGGCCTCCATGCTGGACATCTGATCTCGCAAACCTTTGATGACATCATTCATTTGTTTCATCTGTGCCGATGACTGTTCCATCCATACGTCTTTTGGGTCAGCTGCCGAACCGGGTGATGCAATATTGGTTGCCTGCTGCTCTGTTGATGCCGTAGGAACAGATGGTTTTGGATCGCCCATTAGCGATGCAGAAACAGATGCGAGTAACAAGATTGCTCCACCCGCTCCACCCAGTAGGAGGTACTGGCGGTTCTTGGGAGTCATACCGGTCAATTTTTCGGATATGGACATTATTCGACCTCGCTCACGATAAAGATGCGGGTTGATTGCCCAGCCTCTAAAGTAGAGTGTTCTATCGCGACCGACTGCACTCCGTTGCGATAGAACTCGCGTTCATCCATGATGATTGGCTTGTCGGATAGGTTGGTCAGAACATAGGTTTCTCCGCGAATTCCACGGAGTTCAAATACCTTTACGAGCTCGAATCGAGTGCCCTTCCAAAGTGGGATGGTGTCGAGCTTGCTGTCGCCATCGCCATTCAACAAGGCAACTGTGGTGTTGAGGATGTCATCATTGCGTGGCTCATTTTTCTTGCTCATCGCAAGATATCCGCTTGAGGTGCCCCTCCCTTTTATGATGATCGTTTCAGCTGGAATATCCTCAACTTTAAGTAGAAGCTTGTAGTGCTGCCCATCCTCGTCGGTGATATAGGCGCTCATCATTGGCTTGTCTGAAGTGGGTTTAATCCACGCAGCGCCGGTGTCCGGCTCTGGCTTTATCGTGAACAAACCTTCAGCGCCATAAATGCGCCGTATCTTGCGGCCATCCACAGTGATCAAATTCGGCTCGTGACGAGACACAATTGCGGTAGTAGCCTCTGTCGGAGAGTCCTGAAATAACACCTGAGCCGCTTGGCTCTGAATGCTATTGAGCAGTAGCGCCGATACCAAAAATATCTTTCTCATTTGTTTCCTTGAACTCATTCACAAACAGTGTTCCGTTTATATTTTTGAAAACCAGCACATATACGACGTGCTTGACTGAAATTCGCTTGTCTTGAACAAAGGTTTCAAGATCACCGAACACGGCCACACGCATTCGAATTTCGTCTGCATTCAATGACTGCGCCGTGAACAGGGTGGATGCGGAATTTTTTTCAATAAACTCCAGTCTGGCCGTCATTTCAGCGGCCAGCTGACCTGTCTTTTCTGGAGAGGCATGTTGAAGAAATAACTTCTTTTGGTACTCGCCTGTTGCCTTGGTAGCAGTCAGCGCCAGACCTGCATACCAGTAAGCCATCTGCTCAAGATAGCTCTTCGACACCCCATCGGCTGAAACCCAAAAACTCTTTTCGATAGTCGGTGGTGTGACGATAGTTTTTTCCATTCCAAGCGTGCGCGAGATCAGCAAACCTTCCACAATGCAGATCAAAAGTAATCCGCCCACTACGAGCCGCAGGAATGAAATCTCCCCCGCCTTCTTTTTGTGTGTAGAAGCGATGTGTTGTGGGGTCATGGTTAACCTAAAAAATAACGACAATCGGACGGCGGTGTAATTTGCGTCCTGATGGATATGGAGCTTGGCAACCACCAGTACATCAGGTGAGCGGCAAATTTTTGATGCTTACCTGACTTCAGTTTTCCATATAGATATGCCGCCAGCCCACCGCCGAGCAAGCCGGTTAGCATCATTCCCAACGACACCCCAAGCCCCACAATTAACACGGCAACAATGAATTGATCGGCCTCCCACAAGAAGAACTTTTCTTGCTGGTCTAATGTTCGTGGGATGTAGCCAATTTCCATTTAGTTTTGCCTCTCTTACGCTACCGTTTTTGAGGGCTGTGTATTGGATGCCACCTTCTGCTCAATAAAGGTCTTGAGAAGCCAGCCGATACCAATCCCCGTTGAGATACCTGTGATATTTGAGATAAGTGCTGCTGATTCGGTCATGGTGGAGCCCGGCATGAACAGGCCTAGCGCAATGAAGGCGGCAGCGATGACAAGATTTTTGATGAACTCTTTATTTGAAAGCATTTGTTTCTCCAATTCTGATTAAAGTCCCGCCAGCCATACCATCGTTTGCTGGCGGGTTGACGATTAGATCGTTGCTGACAAAAGCCCGTTCACGACACCTGGCAGGTATGCCAAGAACACTGCGAAGCCAATGCCTGCGAGAATTGGCATTGGGCTACCCTTGCCGAGTGACATCAGCGCGCCGATCACCACTGCCGCAATCGAAATAGCACGAGCCGCATAGCCTGTTGCGATACCCATGATCCAGTTGTACAGAGCCAAGAACTCAGTTCCAGTCGTTCCGGCGCATGCCGCGAATGGAACGAGCATGGTTACTGCCAACAGTAGTTGCAGTTTTTGTGGATTTAATTTCTTTGTGTTCATTTCTTTTCCTTTGTAACGATAAAAAATATTTGTTCTACTTGAAGTGTGTTTTCATCCCCTCATTGCGCCCTCCTTTTCAATCTGGTGGTGCGAAATAATTGAGACGCTTCGCTTTGCTTTAAGTGTCAATTCTCGTTTGTCATAAGGAGCCAAGCGGCAGCACTCTTCTTTTGCAGAGATCGTGATCTGTACACTCACTCCGTGCGATTTAAGCCACGTCTCAACATACAAAGCACGTTTCAAGGCAAGCTTGTGATTGAAGACCTGTGTTCCGATATCGTCTGTTTTGCCTACCAACTCAATCTGAGTGTTTTCGCGTAGCACAACGCTCTTAGCGAATCTACGAAGCTCTTTTCTTCCTTCGTTGTTTGGCTTACTCATTCCAAAGTCAAAATAAATCTCGAATGTCGGAATTGCGATAGGCGACACTATTGGTGCCTCAATAACTGCTGGTAGTGGCTCTGGTTTAGCCACTGGTTGTGCCAACAGAACTGGCATGGTCTTTTTTGGCAACTCATAAGCAAGGAATTGGGCTGGCTCCGAATCATCAAGCTCTTTAAACGTTGGAACTGGACAGTTCTCGCGGCAGACTTTGTATTTGCCGTCCAAGTACCCTATGTTTGGCTGGCTTCGCCCATCCGATAAGCTGTCGAGGTGACTTCTGCAAGCTGTGCACGAGGCGCTTGCTGCGACAATGAGTAATGAAATACATATGCGCTGTCCGATCAATTTTGTACCCCTATTTTTCTGGTTGGAGAGCGCAATGCCGCTGCTACTTTTCGCGTGTAGATCGCGGCCTTGATTGGGTTTCGTGCGTTGTATGCACCGATTGCTTCCCATCTATAGCCCATGCGCGAAATGTTGTTTGCCAGTATCCATGCGCCAACATGAGTGTTGGTACATGCGTCCATTAGTTGAGTTTTGGTAATCCCGTATTTGGCCAGTGTGGACAGCCAATAGGAGTTGACTTGCATGTGGCCAATATCGGTTGAGCCATTTTTGTTTGTGTTCCTGGCAGAAGGATTACTGCCAGACTCGACGTGAGAAATTGCCCTCAATAACTCTTCCGGCACGCCATGGCGCGAGGACGCTTGCTTGAAGCACCCGGTATCGCTGGCGAATGCGAGTGCGCTGTAGGAGACCAACAGTCCGATCACTACGCTGATAGCGGCGTGAGCTGCGCGCATTACTGAGCCACCTCAAGTACCTTTTGATCTTGCGTCCCGCAATACGGGCAGCAATCGATCTTTTTTGTTTGCTTGGTATCGAGCAGAAAGCCAGCTTTACAGTTCTTGCAGTGCCCCCAAGAAATCAGCCCCGACTTGACATCCCTAACGGCGTACCACGCTGCGTTAATGTCGATGGCTGCTGAACCCTCAGAAAAGAGTTTTGCCGTCTCCCATGCGGACATAAAGGCATCCACTGGCGATCTGTGTTCTTTCTCAGCACTCAAATACACCGATACGACGGTAGCGAGTGCCAATGGTGATTGGCCGCTATTGATATAGGCGATAGTGTCGCCGGGCATTCGACCGGGTGGCGTTTTGTCTTCTCCGTGACAAGCCTCCCATACCTCTCTTAGCATGCGCCAAGACACCCCAGTGATTGAGTGGGCAAGCGCAATACGCATACCATCCCTAATCAGGGATGCCGCATGGGATTGAGTTCTATTGATTGTGTATTCGTTAAGCATGTGACGCTGGGTTAGAAACGAGCACATTGGTCATGTAGGCTTTTCGGCGTGATCCGTGCGGCAACTCTTTCACGCGATCAAAATTGACCTCGTGAATGTTCATGTGAAAACACGGTGCAATCATGTCCTCGGCAAGTTGATCTATCTCTTCCAAGGTCATGCCTCGCACTTTGAGGACTAGCCAGCTTGGAACGCTTGCTGTCAGAAGCGGGTGCTTGGTATTCGCCATTTGCTTTACTAGCAGGAGATAACGCCGATTGAGCGTAGCGATGTCTTTTTGGAGAGAGTTGGTTGAACTCATTTCGCATGTCCTTCTGCCATCTGTTTGCTTAAAAATTCTCTGGTGCGTGCCGGCAGGTTCTTCATCGCCTCGTCTGTGGGGAGTTGTTTTTCTTTCCGTACACGCTCCAGCTCAGCCTCATGTTTTGCTTGTGACGCACGTGCTTCGCGTTGCAGTGCTATGACGATGCCGCGTTCTTGAATAAATGTGCCGCTCAATGCGCGTTCAGCCATGCCTCGCAGGTATCCAACTGGGTTGTCGATTGTTCGATGCAGTCTTGCTCCGGTTAGCTCGTCGAGGATTGCTTGCCAGTAGGATTCATTCACGCCGCTGCTCACTAATGAGGCTTGGATGGCATCACGCTCGACTTGGTGGGTGTTCGTTGGAAAAAATAAATCTGGCACCACCACGAGGTTGACCTCTGGGGAGGAGGAGCTTGTGGTGGTGGTATTACCAGTTACCAGATACCTGTTACCGCCAGACCCATTGGGTGCCTCATCCATAGGGGGATGGGATGGGGCATCCAAAACCTTCTGTTGATGGGTTTGTGAATAATCCGATGGGGCATCAGGTGCGGCATCTAATAGGGCATGGGATGGGGCATCGGATGCCGGACTGGATGCGGCATGTGTGGGATATGGATACCCCATTGCCAGGGTGTTAACCCCGACTGTTTCCAAACTCTTACCGAATTCGTTAAGCCACTCAAAGGGGATCACCGCACACTGTTTTTTGGCATGGGAGATAAGTTTTGAATTTGGGTTTAATGCGACTCCAGGCGAATTGTGCTTCCACCAGATCTTCACCCACACCCATCCGGCCTCATTGAACTCGATCAACTCCTGTGCTTTGAGTCTTTTGACAACGACAAGAAGCTGGTCTTTTGTCCACCCCATTTCGGCAGCCGCGATCATCCATACGACTTGATAACACCCGATGATGTTTGAAGAAGGAGAGGTGAGGAAGTAAAGCAGTGTTGCTTTGTCCTCTTGACTGAGATCGGAAATATCAGGATCGCGCCAAAAGAAATCGCTGATGGTTCTCTGTCTCATCGAAGATTCTCCGATGGAGAAGCAATGAGCACCCAGTTACCAGTTTTGTTGTGATTTTGAGAATATTGTCTGCTCATTGAGTGATGAGCAGATTTGAAGAGGAGAACGCGCAACAGTGTTGCTGTCTGGGGCACCCATACCCCGCGCAGCAACTCAGGTAACGTGTCAAGGAGACACCTAAAAATACCGCCGCCTGATTTGCACGCGTTCAAATTTATTTTACAACCACTCATGGCTTTTCCTTGCGTGGTTGTTTTGTGACTCTATTGGATGATGGTTCGTCATCCCTGAAATACCTCGGATATGCAACCTCAAGATATTTCTTGTGGACATGCGGTATCCCGTGTCTTCTCCAATAGGAGATGGCCCCCTTAGTCAACTCAAATATATCCATGAGTTTTTTGGTGCCAATTCTTTTAATTAACGGTCTATCGTCCATTCCTAAAGTCTAAAACGCTTTACTTTATAAAGTCAAGCGATTTATACTTGCATTTCATTAATATGGAAAAATGTTAAAAACCACTATCCCAGAGCGTATTGCCATCATAAAAAAGGAAATGGGGATTGCCACTGATATTGAATTTGGAAAGTTGTGCGGAGCATCTAAAGCTGTAGTCGGGCAATTAAAGAACGGCACGGTAAAATCCCTTGCGGCTCGGTATGCATATAAACTAGAAGAAAATACAGGTTTTTGCGCAAAGTGGCTTCAGCTAGGAGAAGGGCCAATGATGCTTGACCCCGCAATTAGCAAAGCAATCAAGATCATGGAGGCGATGAGTTCTCATCGAAGAAATGATGCTGTAAAAATCATTACTCCGCTTGTTGAATCAGACGGAGAAAACCTCGAAGAATCCTCATCTCCGCACCAGAACACCAACTAATTCGAACATCATTCAACTTCAAATTCAGCTGAAGTTGTTTTTATTGGCTCTGCATGTAGCAACCAACCCCGTCATTTCCCTCCAAAAGCCCATTCCTCCCTCAAATTACTGCCTGAATCAAATCAAGCGTTAATTACTAAATTTACTTTCAAAATTCCTATCAAAGTCTAATCAACTTGACTTAATTAAGTAAAGCATTCTATACTTTTGACTGTCAAATTACTTGAACGCCAAGAGCAATAGAGGTGAATGGGAACGAACATGAGTGAAGACTTAGTAAAAGACCAACCAACCTACGGAATCATCGGCGCATGTGCTTATCTGCATATCTCCGAAACATCGTTAAACGATCTGGTTGATAGCGGAGAGTTGGCGGCATCAAAGCCAAGCCGAGAGCTTGTATTCCGAAAATCTGTTTTAGACGAATACCTTGCAAAGTTGGAGCAGAAGCAAACAGAGCAACGTAAAGAAGCCTACTTAAAAGGGGTAAAGCCGATAATTAAAACTGCTGTGTCAATTGTTCGTAGCAAACGTAGGCCGATACCCGTTTTGCCTGGATTTCAGCAGGCGGCGTAATTACCACATCTCATCAGCCAATGTTGATCCTCTAAGGTGCGTATATCGCATCAACATCTTGGTGCTTGAATGGCCTGAGATTTTTGCAATCTTCACCTCAGACATCTTTGTTCTCTCAAACATCCTACTAACACTTTCATGGCGCAGATCATGGTAGGTAAGTTCTGGACACTTTGCCGCATCGAATATCCTAGACCACTGCTGAGACAGTCGGCCTGACGTTGCGCGGAGTTTGTGCGCCTCAAAACTTCCATCCCAGAATGGGAACAAATTGTCACCGTCCAACTCCTTCAAGTAGACCTTGATAGCCAAAACTGCAACGCTGCTCATCGGCACCTGCCTTGAATCACCGTTCTTGGTCTTGTCGAGATGAATCGTGCGGCCCTTGATGTCGATCTGCTCTCTAGTCAGTGTGTACGTCTCGCGCATCCGCATCGCCGTCTCAAGTGCCAGCGTGAACATCAGCCTCAACGCCTCAGCATGTGGAATCGCAAACGCCCTCTCCCGGCCTTCCGGCTTCTCTCGGTTAAGGATGGCTAGTATCTTCGCCTCTTCTCCGTCCTTGAGCCGCCTATCGCGTTCAATATCTTTCTTGCCTTCCCGTGTGGTCGAGTATCGCTTAGGTAGGACGCGAAGAGGATTAGCACCAAGCATCGTGTCTTCACGGCGAAGCACCCAATCTAAACACCGGGCCAGCGCTCCTACTTTCTTGCGTATGGTCGATGGAGATAATTCTTCTACCTGCAAGTCCTTCACCCAAGACTCTGCCCACTTGTAATCCACTTTATTCAATTCTCTCTTGCCAACTGTTCCAGACAAGCCCTTGAGGATAGTGTGATCGTCATCAGTGATGGTAACTGCGTTTCGATATTCTTTGATTGCATCGGCAATCGTGTTGATCTGCGCAGTCTTGTTCTTGAACTCGTCCGGCACGATGCCCTTGGCCAGAAGTTTCTCTAGGTGCGCGCAGTACGCATCACCTTCCGCCTCATCGTAGAAAGTGAGACTTATCGGCTTTGGAAGTAGCCCTTTCTTTTGTACGATGTATTCCCACGATCCCGTGTCGCGTTGTCTCTTAGAAGCCATTATGTCCCCATCAATTTCCACTCGCATAATCGGACAAATGTGCGATTTACGATTGGTTCAACCAATTTTAGCGGTTGGTTTTTGGGGAATTATGGGGGTTTTCGGGGGTTTTGTGCAACTTGAAAAACGGAATAGGCTCTAACGAAAACTCTTAAGATTCCCGTCTTTATTGGTGTTTGATGCGGTATTTGATGGAGGCGCGAGCCGGAGTCGAACCGACCTACACGGATTTGCAATCCGGTGCATAACCGCTTTGCTATCGCGCCATGAAACTTAAAAACATAAGGGAAAGCTAAAAAGCATTCCCTTAGAATTTGGAGCGGGAAAAGAGACTCGAACTCTCGACCTATACCTTGGCAAGGTATCGCTCTACCAACTGAGCTATTCCCGCAAAAACGAGGTTCGCATTATATGGATAATGATTTTTCTGTCAACAATCCAGCGAAAATATTTCACACTGCCACCACTTACGCTGCTCAAATGTATAATGCGCAGCCCTTAGATATTGAGTGGCCAGTGCTCTTTAAGATTCAAGGAATGCCCGGGTGGTGAAATTGGTAGACACAACGGACTTAAAATCCGTCGCTCTGGTAAAACAGGCGTACCGGTTCGATTCCGGTTCCGGGCACCAAACTTATCAATGTTGCAAATCTGACTCCAGGCAAGGCAATTTTATTTTTTCCTGTTGCAAAACCCTAGAATATCTAGAACAATCCGCAGCGCAGTTGATTTAACCCAAAACCAAAAGGAGAAACGCATGAACCGTAAAGAACTGATTGACGCACTTTCCAGCAAGACAGGAAGCAGCAAAGCTGACGCAGACCGCAATATCGCAGCTCTGATCGAAATCATTACCGCAACTCTGAAAAAGGGCGACAACGTTGCTTTGGTTGGTTTCGGTACTTTCGAAGTCCGCAAACGTGCAGCGCGCACAGGCCGCAACCCAGCCACTGGCGCCGAGCTGAAGATCAAGGCATCCAAAGCACCGGCATTCAAAGCTGGCGCGACTCTAAAAGCCGCAGTTAATGGCGTAAAAAAATAATTTACACTGCCTGAAAACGTGCGGAGCAATTGTGCCGCGCAATTCGAGCAATGCTTAAAAATAAAAAAGGTTGGATTTCAATATCCAACCTTTTTTATTTGTTCGGCGTAATTAACATTCCACCCGACCCGCTGCCAGCCGTAATTGCTTGCTGCATCGCCGCGCCAGCGCTTCGTCATGTGTAACCAAAATCAAAGTCGTTCCTTGCTCTCGATTGAGTTCCAGCATGAGTTCGATGACTTGCGCGCCGGTGGCAGCGTCGAGATTTCCGGTGGGTTCGTCGGCGAAAAGTATTTTGGGTTGTGTGACGAAGGCGCGGGCCAGTGCCACGCGCTGTTGTTCGCCGCCAGACAGGTGCTTGGGCAAATGATGGGCGCGTTCGCTCAGTCCGACTTGTTGCAAAGACATTTCGGCACGCTGGTGCGCATCGGTTGCACCGCGCAGTTCTAGCGGCAGCATGACGTTCTCCAGTGCGTTCAAGGCGGGCAACAATTGAAAGGACTGAAACACGAAGCCTGTCAACTCACCGCGCAATCGTGCGCGTCCATCTTCGTTCAGCGTGAAAAGATCGACGCCGTTCAACAGCACGCTACCGCTACTCGGCACGTCCAATCCGGCCAAGAGACCGAGCAGTGTGGATTTGCCTGAGCCGGAAGCGCCGACGATGGCGAGGTTCTCGCCTGCTTGCACATTGAATGTCACATCATGAAGTATGACGAGCGGCTGATTGCCGCTTAATACTTGCCTGGTGAGGCCTACTGCTTGCACAATCGATGCCATGAATACCTTTCTGAAAATCGTATTGCTGCTCGCGGCATTTTCCCTGTCCCACTCAGCACCTGCCGCGAAAAACATTCTGGTGTTCGGCGACAGTTTATCAGCCGGCTATGGAATTGCGCGCGACGATTCATGGGTAAATTTATTGCAGCATGAACTGAAAAAAAACCATGCTCAGTTCGGGGTGGTGAATGCCAGCATCAGCGGCGAGACGACTGCGGGCGGGCTGCGGCGTATCGCCAAAGCATTGCAGCAACATCATCCTGCGGTTGTCATCATCGAACTCGGTGCGAACGACGGGTTACGCGGTTCGAGGCTCAGCGAGACTGAAAAAAATCTGGATGCAATCATCGCCATGTCGCGCAAGGCGAATACCAAGGTGCTGTTGCTCGGCATTCAACTGCCGCCAAATTATGGCTTGAACTACACCACACAATTCCGTGTGATCTTTACCAAACTGGCGCAACGTCACCAAGTGGCTTTGGTTCCCTTCCTGCTGGAAGGTGTCGCACCGGAACATTTTCTGGCCGACAACCTGCACCCCAATGCCGCCGGGCAACCCACTATCATGCGCAACGTCTTGCCCGCTTTACTACCCTTACTCCGTTGATTTCCTGCCGATGCCCAATCATTTACAAAACGAAACCAGTCCCTACCTGTTGCAACACGCCAATAATCCGGTGGACTGGCATGCGTGGAGTGTCGAGACCTTGCAGCTTGCGCGCGAACTCGACAAACCCATCCTGCTCTCAGTCGGTTATTCCGCCTGCCACTGGTGCCACGTGATGGCGCATGAATCGTTCGAGGATGAAGCCGTCGCCGCCGTGATGAATGAATATTTCGTCAACATCAAAGTGGATCGGGAGGAACGCCCAGACCTCGATCAGATTTACCAGAACGCGCATTACCTGCTCACCCGGCGCAGCGGCGGATGGCCGTTGACCTTATTCCTTGCCCCCGACGGTACGCCGTTCTACAGCGGCACTTATTTTCCCAAGCAGGCGCGCCACGGCTTGCCCGGTTTTCCGGACCTCGTGCTGCGCGTGGCTGAAGCGTACCGGGAGAAACGCGGTGAACTCTTGGCGCAGGGCAAGCAACTCATCACTGCGCTCGCCGCTTGGCAACCGGAACAAAGTTCGGATGGCATCGCGCTCGACGGGACACTGATCGAAAAAGCGGTGCAACATCTCGGCAGGGATTTCGACCGCGTGAATGGCGGATTCGGCGATGCGCCGAAATTTCTGCACCCAACCGAACTCGATCTCCTTCTGCGTCAGGCTCACGCAAAACAGGATGCACCAACCCGTTATATCGCGCTGTTCACCCTGCAACAGATGGCATTGGGCGGGTTATACGACCAGCTTGGTGGCGGCTTCTGCCGCTACAGCGTGGACGCAAATTGGGACATCCCGCATTTCGAAAAGATGTTGTACGACAACGGACTACTCTTCGGTTTGTATTGCGACGCGTGGCTGACCAGCGGTGATGCGTTTTTTGCGGGCGTGGTGGAACAGACCGCAGGCTGGGTGATGCGCGAGATGCAATCCCCTTCAGGAGGCTACTACGCATCGCTGGATGCCGACTCGGAGCACGAGGAAGGCAAGTTCTATGTGTGGCAACGCAACGAGATTCGCGATCTCTTGAGTGCCGATGAATACGCACTTATCAAACCCTATTACGGTTTGGACAGCACCCCCAACTTCGAACATCACGCTTGGAACCTGCGCGTGACGCAGCCGTTAAGCGAGATCGCGCAACAGCTGCAAATCAACCAGGAGCAGGCAATCATGCGGCTTGCACTGGCGCGGGCAAAGTTGTTTGCCGTGCGCGAGCAACGCATCCGTCCCGGGCGTGATGAAAAGATACTGGGCAGCTGGAACGGTTTGATGATCGCGGGCATGGCCAAATCTGCGCGTATTTTCCAACGCGAGGATTGGTTGCGCTCGGCACAACAGGCGATGGATTTTGTACGCGATACATTGTGGCAAGACGGAAAATTGCTCGCCACACACAAGGACGGCAAGACGCATCTGAATGCCTACCTTGATGATCATGCCTTCTTGCTGAATGCCACGCTGGAGTTGCTGCAAACGGAATTTCGCAGCGTGGATTTAAACTTTGCCGTGCAACTTGCCAATGCGATGTTGGTCCGTTTTGAAGACAAAGAGAACGGCGCTTTTTTCTTCACCAGCCACGACCACGAAGTGCTCATCCAGCGCAACAAGGTCGGGCAGGATAATGCAACACCCAGCGGTAACGGCATCGCCGCACAAACATTGGTTCGTCTTGCCGCATTGACCGGCGATATGCGTTATGCAGAAGCTGCGGAGCGTTGTTTGAAATTGTTCTTCCAGAGCATGCAACAAACACCCAGCCATTTCAGCAGCCTGTGCACCGCATTAGATGAACTGTTGCGACCGCCTCCAGTGCTGGTGTTGTGCGGAGCGGAAAAAGAAACAGCCGCATGGCGGGCGGCTGTGTCGGCGAAGTATGTGCCGGGGTTGATGCTTATTGTGTTGCAGGGCGATGAAACCGGTTTGCCAGCGACGCTGACCAAACCGGGAACATCAACAACGACTGCGTGGTTGTGTCGTGGCACACAATGTTTGCCGCCGATAACCGGTCTTGACGAGTTACTGGTAGAACTGGCGAAAGCTGTTTTGGAGCACCGACCAGCTCTAGCGTAGCGTCACGTCCCCCACCTGTGCGCCGAATCCAGGAAACGCACTTGCCACACCCGCACCAAACTTCTTGGCCAAACGATCTGCAAATCCTTCGTGCGTGGTGAAGTCCACGATATTTTCCTGTTTAATCACATCGCGTGCCACGGAGTCCATGCTACCTATCGCATCCGCCAACCCCATCTCGATACTTTTCTGACCGCTCCAGAACAAGCCGCTGAACATCTCGGGTGTTTCTTTCAAACGATCACCACGCCCCTGTTTAACCACATCAATGAATTGCGTGTGTATCTCACTTAACATGCTCTTGGTAAATTCTTCGTGTTTGGGATTGCGCGGCGAAAACGGATCCATGAAACCCTTGTTTTCGCCCGCCGTCATTAAACGCCGTTCCACTCCGAGCTTCTGCATGCTTCCGGTGAAGCCGAAACCATCCATCAACACTCCGATGGAGCCGACAATACTGGCCTTGTTGACGAAAATCTTGTCTGCGGCCGCCGCGATGTAATAACCACCCGAAGCGCACATATCCTCCACCACCACATACAACGGAATTTCGGGATGCAGGCCGCGTAACCTGCGAATCTCGTCATTCACCAGCCCCGCCTGGACCGGACTGCCGCCCGGGCTATTGATACGCAGGATAATGCCGACAGTATTCTGATCCTTGAAAGCCTCCTGCAAACTCCCAATGAGGTTATCGGCGTTGACATTGCTGTCGGAGGAAATAACGCCATTCAACTCGATCAATGCGGTGTGTTTGCTGCCGGACAAACCACCATCTCCATGGTCTCCCGCCCAGCCCATGAACAGGAACAGCAGGATGAACAAATAGCCAAACGTGAGCACTTTGAAAAAGATGCTCCAGTGACGTGTGCGGCGCTGTTCCTGTATTGCGGACATCGCCAGCTTTTCCAGTACGCCGCGTTCCCAATTGTTGTTTTCTTCTGACATAAATACTCCTTGGATAATTTGTTAGGCGTTGGCCTTCAGCCATGCTCTCAATTCTGCAAAATCATTCAGCAGTGCGAGCGGTTTCAATTCACGCAACTGGTTTTCGGGATGCGCACCGTGCGTCACGCCAACCACATCCACACCGGCATTGATCGCCATCTGCAAGTCATGTGTGGTGTCGCCCACCATCAGCACACGCTCCGCTTGCACATTCAGTTCGTCCATGATTTCCAGCAACATCGCCGGATGCGGCTTGGAAAATGTACGGTCAGCCGTGCGTGTGGCATGGAAATATTCGGCCATCTGTGTTGACTGCAAGGCATGATCCAAGCCGTTACGGTTCTTGCCTGTCGCCACCGCGAGCTGGTAGCCCGCCGCATGCAATTCGGTGATGGTCTCGCGTGCCTGGTCGAACAACGGGATCGCGTCATTCTGCGACAGGAAATGGTGGCGGTAACGCGCCACCAGCGGTTCATACATTTCCTCCGGCGCAGTCGGCACGGCGTGGCGCAAAGCCTGCATCAATCCCAGTCCGATCACATGGCGTGCCATGTCGTCATCGGGTACCGGCAAACCCAGATCGCGACATGCCGACTGGATCGAAGCGGCAATGATCGCCGTCGAATCCATCACCGTGCCGTCCCAATCGAACACGATCAGGTCATAACGCTTGTTCATTGTTTCACCCCAAAATTTAAGGCGCGGAGTTTACCACTTGAGAACCGCAAACGATGCGGGACTGAGTGAGTTCCCCTGCACCGCACGGGGAATCAGGTTGCATCCCGGCACACATGGAATTCAAGCAATAAGTGTAGCCACCCAACCCTGGCACGCCCCGTATAATGCGCGCCTCTCCCCTTGCACCGGTTTTCTAGCATGATCAACTTTGCAGCCCCCTCTCAAATGATGGATCCCACCCTGCCCTCCTGGCTCATTTATTGCCGCCCCGGCTTCGAACGTGACTGTGTGGAAGAAACTCAGGCCAAACCTACCGAAGTCAAAGAGAACAGCGGATATGTCGTGCTGCAGGGCAAACCACGTCTGACATACAAGCAACTCACTTTCGCGCGGCAACTGTTGCGCCTGCAAAGCGAAGTGAAGGGATTACAGGAACGCGACCGCCTTACTCCATTGCTGGAAGCCATTCCTGACATCCCGCAGCAATTTGGAGCGTTGTATTTGGAAGTGCCCGATACCAACGAAGGTAAAACAGTGTCCGGCTTCACGCGACGTTTCCAGCCCTTGTTGGAAGAGGAGCTACGCAAGCTATCGCGCTTGGTTGACAACCCCGTTTTACCGCGTCTGCACATATTTTTCCCGGAGCAAAGCCGCGCCCTGATCTGCACCAGCGATCCTCATAACAGTGCCGTCGCGCTCAACGGCATCCAGCGCGTGAGCATGGCGACTGATGCCCCGAGCCGTTCTTATCTCAAACTGGCGGAAGCGTTTGAAGTGTTTCTCGATCACAAAGAACAAACACAGTGGTTGAAACCACACATGAAGGCTATTGATCTGGGCGCGGCGCCCGGAGGGTGGACTTGGCAATTGGCACAGCGCGGATTGAAAGTCATTGCAGTGGACAATGGGCCGCTCAAAGGCGCGGCGGCGACACATCCCTCGATCAAGCATTTAAAGCAGGACGGCTTCAGCTATCGCCCGCAACGTCCGGTGGATTGGCTGGTGTGCGACATGGTGGAACAACCGCAACGCGTCGCCGACTTGATGGTTGAATGGTTCACCGGTGGCCTGATGATGCACGCCATTTTCAATCTAAAATTGCCCATGAAAAAACGTGTTGGTGCTTTGCAAGCCGCACTGGACTCGATACGCAAGGCGTTCAACAACAAAGGCATCCGCTACAGGTTGGAAGCCAAGCAGCTGTACCATGACCGTGAAGAAGTGACCGTGTTTTTGACGCGAGTCAAAAAATAAATCAGGCCGTTTCGTCGATGTGTTCGACCACGTCACCGTTGCGTAAGTTGTGATGGCGCCGGTCGATTCCTGAACGTAATTCGATCAACACATGCTGCTGATGGATTCTGCGGCATTCCTTGCGCCGCTCCACTTCGGTTGGGTTACGCTTTATTTCACTTTCGGTTTCATGAAGTGCCGTATGCGCAACCTGCGGCACTTCAATTTGCGTGACACGTTGTTCGCGCGGGTGGACGGGTTTTACTGCCTGGACACTTGTCAGCCCCGACACGAGTCTGTTATTCAAAACTTTGCCGGCTGAAGGAACATCG
This sequence comes from uncultured Sideroxydans sp., assembly GCA_964604485.1. Taxonomy (GTDB): domain Bacteria; phylum Pseudomonadota; class Gammaproteobacteria; order Burkholderiales; family Gallionellaceae; genus Sideroxyarcus. The sequence continues at coordinate 15,985 of CAZRZH010000006.1, forward strand.
GACACATAGCGCATGGCAACTCCTCCCAAGGACTCTACGTTTGTTGTATCGGCAGTGACTTCGGAAAACTGAGACTGCCTCGTTGCCCGTCACTTCGGCGCAACGTCGGGCAAATTAGGGTGTGCATCATGCATCACAATGCGCGACACATACCAGATCGCCAGCACATTAGCAGCAATGGCGACATAACCCACATTCTGATACCCGATGATATGGCCCGCATTGTCCTGTGTGATGATGAAGCCGCTCAAGGTCGCGGCTAGGCCCATCGCCAGCGACTGCACCGTCGAGTTGAGCGACATGAATGTGCCGCGCAATTTGGGTTGTGCGGCCGAGGTGATGATTGCCATCGCCGGAATAAATCGTCCGGAAATCAACACGAAAAACAGAGTGGTGCATGCCAGCCACAATCCCAGCGACGCACTTTGGATTTGCGTCACCGCCAGCAGTGGCAACATCGCGGAGATCGCCACAATACGATAGACCCGCACCTTGCCGTGCTTATCAGCCCAATGTCCGATCAGGCGTGCCGTGAACAGTGTCGCCGCGCCACCCGCCAGATAAATATAGGCAATGTCATGCTGGCTGATAGCGATGTTGTTCACCGCATACAGCGTGATATAGGGAATCACCGTGAAGCCGGAGAAGATGATCATGGCCGACAAACTCATCGCGCGCCAATGGTTGCCATCACGCAACACGGCGAACATGGCGGAGAAGGGATGGGCGAGCTTTTCCTGGCTCAGGTGATGCCGCAGCTCCGGCAACACACGTATTGCCACCATCAATAAAATCGCCACCAGTACCACGATAAAAATGAACGGCGCGCGCCATTGGAAATAACTCGCCATCCATAACGAGATCGGCACACCGGCCACCGTGGAAACCGAAAATGCCGAAGAGACGATGCCGCTTGCCTTGGCGCGCCGCGCGAACGGAATGGTGTCGCCGATGATGGTTTGCACCAACGCCCCCAGCACACCGCCGAATGCCCCCGCCAAACCCCGTGCCACCATCAACGTGGCATACCCGGGCGCCAGTCCGCAGGCCAATGTCGCAATTCCAAACAGTACGAACATGACGAGCAACAAACGTTTGCGCTCGAAACGATCCACGAAAGTGGCCGCCAGCAGACCGGACAAGGCCGCACTGAAACTGTAGGAAGCTACCAACAAGCCAAACTCATGGGTGGTGATACCCAGCTCTAACATCAGCAGAGGGCCCAGCGGCATCATGATCATGAAATCGAGAATATGACTGAACTGGATGCCTGCAAGGGTCAACAGCAAAGCGCGTTCCGAATAAGGTGGGGTCGTTGCTTTGCTCATTGCAACGAATCCAGTTTATCGAGGAACTTCTGCAACTCGGGCGCCAGCGGTGCAGTGATGCTCAGCGGCTCGCCCGTCAGCGGATGGTTGAAGGCGATGGTATGCGCGTGCAGGAACATACGTTTCAAGCCCTGCTTCATCAGTTCTTTATTGCGCGGGAAAACGCCGTATTTGTCGTCACCCGCGATGGGGAATCCCAAGTGAGAAAGATGTACACGGATCTGGTGGGTGCGTCCGGTTTTGAGCTGTGCTTCGAGCAAGGTGAAATCCGCCCAGCTCCTGAGCAGCGTAAAGATGGTGTGCGAGGCCTGGCCATCTTCGCGCACCATCACGCGTTTTTCACCTTGCGGGGTATCGAATTTATGCAGCGGCAATTTGACGTGCTGTTTCGCGTTTTTCCACTGCCCCAGCACCAGGGTCAAATAACGCTTGTCGCTGTTGCCCTCGCGCATGATCTCGTGCATGGCGGTGAGGGCTGAACGTTTCTTTGCTACCAGCAACACACCGGAAGTCTCGCGGTCAAGTCGATGCACCAATTCCAGAAACTTGGCTTGCGGGCGGGCACTGCGTAATTGTTCAATGACGCCGAAACTAACCCCGCTGCCACCATGCACCGCCGTGCCGGCCGGTTTGTTAATGGCGAGCAAAGCTTCGTCTTCGTACAGGATGGGGAAATCGCTGGCCGGAACATAATCGGCCTCCGCCTTCTCCGCCACGCGGATGGGGGGAATGCGTACCAAGTCGCCCAATTGCAGGCGATAAGTCTGGTCGATGCGCTTTTTATTTACCCGCACTTCGCCGCGCAGAATGCGATAAACATGGCTCTTGGGTACACCCTTCAGCGTGCGAAATAGAAAATTATCGATGCGCTGACCTTCGCTGCCTTCATCGATCTCAATCCATGTTACAGATTCTTTGCTCAAACCACTCATTTTGAATATACTCCGCGCCTCGCGTGTGCGCCTTCGTCAAACGGGATGTTCATTTCCCCGTCTAACCTAAGGCAGGCAATCAAGCCGCCTACGAAGCAGCCCAGCCCGGTTAACTCACTCACCGGAAACAAGCAGTGATGGTAAATGATTTGCGCGCTCTAAGCACCAGCAGATAGATTTTTTCGTGTTGCCATTATGGTTGGCGGCACGTAGATACAGACAAGCTAATAACGAGAACAAACACTTGGACTATCGTAGGCATCACAACCCGAACATCCGAATTCTCGCGCGCTAAGCGGTGCGTAGCTTTGCCCTGCCCGTGTCAGAGCGCGGGAGAAAAATATGAAACGCATGTTATTCAATGCGACGCAGCCGGAAGAACTCCGCGTCGCCATTGTTGATGGTCAAAAACTTGTTGACCTCGACATTGAAACCGCCGGTAAAGAGCAACGCAAAAGCAACATCTACAAAGCCATCATCACCCGCATCGAGCCCAGCCTCGAAGCTTGTTTCGTCGAATACGGCGGCACACGCCACGGCTTCCTCCCCTTTAAAGAAGTCTCCCCGCAGTTTTATCAATCCGGCGCCGGTAGTCGTTCCTCCATCAAGGAAGCACTGCGGGAAGGCCAGGAGTTATTGGTTCAGGTGGAAAAAGACGAGCGCGGTAACAAGGGCGCGGCATTAACCACGTACATCAGTCTGGCCGGTCGCTACATCGTACTGATGCCGAACAACCCCAACGGCGGTGGCGTATCGCGCCGTATCGAGGGCGAAGACCGTAACGAATTGCGCGACGTTCTGTCACAGTTGGACGTTCCCCAAGGTATGAGCATCATCGCGCGTACAGCGGGTATCGGCCGCAATGCGGAAGAGTTGCAATGGGACCTGAACTACCTGAAGCAGCTTTGGGATGCTATCGAAGGCGCTGCAAAAACTGAAAAAGCCCCGTCGCTGATCTATCTGGAAAGCAGTCTGGTGGTGCGCGCCATTCGCGATTATTTCAATCCCGAAATCGGCGAGATCCTGATTGACACCGACGATATCTTCCATCAAGCGCAAGCCTTCATGGGCACGGTGATGCCCGATCACGTGGACCGCATCAAGCGTTATCACGACGATGTGCCGCTGTTCTCACGTTTTCAGATCGAACACCAGATCGAATCCGCGCACGCGCGCCAGGTGAACCTGCCTTCCGGCGGCGCGATCGTCATCGACCACACCGAAGCGCTCACCGCCATCGACATCAACTCCGCCCGCTCTACGCGCGGTGGCGACATCGAGACCACGGCCTACAACACCAATCTGGAAGCGGCAGACGAAATTGCGCGCCAGTTGCGCCTGCGCGACTTGGGCGGCCTCATCGTCATCGACTTCATCGATATGGAGTCAGCCAAGAACCAGCGCGAAGTGGAAAACCGTTTGCGCGATGCGCTGCACTTTGACCGCGCACGTATCCAGACCGCCAAGATCTCGCGCTTCGGACTTTTAGAGTTGTCGCGTCAACGTCTGGCACCCAGCCTGGAAGAAGGCAACCACACCACTTGCCCGCGCTGTAACGGCATCGGTCATATTCGTGGCACCGAGTCTTCCGCACTGAACATCCTGCGCATCATTCAGGAAGAAGCGATGAAAGACAGCAGCGCCGCGATCCATGCCCAGGTACCTGTGGATGTCGCCACTTTCCTGTTGAATGAAAAGCGTTCCGACATCCATCGCATCGAGTCGCGTTTCAAGATCGGTGTCACGTTGATCCCCAACCCGTACATGGAGACACCGCATTACACGGTGAACCGTTTGCGCCAGGACGACATCACTGCCGACCATTTACAAGCCAGTTACAAACTGGTCGAAAAACCGGAAGAATCCAAGGCCGTTTCCGCAACTGGACAAGAAACCAAAGCGGCGCTGCGTCCGCAAGCTGCGGTGCGCGGCATCACACCCGCGCAACCCGCTCCAAAACATGCGGTTAAAGAAGAAGCCAAAACGTCGATCATCGGCAGTTTGATCGGCTGGTTCAAATCGTTGGGCGGCGAAAGCGAGTCGGCGAAAGTCGCTGCACCGGCCAAACCGGCCGGACGCAACAATCCGCGCCGTGAACGTGGCGAGCGTGATCGTGCTGAAGGCGGCAATCGTCAACGTCGTGAGCGAAATGAAGGCGCACCGAGCAACAAGCCGCGCCGCGAAAAAGATGAGGCCACCCGTGCCGATAGTCCAAACAAGGAACAGCAACCGGCTCGCAACGAAAGACCGCCGCGTCCTCCACGTCCGGAAAAAACTGAACCCAAACCCGTTTTGGAAACCGCCAAGCCCGTCTTGAGCAAAGCCGAAGGACCTGCGCAAGCGGCCGAGCAAAGTGAGGAAGGTAACGCTAATCGCGAGGGACGCAAACGCGGCCGCCGTGGTGGCCGCCGTGAACGTGAACGCCGTGAGCCACAGAGCGCAGGTTTGGTTGGCGAAACTTCGAACAACGAAATGTTACCGGGCAATGATGTGACGTTATCACAGCCGGCTGAGGCCAGTGTTAAGGCTGTTACCAAGGTTGTCAGACCCAGCGAATATATCGCCTATCCGGATTCGATGAAGCGACTCACACCCACCGAAATCGTGTGTTATCCAACTTCGTCCGTGACAGCGGCCGTGGCCGTGGCCGTACCCGTTGCGGCTGCGGTTACAACTCCGGTTGCAGTTGTTGTTGCAGCCCCGGTCGACCTGAGCAGCAGCGGCTTGACCCTGATTGAAACCGATCCGAACAAAGCGGCTACTGTAGTTGTGGCTCCAACCGAGGAGCGTGGACATTCTCCGCGTCGGCGTCAGCGCCAACGCGAGGTGTACACCGCCGAAAATAACGAACCGCTGCAACAAGTGGAGACCCAATCGCCGAATTGAAGTTGAAGTGGCGATTTAGTAATTCAAAAAAGCGTACGATTCTTCGTGCGCTTTTTTTTGGAGAAATTCATGCAACGTTACCTTACCTTGATTCTGTTCTTCCACGTGCTCACGGCCAACGCACTCGGCCCCGATCCGTCCCAGGATTGGAAATTTGCGGACAGCAGACATTTCCGTATCAATTATGTTGCCGGCCAGCGCAACCAAGCGGAACGTACTGCCAAACTCGCCGAGGCTGCCTTTGTGAAGTTGACCCGGCAATTTAATTGGCAGCCGGAAGGAAAGACCGAGATCGTATTGATCGACGCCTTTGATCTTTCCAACGGTTATTCGACCCCGCTACCCTTCAACAAAAATGCGTTGTATCTGGTGCCCCCGGATGAAGGCGAATTACTGGATAACAGTAATTGGCTGGAACTTCTGGTTACGCATGAACTGACCCATTCCGTACATCTCGACAAAGTATCCGGCTGGCCTGAATTCACGCGCAAAATATTCGGGCGCAGCCCCGTTTTATTTCCCAATCTGTTCGAACCGACGTGGCTGATCGAGGGCATCGCCACCTTCAATGAAAGCACACCGGAAAAACAGCTAGGCCGCTTGATGTCGCCAACTTTCGAGGCATTGATGCGTATCGAAGAGGAACGCGGGTTCTTGTCATTGTCCGAAATTAACTCAAACGGCCGCGCTTTACCCACCTCCAAACAATATTTGTACGGCGTGTATTTTTACGACTTTCTCACACGTATATATGGTCAAGATGCCGCCTATCGCTACATCCACAGTTACAGCGACAATTTCTTGCCGCGCGTCCAATCCAATCCGCTTGCGCTGACCGGCAAACCGCTTGACGTACTTTGGCAAGATTTCCTGGATGATCTGGGACGGCAAGTGAAGCAACGGGCGACCCAAATGAAATCCGTTCCGCGTGCCGATGGTTCTCCACTGCTCGCTGGACATTTCGACATCAGTTCAATCGCGCCAACGCAACACGGCGTGTTTGCAGTGGTGAATGACGGTGTAACGGGAACGCAACTCTTGCACATCGACACCGGCGGGAACACGCAACATCTTGCCGATTTGCGCTCCAATGCACGCATCGACGTCAATCCAAACGGCAGTCTGTTGATTGCGCAACCCGACATCTGCGACAACTACAATTTATTCTTCGATCTTTATCTGTGGAATAAAAGCGACGGTATCAAACGACTGACACAATGCCAGCGATACCGTCATGCCGTTTGGGCGGGCACGCGTATCGCCGCGCTTAAACACGAAGCGGGAATCGCCAGTCTGGATATCCTGAATAGGCGGGACGGTGTTCTGCACAAAGAGAGCACGTTGTATTCAGCGTTAGACGGGATCGAGGCGATTGATTTGAGTGCCAGTGCGGACGGTGTCCGTGTGGCCTTGATTGTTAAACAGACCGGTACTTGGCAAGTGATCGAGTTTGACATCGCGCAAGGTTCATCGCGTGTGGTATTCGAATACGATCAGCCTCTGCTGGGAATGCGTTACGCGCGCGACGACCGCAGTCTGGAGTTCATCGCCGCACACGATAACGTCTATAACCTGTGGCGTTTCAATGCCGGGACGAACGAGATGACCCGGCTCAGTCACACCTACACGAGTGTCACTTTGCAGAGTGGTGTAGCGGCCGACGGTTCCGTCGTATTGGGAGTCCTGTCGGCAGACGGCACGGAATTACGCCGCATGGTAAATGTCCTCGAACATGAAAAAATCAACGTATCAGCTGCTTCCACTTTGCCGCAACCTCCCGCCGCAATCCCTACCCAACAGGCCGTCCTGGGCAGTGACAAAGATTATCTGGCGATCCGTTCGATTTATCCGCGCACCTGGTTGCCACTCTCCTTTGTGGACCGTGGATTGAAGGCATACGGAGTTTCAACTTTTGGTTCAGATGCCTTGGGCTGGCATAACTACACGCTCAACGCGATGTGGGAATCCACTCAGGGTGAAGTTTTGGGCAATCTCAGTTACAACTATCTCGATCGCCATTTATTCAGCATCACGCGTAATCTGTGGGCACGCCAATGGTCGGGAAATACCGGCAATGAAACTACCACCATCTACGACCGCATAACCGATGCGCAGTGGGTTTCGATGTTGCCCTGGTTGAAAAGTGATCGAAAAATATATCTTGGAATCGGTGCTGCCCAGCAAAGCACTGATCGGGTGTACATCAACAACCTCACCCTGCAACCCAAGATGGAACGGCTCGCCGCAACTTTCGTAAAATATGACACCCGTGAAACGAGCTGGTACGCCACCAGCTACAACCGTGGCACGCTCAGCAGCTTGCTCTACGAAACGTACCGGCCATTCAACAATCAATATGACGGACACGTGGTGCGCTTCGATACACTCGGTCTGTTACCCGTGGGCAGATCGGTTCTCAGTGGTCGCTGGACTGAGACTCGTGCCTCCGGTCTCACTGAACCGTTCCAACTCGGCGGTGCATTTGAACCTGTGTTAACTCAAGCCCCCATGATCAATCAACGCTACTTGCCTTTGCGCGGATATACGGGGAGCGAGATCCAACTACGCGGAGAGAACGCGCGCAATCTGAGTGTCGAATGGCAGACTCCCCTCGCCGATCTTGACCGCCATGCCATGTCACCCCCGCTCGGTATCAACCGGCTCTCGGCAGCCGTATTCATGGATGCCGGCAGTGTTTGGAATCGTGGCGCATCTTCGACAAATTTAGTTCGCGGAGTCGGTTTGGAATTACAGGCCGAAATCAAACTGGCTTACCAACTCCTATTACCCTTGCGTATTGGTATCGCGCGCGGCTTGGATTTGGGGAGCGGAGATCAAGCCTACCTGCAGATAGGGCAACCCTATTAGGTCCGGCTTCGCGCTCATCTGTGATCAATATTCACGGCGCGGAGCACTGTATTCGTCACCTGCAAAAACAAATGGCGGTGTGCGTCCAACCAGTGTTTCAATCAGCATCAATTCTTGGTCGGTATGGTTGATAAAAGGGGCTGGGCGAATGTTCTTTCCTTCCGGCTCACTTCCAAAAATATACAACGGTTTGTCGTGATATTTTGAGACCACGGTGTCTTTGCTGCTTGGGTCATCTGTCGACTCCACATCCGACAAACCGTAGCAGGTACAGAAGTAGGTTTTGTCCGGTTCGGACTCGATGTAATAACCCGTACCCCGGATACCAATCGTTGCGGTGGAGGTACGGATCTGGGTACCCTGGCTGCGAGAGACGGCAAGCAACTTCCCTGCAACGATGCGTATTCCCTGTATCAGAAACGATGCTTTGTCATCTTTTCCGGCCAGCCTGATGTGTGAATTCTCCCGCAATATCACGGCGTGTCCGCCCACCACAAACACAAGTTCACTTTTTGCGAAGGTCTGAATAGTGTCATTCGGTTTGATAAAGGTGGCCAGGTTTGCGTCCTGTCCATTCACCCTGGCCATCCCGCGTAGACGATAGATCGATCGCCCGGATGGCAATTTACGCGGGGTGGAACCGAAGATGCTTTCCGCAAGTGCCACCTTGTTCATCAGCGCCGCAGAAATCACGCCTGCGGTTAACGCCTTGATCAGCAACCTGCGGCGCGGATCATCTGCTTCGTCGAATCGGCTCATACAAGCTCCTTTGCGAAATAATTTTCAGTAAGGCGCGCCGTTCAAAATCCAGTTCAGGAACAAATCGTAATTGGCCCGCAACGGATCACCCGGCACCAGTTTTTCCGCAGCTATTTTATTCACCTGATCACCAAACCCCGCTTGAATCCCACCGTTATGATGATATCCGGAGGGTCGGCGCAACAACGGACTGGAAGCGATATCGGCGAAATTGATACGCCCGCGCACTTCGGTATAGAACCAGATATCGTCTGTCCCTCCCACACCCGAAGCAACGGCCAGATCGGCATTGCGATCGATGTCGGCATAAAAAACCGATGCCGGGCGCGACCCGTCAGCAGGGCTGGCAACATGACAACTGATACACGTTTTCGAGCCGACTTGCGGCTGTGCCTGCAATACTGCTTTTATATCGGCAAAGCGAATTGCTCCAGGCAAAGGATTCGGCAATGAGGCCGCAACACCCGAGGGGAAAATGATCGGTGGCCAGGCGCTGTTCACCACGATGATCAGTTGCGCGGGTTCACTCTGCACAGAGCCTTTGCCGGCCACCAGTTGCACCGCGTATGTGCCGCTCACAGTCGCATTGAAGTTGGTTTGCACGCCGGTCGCAAGGCTGAGCGATCCATCCCCGCCCGCTGGACCGGATGAAATAGACCAGGAATATTTGTCGGCAAACAAACTGTTTGCAGCCGAGAGTGCGGCTGTGGCGGGAACCGTGCGGTCCGGGCCGGTGATGGCCAGTGGACGTCCCGGTTTTAACGGCGCACCCGAGCTGTCCAACACCATATAAGTCACGATAGGACTGCCAGGAGCAGCCGGATTACTTCCCGGATTTTTCAAGAATTCATTCAGCGTGTTGTACATGTCGGGCGTTGCCCAGTAACGCTCGTACAACATCTTGGTCAACGGCATGTTGCCGCGATCGATCATATGTGCCTTGATGCGATCAATCGCGGAATAGAAACCGGAATAGGTGGAGAAATCCCTTTCGGATTGTTGCCCAACACCGCGCAGGATGTGACACATACGACACGTCGGCTTCACCACGTTTTGATACAGCGAAGTCTGTCCCGCCGCGACCCACGAAGCGGGGACATAATTATCGGCGTAGCTTGCATTGGGCAGACCGTCACCGCCATACGCCGCTTTGATGATATCGGCCGCCCCGCCTTGCCATTTGTCCAGCGTTCCCGGACTACGGCAAGCATCTTCGACGTTCGTGGTGATCGGAACACCCGATGCGGCAAACGGCAAAGGATACGTACACAACACCCACTTGTTCAGTGTCTTGATGGACGCTTCCTGATCGGCACGGGTAAAACCGGGCAGGGTCGAAAAACCGAAAGTATCCACTTCTAAAAAATGCAACTTACCTTTGAAATCACCGCGCACTGCGGTGGCCGGATTGCCAACCAGCGGAAATAATTGTTGGCCCGAAGCATCGGCTGGCGTCAAAGGATCGGCGCGTCCGCCATGACACGAGGCACAAATTCCAGGTACCGCTTTTTCGCCCCGACCATCCATATCAACCGTCAACCGGCGGGCACCGCTGACCGCATCGAAATTGAAATATTTTGCAAACGACGCCCCGCCGTTGGGGCCGGGGCTGAACTCGATGCCATTGGTTCCGATGTACCAGCGCTGATCGCGCACCACGGCCGCATCCAGATTCAGACTGGAATAACTGTAACCGGCGGCCGGCCACACCAGATAGTTATCCACGAAAAATGCATAGGTTCCGTTGTTGTTTTTTCTCGCTGTGACATAGCGCCCGTATCCCAAATCTCGCATATCACCAAACACAGCCTGCACCTCGGAACCCGTTCCGCTACCAAATCCGTTCGCGGTCTTCCACTTGTCAAAAGTATCTTTAAGATTATTCGGATCAATCGCGTTGTAATACGCTTGCGCATAACTATTTGAGTCAATGGCCGGTGAACTCTGCGCGTTGGGGTACAGTAAAAAATTATCCGGCCCGAATACCGCGCCGGGTACAGGAGGCGGCGCTGTCGAATCAACATCGCCAACATAACCACCCCCGCCGCACGCAGCCAATAACAGCGCAATTGCGATTGCTCCAATCATGGCCTGGAACAGCGCTTCGACACCCGCCCGGAAAGAGTTGAAGTTCATGGTCTCTCCTTAGAAGGCCATCAGATAACTGATGGAGTACAGGTTATCAACATAACGCGGCGGCGCGGCAAAGGCGGGGATTTTGTCCGGCGTCGACTGCGCCCGGCGCCATGCGAAATCCAGCGCGTCTTTGGCACTCAGTGCGTGGTTGTAGCCCAAGGTAAATATATTTGTTTTTCCCTGCATACGGTAGGTATAAAACGCCGGAGAAATGAACACGTCGTCCAGTACGAATCGATCGGACATATCCAACTTTGCGAGCGATGGCAGACCTGAAGAAACGATGTCGCCTTTGCGGTATTCGCCGGTGAAATACACGGTTTGCCCGGCATCAACTACGTAATCCAGATTCATGCGCAGTGCGTTGTCGCGTGTCGAAAACACAGCGCTCTTGCCGGTACGCGCTTGGTTCGCAATTGCCGTATACAGGTTAATTCGATCGGTCAGCGGATTTCGCAGTGTTAAACCAACGGAACGGCGCGAACCGTCCCGCAACCTGGATTCATAATTGTCACCGCTTAAACGGGTAAATATACCGAAGGTGGGTGCACTGAATTCTCCCGATGCCCGATACATAAATTCGCCTTGGATACCCCCGGAGAAATGCCCTAAGCCGTGGTAGGTTCGAAATTTTTCAACGTCCAGGAATCCATTCAAGGCCAGCCGAAAAAATTTTGTGAACTGCAGCGAATGCACCTTACTTAACGTAATGCCGTAGCTGATGTCGGACAGTTTCTCTGACGCCACACTGGCCCGGCTGACATTGTCGTCGTGCGCAAAACCAGCGGCAAACAGGAAGCCCAAAGGTTTAATGACGTTAGCCAAATCGGTATATTGCGCGTCGCCCGGCACCGGTTTCGGCGTACCCGGAAAATTGCCGTACTCCTGCGCTTGTGTACCACTTCCGACAGGAGTTGCAGCAAGCAAACTGGTGCTGAAGAGTTGCGCAAACAATACGAAACACAGCATGACGCAAAAGCGGGAATTGTTATTTCTGCAAGGCGCGTGGAGCACACGCGCGCCACTTGATCGCCTTGTGCAAGCAGGTGTTGAAATGCAAAAAGAGTTGTAGCAGGAATCCATATAACCCCCTTGGATAACTCACTCCTTACATGCCACGAACTATCGGGTAACTAATTCGTCGCTCCCGCGCAGGCATGAGCCCAGTCAAATCAACAAGCTGGATTCCCGCCTGCGCGGGAATGACGAATTTTTTGTGCTGCCCTGTTTTCAATCTCCCAAAATACGCAACGGTGTAACACCGTCACTCGGAAATGAAGTTTTCCCTTTGCCTGTGTTGTAGTTGGCCACAACGGTGAAGGTATAAGTCGCGCCATCCGTCAGACCGGAAACTGTGATCGGACTTTTCGTACCTGATGCCGAAATACCTGTCGCTACTCCATCCGCTAACGCAGTCACTGTATAGCCGGTTATCAATGCCGCATCCGCCGGTGCGGTAAAAAACACTTTAGCCTGTTTACTACCCGCCCTGACCGTGCCAATCGTCGGTGCATTGAAATTACTTGCGATGGCTTCAGCACTTTTGTTGGCAATGCTTCCAAGTATCACCGAGTTTGTTTTGGAGACAGAATTCGCCGAAACACGCGGAGTAACTGAAACACTTGGCGAAGAATCGTGGCTTTTTCCCGCATTGCTCGTGGCGTAAATTGTGAAAACGTAGGCTGCGCCATTGTCCAATCCGAAAACTGTAATTGGGCCAGTTTTACCGTTTCCGGTAAATCCGCCGGGGTTTGATAACACCGTGTAATGGGTAATGGTCAGGTCACTTTTCGGGGCGGTGAAAGTCACGGATACCTGCGCATCCCCCTCGGTGATAAAACCAATTGCGGGTGTCTCAGGCGGTGAAAAAAAAGTGGCGAAATAGGCAGAAATATCGATTGCTAGCTTCGTCGGTATCGTTCCCGTTCCCAACCGATTTTCTGCCATTCCCGCCCAGGTTCCCATCGGGCCATTGGTACTGTTTCCGGGCGCTGCTTTATCGTTGGTATTGCCTTGCGGAATTGTGTACCCCGCGTTGGCAGATCGGGTGATAGCGCCCGCATCACTGGCATAAACCGAAAGTTTATTGGCGGTCGTAGCGTAATCTGAAAAAGCATTGGCACTCTCGGGTTGGGGAAAACCATGGCAACGTTCACAATTTTTTATCCAGGCTGTTTTACCTGCGGACGCATCCCCTGCCGCTTGTGCCCAATGAGTCATCAGACCAAACAAAATTGAAATCACGGCGAAGAAAGCACGGTTAATCTGCTTTCCGAACAGGAACAAAAGATAAGGAACAGCAGGAAATAGCCAACCTTGAGCTAACTTTAAGGTGGAAATACTACCGAGGCTAAAATTCATAAAAGGCTCGCTTTATACGAATCTCGCTCGTGTTACAGACCCGACATCGATCAAGCAGAAAGCAACTGATACAGACTTACTGCTTCACACGCTTTGGTGATTACCCCTGAAGGCTCTCGTGGCGAATTGGTTTATGGATATAAACGCGCATCGAAAATGCAGGGAGATAATACCCGAGTAAATTTGTCGGAGTCAAATGAAAACTGGCTTTGTAAAACTCAGGGCATTAAAACCAAAAATAAACCGACCGCTGCGGGCAGAGCCTGAATAAAAAATATCTTGCGACCCACGGTCGCCGCGCCATAAAGACCGGCCACCAGCACACAAGCGAGGAAGAACACCTTGATGTGTGTCCCTTCTGTTCCAAGGATCAGACCCCAAAGCAATCCGGCTGCCAGAAACCCGTTATACAAGCCCTGGTTCGCCGCCAATGTCTTGCTGGCCTGCGCGACTTCCTTGGTCATGCGAAAAATGCGCAAGCCGAAGGGCTTATCCCACAGAAACATTTCCAGCACCAGAAAATACACGTGCAGCAAAGCGACAAGAGCGACGATGATGTTTGCAAAAAGAGCCATGATTCCCCCCAAACTACTCTTTGAAATTCCGTTGTTTGATGTGACTTAACAAACCTTGCGCGGCATCCTCAACCAGATCCAATACCCGCTCGAATCCCTGCACGCCGCCATAGTAGGGATCGGGAACTTCGCGCTCCTGATGGCGCTGGGCAAATTCAAGAAAGAGTCCCAAGTGCCCCGCTGAATCCACCGGACGCAAACGCTCTAGCATGTCGAGATTGGCCTTATCCATCGCCAATACATATTCAAAACGACGGAAATCATCAATGCTGACTTGGCGGCCCAGCAAGCCACTCATGTTGTAACCACGGCTTTTGGCGGCATGTTTCGAGCGTGTATCCGGGGCGTCACCCACATGGTAATCATGCGTCCCCGCCGAATCGATACGGATGTGCCCTTCCAATCCTTCCTTCTCTACATAGTGGCGGAACACCGCCTCGGCAGTTGGTGATCTGCAGATGTTGCCCATGCACACAAACAACACTTCGACTTGATTGAGGTTTGTCATAACGGTGAAATAAAAACACTCTCTCGCAATTTTTTTAATTGGTCGCGAATTTGTGCGGCTTTTTCGAATTCCAGATTCTTGGCGGCTTGCATCATTTCTTTTTCCAAACGCGTTATCTCTTTTGCGATTTCTTTCTCACTCATCGCCAGATATTTTGCCTGAGTCTGCGCAGCCTTGAGTGACGTGCGTTCATCATCCACATTGTACGCACTGTCGATAATGTCCTTGATACGCTTGACGACAGACTGCGGGGTGATACCGTTGGCTTCGTTGTGCGCGATCTGTTTGGCGCGACGACGATCTGTCTCACTGATGGCTTTGCGCATGGATTCGGTGATGCGGTCGGCGTACAAAATAGCGGTACCGTGTAAATGGCGCGCGGCGCGGCCGATGGTCTGGATGAGTGAACGTTCGGAACGCAGGAAACCTTCCTTGTCCGCATCCAAAATCGCCACCAGCGAAACCTCGGGAATATCCAGCCCCTCGCGCAATAGATTGATGCCCACCAGCACATCGAACATACCGAGGCGCAGGTCGCGGATGATCTCCACGCGCTCCACGGTCTCGATGTCCGAATGCAAATAACGCACCTTGATGCCGTGTTCGGAAAAATAATCGGTGAGGTCTTCCGCCATGCGTTTGGTCAGCGTGGTGACCAGCACGCGTTCGCCCACATTGGTGCGCAAAGTCACTTCGGACATCAGATCGTCCACCTGATGGGTGGCGGGACGCACCTCGATAGTCGGGTCGATCAGCCCGGTGGGACGCACCACCTGCTCCACCACTTGCCCCTGATGTGCGGCCTCGTAGACGGAAGGTGTGGCCGAGACAAAGATGGTCTGGCGCATGATCTTTTCGAATTCATCGAAACGCAGCGGACGGTTGTCCAACGCGGACGGCAGACGGAAACCATAGTTGACCAGATTCTCTTTGCGCGCGCGGTCGCCCTTGTACATGCCGCCGATCTGCGGAATGGTGACATGGCTCTCGTCGATAATCATCAGCGCATTCGGTGGCAAATAATCCATCAACGTCGGTGGCGCTTCATCCGCACCGCGTTGCGACAAATGGCGCGAATAATTCTCGATACCTTTGGTGAAGCCGATCTCGGCCAGCATCTCCAAATCATGGCGTGTTCGTTGCTCGATGCGTTGCGCTTCCACCAGTTTATTTTCTTTCTGGAAGAACGCGATGCGCTCGGCCAACTCCACTTTAATCGTTTCAATCGCGTGCAAGGTCGTCTCGCGCGGCGTCACGTAATGGCTGGAGGGATACACGGTGAAACGGGGCACACGCGTTTGGATATGCCCGGTGAGCGGGTCGAACAGCGCCAGCGATTCCACCTCATCGTCGAACAGCGTCACGCGCAAAGCGTTCTCGCTGCTTTCTGCCGGGTAGATATCAATCACATCCCCGCGCACGCGGAAATTGCCGCGACTGAAATCCACATCGTTACGATCATATTGCATCGCCACCAGACGCTGGATCACATCGCGCTGCGCCATCTTCTCGTGCTCGCGCAAGTGCAGAATCATGCCGTGATAATCCACCGGATCGCCGATACCGTAGATGGCCGAAACCGTAGCCACGATGATGCAGTCCTGCCTTTCCAACATCGATTTGGTGGCAGACAAACGCATCTGCTCGATCTGCTCGTTGATGCTGGAATCTTTTTCGATATACACATCGCGCGACGGCACATACGCCTCGGGCTGGTAATAGTCGTAATAAGAAACGAAATATTCCACCGCGTTCTCGGGAAAGAAATCACGCAACTCGGAATACAACTGCGCCGCCAACGTCTTGTTCGGCGCCATCACAATGGCCGGCCGCCCGGTGCGCGCGATGACATTGGCGATGGTAAAAGTCTTGCCGGAACCGGTCACGCCCAGCAACGTCTGGTAAGCGAGACCATCATTGAGGCCCTCCACCAGCTGTGCAATGGCCGTGGGCTGATCGCCTGCCGGTTCGAACGGCAGGTGCAGGAGGTAGGGGCTGTCGGGGAAGGTGATGGTGTTCATTTATCGCGCTGCATCTGCTGTTTTTTTGTTAAGCGAAATTTCTGTCGCACCGCCCTCATTCCGAAAAGCGAGTGCTATTAGCTCCTGTATGGATTCCCAGCCAAACACCGGTGTTTGGCTGCGTGACTGGTTTTCCAGACCGCCGTAAATCAATGCAGAGTCGGAAGTACCCGCTGCCTTGCAAAAATCTTGCAGTGGTTTGAACCAATCAGCCGCGACCGTCCGTCCTGCCTTGCATTCAATGGGAAACACAGTTTCCGGACCATGTTCCACCAGTAAATCAACTTCGTGTCCCGTGCTGTCACGCCAAAAATACAGGCGGTTGGGCAAGGCATGGTTGCACAGGTGTTTGGTCAATTCGCTCACCACCCAGGTTTCAAACAGTGCGCCGCGCATGCTGCCCAACTCCAGATCGCCAGCTTTGCGCACGCCGGCCAGCCATGCCGCCAGTCCGGTGTCGAGGAAATACAGCTTGGGTGTTTTGACCAGCCGTTTGCCCAGATTGCGATGCCACGGCGGCAGCAACACGACCAAATAACTTGCCTCAAGAATGGAAATCCAGCTTTTCGCCGTGTTGTGCGTGATGCCGCAATCTGCCGCCAGTGCGGAGAGGTTGAGCAACTGCCCGGTGCGGGCTGCGCACATGCGCAGGAAACGCTGGAACGCCGCCAAGTCGCGCACATTGATGAGCTGGCGCAAATCGCGCTCGATATAAGTGGCAACGTAATCGGCATACCAGATGTGCGGTGGAATTCCCCGGTCGAACATCGGCGGATAAAAACCTTGCAGCAGCATGGCTTCGAGGTTTTTTGGCGCGAACCCGGCAAGCAACTCTTCATGCGCAAACGGCAACAAGTGCAGATAGCCCACCCTTCCCGCCAGCGACTGGGAAATACTCTGGTTCAGGCTGAACTGCTGCGAGCCAGTCAGTATGAACAACCCCATACGACGATCCGCATCCAGACGAGTTTGCAGGTAGGAAAATAATTCCGGTGACCGTTGCACCTCATCCAGAATCGCCCCATCCGGAAACTGTGCGAGAAATCCGCGCGGATCGTTCAGCGCAAATTCGCGCTGGTCGGGATCTTCCAAAGACCGGTAGGGCTTATCAGGAAACACGGCCTGAGCCAGCGTAGTTTTGCCTGCCTGCCGGGGGCCGGTAAGAGCCACGGCCGGATACCAGGTGGCGAGCTGCTTTAGTGTGGCAGTGGCGGAGCGGTTGATCATGACTGCGATTTTGCCTGTAACTTACAAATTGTCAATTCTATTTACAATATGCAACGATCGCTTCAACGGATCGCCAGACGGTTCGAAAGACTGCTGCAGGTGGAAGGCACTACCCGGGAAAGTTTTGATGATCATATT
The DNA here is from genome assembly GCA_964604485.1 of uncultured Sideroxydans sp. Taxonomy (GTDB): domain Bacteria; phylum Pseudomonadota; class Gammaproteobacteria; order Burkholderiales; family Gallionellaceae; genus Sideroxyarcus. The sequence continues at coordinate 33,724 of CAZRZH010000006.1, forward strand.
GAGTTGGGCTTTGTACGGGGAATGATTGGTTTGCAAATAAATAATACGTGGTGGAGAATGCGCCAACTGTCACGGGCCAATGAACATGAATTCGAATCTGATTTTTTCTATTTGAGAGTTCGCTTCATACTTGAGTCAGACTAGGGGAACAGAATGGAACGTGCGTTTATAAACCTTTCAATACGAATTCTTATTTCTCTGTTTATCGTTGCATTGTTCGGTGGATGCGCCTGGCATTCGACCAATTCGACTAAGCATGTTACCAGTACTGTAGATTTTCTTTATCCCGATACTTCCGCTCCCATCGTTACACCAGGCATTCCCGTATTAACACTGCCGCTGAAGGTAGGTATCGCCTTTGTACCTGGCAAAGGTGGTGGAAATTATGGTCGTGGAATTCGCGAATTTTGGGAAGCGGATCCTTTCACAGAAGGTAGAATGCCGCATGGCGATTTTGCATTGACCGAGAAGAGAAAATTGGCTCTCATGCAGGAGGTTACGGAACACTTCAAGCAATATTCATTTGTCAAAGAAATCCAGATCATCCCATCTGACGATCTCATCCCTAGCGGCAGTTTCGCAAACCTGGATCGTATTCGTGCCTTGTACGGCGTGAACGTTATCGCGTTGCTTTCCTACGACCAAGTGCAGTTCACTGACGATGGTGTACTCAGCCTTACCTACTGGACCATCGTTGGTGCCTATATCATTCCCGGCACAAAGAACGACACACATACCATGCTTGATGCAACCATTTTTGATATTAAGAGCCGCAAATTGCTTTTTAGGGCCCCCGGTACAAGCCACATTAAAGGCATTGCCACACCGGCCAACATGAGCGAGCAGGCTCGTACAGATAGCGACGAAGGATTCAATGAAGCAGTGAAATCAATGATCACTAACCTTGATGAGCAGCTTGCACTCTTCAGGGAAAAGGTGAAGGAGCACCCAACTGAATTCAAAGTTGTAGAGTAATGTCTGGGCAAGACACTTTGGAATTACCCACTTCATAGATTTTGATTACGGAGAACACGATGATACAAATAAATCTTTTCGTTTCTTTGCTTGTTTTTACCTTGATTGGCGGCTGCACAGGCACGGCTCAGCATGGCACACGTACCGTCGATTATCTTTATCCAAACTCCAAAGAACTCATCATTACGCCAAGCACACCAGTGCTAACTCTGCCGATACGAGTCGGCATCGCTTTTGTTCCAGGTGAGGGCGGTGGGAGCTATGAACATGGCAGCGGTAAAATTTTCAACTCTACATTTGTATTGACTGAAGCAAAGAAGACAGCACTCATGCAGGAAGTCGCTGACCACTTCAAGAAATACGATTTCATCAAGGATTTTGCCCTCATCCCATCAACCGACCTTTCTGCAGGAGGAAGCTTCGCCAACTTGGATCATATTCGCAACACACATGGCGTAGATATCATCGCGCTGCTTTCTTTCGACCAAGTACAGTTCACGGATGAAGGGGTGGCAAGTCTCACTTACTTGACTATTGCTGGCTTATATATCGTCCCTGGGGAAAAGAACGATACTTCTACGCTGATAGATACGGTTGTTTACGACATAAAGAGCCGCAAGTTACTGTTCCGCGCACCCGGCACAAGCAACATTAAAAACCTTTCAACTCCCGTAAATCTTTCCGAACAGCTCCGTATAGATAGCGACCAAGGCTTCGACAAGGCCGCTAAAAACATGATCATTAATCTTGAAGAACAGCTTGCTCGCTTCAGGCAAAAAATTAAGGAAAATCCGGCCGATTTCAAAGTTGTCAAATAACATTTTGAATGGTCACATTTCACCGGGATATTTTTGTTGAAATATAAATTTGCTACCATCTATTGAAATTCTTAGCATCGTCATTTTCTGTTTGTGGAGAACATAATGAAACGTTCAGACATAAATCTCTTGATTGCGTCCGCAACCTTTGTATTTGTTGCAGCCTTGATTGGTGGTTGCGCTACTGGCACAACTAAAAATGCCACCAGCGTGGTCGATTATCTTTTCCCGGACACCAAGGATCCTGTCGTCACGCCTGGCATCCCGACACTCACTCTGCCGTTGCGCGTGGGTATCGCATTCGTGCCGAGTGACAGTTCAGGGCACAGCAGGCGATCCAGCGGTGCGTTTGCGTCATTTCAGGATGGCAGTCCCGCGCTTACAGAAAAGAGGAAGTCGGACCTGATGCTATCGGTTGCCGATCGCTTCAAGAAATATACCTTCGTCAAGGAAATCGAAATCATCCCCTCTGCTTATCTCAAACCGGGCGGCAGCTTTGCCAATCTCGAACAGATACGCACGATGTACGGGGTAGATGTTATCGCGTTGCTGTCCTACGATCAGGTGCAATTCACCGACGAGGGGAAGCTCAGCCTCACCTACTGGACTATCGTGGGTGCCTATGTAATTCCCGGAGAAAAAAACGACACGCAGACTATGCTTGATGCGGTTGTCTACGACATCACCAGCCGCAAGATGCTGTTCCGCGCACCTGGCCTGAGTCACATAAAGGGCTCAGCCACACTGGTCAATCAAAGCGAGGAATTGCGCGCCGATAGCGGCAAAGGTTTCGACGATGCGGCGAAGGAGATGATCGTCAATCTGGATGAGCAACTCACCAATTTCAAAGCTAAAGTGAAGGAGCGTCCGCAGGAATTCAAGGTTGTACATACAGCGGAATACAGTGCTCGCACTGGCGGCGGTACTGGCGGCGGAAGCATAGATTTGATCTCGCTGTTATTGCTCGCGGGTCTGGGAGGGTATTTCATGTGGATGTACAAGCGCACCTGACCGCAGCGCGATTCCCGTTCTCGACGCTGTCGATCTGTGCCGGTGCGATTCTCATCATCATTGTTCCGGAGTCGGGAACACTGATGATTTACGACCGCACCGCAATTTCTCACGGCGAACTGTGGAGATTGGTAACCGGCAACATGGTTCATCTATCAACCACTCACGCGGCCTACAATTTGCTCGCTTTTCTCATCGCGGGAACGATCATCGAGATTCGCGGTTATCGATTTTTCCTAACGCTTTGTCTTTCATCAGCCATGCTCATCGGCATCATTCTTTTCTTAGTTGAACCTGCAATATATTTTTATGCCGGCCTTTCCGGTGTCGTGACCGCTGCAATTACATATCTGTGCTTGCACGGACTGACTGAGAAAGGATCGTGGCATTGGCTGTGTGCTGCCATGTTGGCAGGAGTGTCCACCAAGATTGGGGTTGAGTTGATGCTTGGTAAATCTTTCCTATTAGCCGTTAGTACAGAAGAGTTTGCGCCCGTACCCCTAAGTCACCTTATCGGAGCCGTTACCGCGATACTTCTATTTGTTTCGATGCGCTTATCAGCAAGTATCAGCAAGCATTAGAGTCGCAAAGAATGTCGTGTCACATCGTAGAGTTCGCCACCATGCTTCCGGTACTATAGGAATAAGTGATGTACCGCGTTCTACCCAACTCGCGCAGGATATGTTGATAGGCTCGATACGCGTCGTTCGTAATACACAATCAGAATCGATTAACTGTCGATCACAAGGTTTAAGCCACCGGCTTTAGCCGGTCAGCTTTAGCCTTGCAAATTCAGCAAGCTTGGAACAAACCGTAGCCCGTTCCTCCTTGCTGGTGTTGCGCGCTTAGCTTGGCGCGAGCAAGAGGACTTTAGTC
>CAZRZH010000007.1:0-2033 GCA_964604485.1 uncultured Sideroxydans sp.
ACCCGCTTCCTTATGCCGATAACTATCCTTGCCGGGCGTATCGAGTTCCACTTTGTGATGAGCATGCTTGATGGTGGCGACACGCAGCCCCTGCCGTGACAACTCGCGAATGAGCGCCACCATTAGCGTAGTCTTGCCACATCCTGAATGTCCGACGATTGAGATGATTCTCATGGGCTAACTAGATTTAACTTGAAATTGAATTACCAGTTTAGCACTGATAATTCAGAGCAGTCAGATGACCAAGCTCGACCCCAAGAAAGCATCAGGGACAGCCAACAACGAATTACTTATGAGTCGCCCACTCCGCGACACCCTCCCGCAGGTGGATGGCTGAGTACCCCTCTTTTCTTAGCAGTTCAACCGCATCCGCCGCCATCAGACAGTAAGGACCACGACAGTACGCGACTATCGAACGATCTTTGGGGAGTTCACTCAGGCGCTGGCGCAACTCTTCCAGCGGAATCGACCGTGCAAACGGCAGATGTGCGTTCAGGTATTCCTCTGACGGTCTGACATCAAGCACAACCACTTCGCCCTTGCGCGCTGCTTTCATCAGACTGTCGCGGTCGCTCGGAACCAGATCATCCGGTTGTGTGGCGATCTTCTGCAATGCCAGTTGCAGCTCGATCAATCGATCCTCAGCCAGTGTATGAATCTGCACCCAAAGGTCCGCCACCGATTTATCGGCGAGGCGGTAGTAGATGTTCTTGCCCTGGCGCTCTGTTTCGACCAAGTGCGCCATGCGCAACTCGCGTAAATGCGAGCTGGTCAGCTTCACGCTGATCGAGGCTTCATTCGCCAGCGTCTCCACGGTTTTCTCGCCCTGACAAAGCAGTTCGATCAGCTCCAAGCGTTTGGGGCTGGAGAACACTTTGCCTATGCGTGACACCTGCTCATACAGCAGGTCTTTAATCTTGCGTGCGTTTTTCATGGTATTTAGTCTATCAATTACTGGATTGTGCAGTGCCGACTATAAATTATCTTGACACAGAATGACAGATGTAGCTTAATCATTCCAGTATTCGCTAGAATGATAATCAACCCAAGGAGGGCGCCATGAATCACCTTTATATCCTCAACGATGGCCCATATGGAAGCGAGCGCACCTATAACGGCCTGCGTTTGGCGGGTGCTGTTTCCAAAATGGAAGGCAACACCGTGCGCGTCTTTTTGATCGGCGATGCGGCATCCGCCGCACACCGTAATCAGAAAGTACCGCCGGGGTTCTATAACGTGGAAACCATGCTCGGCAATGTGATCCGGCATGGTGGCGAAGTCGGAATCTGCGGCACCTGTATGGATGCACGCGGTATGAGCGAGAACGATATCGCAGCAGGAACGCACCGCAGTACCTTGGCTGAACTGGCCGAGTGGACGGTGTGGGCAGACAAAGTTCTGGTGTTTTAATTCAAAAGGGAGCGAGCAATGTTCTTCAAACAACTACCAACAAAAGAATCTTCACTGTCGTATTTCTTCGGCTGCGGCACCAAAGGTAAATCCATGGCGGTGGATGTCGTCGCTGGCGATGAGGAGTGGTACATCGAGGAAGCGAAGAAAGCGGGCGTCACCATCAATTACGTGATCGACACCCACGTGCATGCCGACCACTATTCTGGCGGCAGAAAGCTCGCACAGATGGTTGGGGCGTCGTACTGTCTGCACGAATCGGACAAAGGTCGTGTCAAGTTCGAATTCGAACCGCTGACCGATGGTCAGTCACTCAATCTTGGCAACGTCAATGTCGAGGTGCTGCATACGCCCGGGCATACGCCGGACAGCATCTGCCTGCTGGTGACCGATATGCGTCGCGGCGAGTTGCCTTGGTTCGTCATTACCGGCGATACCTTGTTCGTCGGCTCCATCGGTCGGCCCGATCTGCTCGGGCGCGAACACGAGATGGCCGCACAACTGTTCGACAGTATTCATTTCAAACTACTGCACTTGTCCAACGAGGTCGAGATCTTCCCCGGCCATCAGGCAGGCAGCGTGTGCGGTGCGGGTTTGTCCGGCAAGCCGAGTTCGACCATCGG
>CAZRZH010000007.1:2133-35346 GCA_964604485.1 uncultured Sideroxydans sp.
GGCATCCGCGCCAACCTCGACCAGTTCCTGCACCAACTGCTGCAAGTTTTGCTGGTGGGCTTCACCATCGGCATGATGCGCACGGTGGTGCCGGCATTGTCCGAATCCGAATTCGGCGTACCGAAAAATTCCTTCATGTTGCTCACTGCCTTCGTGGTGGCATTCGGTCTGGTCAAGGGCACGCTCAATTTTGTGGCCGGAAGGCTGTCTGAACGCATCGGGCGCAAGAAGGTGTTGCTGCTGGGCTGGGCGGCAGCGCTGCCCATTCCCTTGCTGATCTATTTCGCCCCCTCATGGAGTTGGATCGTCGCCGCTACCGTGTTGCTTGGTATCAATCAGGGGTTGACCTGGTCGATGACGCAGACCTCCAAACTAGACATCACCCGTGCCGACCAGCGCGGCCTGACCATCGGCCTCAACGAGTTCTCCGGCTACGTGGGATTAGCGCTGGCGGGCATCATCACCGCCTATCTGGCGACCATGCTCGGCCCGCGCAGCGGCTTGCTGCTGTTTGGTATGACGACCGTATTGCTCGCTTTGCTGCTGACTTTGTTGTGGGTAAAAGACACCTTGCCATGGGCCAAACTGGAAGCGGCCAAACACGCCGCCGCACCTTCTACGACCATCAAGCCGCGCTATCCGACCAACATCAGTGTGCAGCCGAGCACATGGGAGGTGTTCACGCTGGTGTCATGGCGCGACAAACGATTGTTCGCCATCAGCCAAGCTGGATTGGTGGAGAAGTTCGTCGATGCGCTGGTGTGGGTGTTCTATCCGGTGTATCTGTATCAGCGAGGTTTGAGCCTGCCCGACATCGGCTGGGTAGTCGGTGTCTATGGTTTCGTCTGGGGCGGCTCGCAATTCTTCACTGGCAAATTGTCCGACCATATCGGGCGGCACAAACCCAATGTGTGGGGCATGTGGATCTGCGGCGCGGGTGTGGCGATGATGCTGTTGCAGGATGGCATGGTCTGGTGGTCGCTGTCCGCCGCCGTCTCCGGCCTCGGTATGGCGCTGCTGTATCCCAACCTTTCCGCTGCCGTGGCCGACATCTCGCATCCCAACTGGCGCGGCTCGGCCATCGGCATCTACCGCTTCTGGCGCGACTTGGGTTACGGCATCGGCGCGCTGGGTTTAGGCATCGCGGCGCATTTCAGCGGATCGGTGGAGGCGGCGTTCTGGTTCGTCGCTGTTTCAATGTTCCTCTCTGGAAGTATTCTCTGGCTGTTCGGAGAAGAGACGCATCCACGCATCAATCCGCAATCAACAGGAGCTCAAACATGAAACAGATTTCCATCATCGGTGCCGGTTTTGCCGCGCTGTCGGCGGCACACAAATTACGCGCGCTTGATGCGGATGCCGAGATCACTCTCATCGCACCCAAGGCGGAGCTGATCTTTCTGCCGAGCCTGATCTGGATACCCTCTGGCAAACGTAAAGCGGAGGACGTGCGTATTCCGCTCGAACGTTTCCTGCGCGACTACCGCATCCGCTTCTTCGCAGGCGAAGCGACCGGGCTGGAGAACGGCGGGCGCACCGTGTTGACCAGCAATGGCAAGGTGGTGAACGAAGGACTCATCATCGCCAGCGGCGGACGCTTCATCAAAAAACTGCCTGGCATCGAACACGCCATCTTGCCGTGCGAAGGGATCGCTGCCGCAGAAAAGATTCGCGACCGAGTAGCCGCGCTCGAACAGGGAAACATCGCGCTCGGATTCGCGGGCAACCCGAACGAGCCGAGCGCCATGCGCGGCGGCCCGATCTTCGAATTCCTGTTCGGTCTGGATACCCAATTGCGCCGCGAAGGGCGTCGAGACAAAATCGGCCTAACCTTCTTCAACCCCATGCCCAACCCCGGCAACCGCCTTGGAGAACGTGCAGTACAACGCCTGATGGCTGAGATGGATAAGCGCGGCATCAAAAAACAACTCGGTCAGAAATTGGTCGGTTTTGAAGCAGACAAAGTGAAGACCGAGGGCGGCGAGTTCTCTACCGACCTCATCATCTTCATGCCGGGCCTGACCGGCAACGCCTGGTTCGACCAGACCGGCCTGCCGCGCTCCCCGGGCGGACTCATCAAAGCTGATGCGCAGTGCCGTGTCGAAGGCATGCCTGCGGTGTATGTCGTGGGCGATTCCGGCAGTTTCCCGGGGCCGGACTGGATGCCCAAGCAGGCGCACATGGCCGACCTGCAAGGAGAAACGGCAGCGGAGAATCTGCTGACGGAACTGGATGGCGGAAATCCAGAGAAGACATTCAAGGTGGAACTGTTCTGCATCGTAGACAGCCTGGATGCCGGCATGATGGTGCGGCGTACACCTGATGGGGAGTTGTCTTTACCTCCCCTCAGTCTGATGCATCATGCCAAGTCGTTCTTCGAATCTTGGTATCTGCGTAAATACCGATAAGGTAAGCCTATGTGCGAACTCTTTGGCATTTCGTCCGACCAACCCGTGGCTGCGAATCAGGAACTCAACGCGTTTCGTTTGCGCGGCAGCCAAGCGTCGGGCAATCCTGACGGATGGGGGATAGCATGGCAGGTCAACGGGGCGTTTCGCCTTGTCAAGGAGCCTGCCCCGGCGCATCAGAGCACTTTGTTTGAACAATTGTGCGACACCACTATTTCCAGCTTGGTTATCGCTCACATCCGCAAGGCGAGTTTTCCTCCCGTCATCAACATGGGCAATACCCATCCGTTCCAGCAAGTGTGCTGCGGCAAAGAATGGGTGTTCGCCCACAATGGCATGGTGCCGGACATTGTGGAAATAGAGATGTCGAGTAACAATCCAGTCTGCTGCCCCACGGGCAGAACGGACTCCGAATATGCTTTCTGCCACCTGCTCGGTCGTATCGCTGAACATTTTCACGGCACGCCTTCCGCTGCCCCTTCCACCTGGTTGGAAAATCTGGCGACGGTAAGCGGGCTGGTTGCCTCACTCGGAAAATTCAATTTTCTGATGTCGGACGGGGAGCACCTGATCGCCTACGGACATGACCGGCTGCATTATTTGCAACGCTCCGGTTCAGACCAATCCGACGCCACTCAAGGCAACAGTGTCTTGGTCGCCACCGAACCGCTGGATGAGAATGCAGCGTGGACTACCTTTCAGCCGGGGGAGTTGCGCCTATACCGCGCAGGGAAAATGATCGGACGGATGATGCCCCAAACGATGTCTTCTTCCAATTCCGAACTACGCTGACACGTAAGACAGGAAAAAACATATGTTCACGGGCCAACGTAATGTTTTGCTCCTAGCGTTCAGTCAGGCACTGATGCTATCGGCCATTGTGATGTCGATGGCACTCGGAGCGATTCTCGGTGGTGTACTTGCGCCGGACAAAAGTCTGGCCACGTTGCCCATTGCCATGATGGTGATCGGTACGGCAATCACATCATTGCCGGCAGCCATCTTGATGCGATACTTTGGGCGCCGCGCAGGATTTTTGATTGGCGCCACCCTCGGATTTGGCGGTAGTTTGTTGTGCGCGTTCGCACTCCAACAGCAATCATTCGCGCTATTCGTCATAGGTCATTTTCTCCTGGGTAGCTATCAAGGATTTGCCAATTACTATCGCTTTGCTGCCGTGGAGGCCACAGCGGCAAGTCATGCTAGTCGGGCGATCTCGTGGGTAATCGCGGGAGGTGTCGTCGCCGCTTTCCTTGGGCCACAACTTGGACAATGGGGGCGGAACTGGATTGACGGTAATCTATTCGTCGGTTCCTATCTTGCACAGGCGATGCTCAGCTTGGGCGCACTTGCATTACTTTCGCAGGTTAAGCTCAAACCAATTGCAATCCCACGCTTTGAAGTTCCGCGCCCTCTAAGGGAAATCTTCGCGCAACCCACATTGCAGGCTTCCATTTTTGGCGCAGCCATCGGGTATGCCGTGATGATCATGGTGATGACGGCAACCCCATTGGCCATACTGGGCTGCGGTTTGCAGGGTGCAAGCGTCACGCCGGTGATCCAATGGCACGTCGTCGGGATGTTCGCTCCTTCTTTTTTCACCGGTTCGTTGATCAAACGTTACGGTGCACCAAGAATCATGCAGATCGGTTTCGCTCTTCTGCTGGGCCATGTCAGCATTACTCTTCTTGGATTTGATTTCCTTCATTTCCTGTCGGCACTCATCCTGTTGGGGGTGGGATGGAACTTCGCTTTCATCGGCGGGACATCACTGCTCACTCAAACATATCGCCCATCCGAGCAATTGAAAGTCCAGGCAATCAATGAATTTATTATTTTCGGATTGGCCGCTCTAGCTACACTTTCTGCCGGATGGCTCTATGAACGGTTTGGTTGGATCACTTTGAACCTGACAGTAGTGCCTTTACTTGCCATTGCCCTGTTGTCCTCCACCTTACCCCTCGGACGGCGACTGCGACTACTGGAGAAATCTGCATAATGAATCCACCAATCTATCTCGATTACAACGCCACCACACCCGTCGCGCTGGAGGTGGCCGATGCGATCCAGCCGTTTTTGGACGTACACTTCGGCAATCCTTCATCGTCACATGTGTATGGCTTGTTTGCGCGGCAGGCCGTCGCCGAAGCGCGTGCATCGGTAGCCGATCTCATCCGTGCCAAGCCGGACGAGATCGTTTTCACCGGCAGCGCGACCGAGGCCAACAACCTGGCTCTGCTCGGCGTTGCGAGAGCACTAGATCAAACGAAGCGACATCTTGTCGTCAGCGCGATCGAACATCCGGCAGTGATGCAACCGGCGCAACACCTGCGCGACATGGGCTGGGACTTGACCGAGGTGCCGGTGGATGGTTACGGTCGTGTCGATCCCCCTGCTGTTGCCGCAGTCGTGCGTCCCGATACGGCACTAGTGTCGATCATGCACGCCAACAATGAAGTCGGCACGATACAACCCATTGCCGAGATCGCGCGCCTCATCAAACCGATGGGCGTGCTGTTCCACACCGATGCCGCGCAGTCTGCCGGCAAGATCGAGATCGATGTCGATGCGCTGGGAGTCGATCTGCTGACGCTGGCGGGTCACAAGTTCTATGCGACTAAGGGGGTAGGTGCGCTGTACGTCAGATCAGGAACGCCGATCAAGGCTATCCTGTTTGGGGCCGATCAGGAGCATGGCCTGCGACCGGGCACCGAGAACGTTCCGCTGATCGTCGGCTTGGGCGAAGCGGCAAGGCTTGCGAAAAAATATCTTCCAACCACGACACAGCAATTGCGGAAGCTGCGAGATGTGCTGCATGAACGACTCGCCGCGACCGTTCCCGGTCTTGTACTCAACGGCCATCCGACCGAGCGCCTGCCCAACACCCTGCACGTCTCATTTCCGGGAATCTCCGGGCGCGAGTTGCTGTCCCGCGTCGCCGACCAAGTCGTTGCTTCTGTGGGATCGGCATGTCATTCCGAATCGGATAAAGTAAGCGGCGTACTTGCAGCGATGGGATGCGATACGGATCGTGCGCGCGGAGCCGTCAGGTTTTCGGTGGGAAGCATGACGACGCCCGAGGAGATTGAAATTGCGGCGGCGGCGATATCAGAGAATGTCAAAGTGTTGCGTCACTAGCGGAGGACTTTATGGCCAATTGCTGCAACGACAAAGCCTGTGAGATCGACGCGCTGCGCAGTCGTCAAAGCGCAACGCTGAAGATCGTGTTGGCTATCAATGCCGTCATGTTCGTCGTCGAACTCATGGCGGGGCTGCTCGGGAACTCGATCTCGCTGGTGGCAGATTCACTGGACATGCTGGGCGATGCGCTGGTGTACGGCTTCAGCCTGTATGTCGTGGCACGCGGGGCGGCTATGAAAGCCAAGGCTGCGTTATTCAAGGGAACCATCATGGCGGGATTCGGACTCTTCGTACTGGGCCAAGCTATCTACCGCATCGTCTATCCTCAGCTTCCCGTGTTCGAAGCTATCGGTGCGATCGGCTTGCTTGCTCTTGTCGCGAACAGCTTGTGTTTTTATCTGCTGTGGCGACACCGCACGGACGACATCAACATGAGCTCGGTCTGGCTGTGCTCGCGCAACGACATTATTGCGAACATCTCGGTCTTGTTTGCCGCCATTGGAGTATGGCTCACCCATTCGGGCTGGCCTGACATTCTGGTTGGATTGGCGCTGGCCGCACTCTTTTTGCGTTCAGCGTTATTTGTGTTGCGCAAGGCACTGGGTGAGATCCGATCCATCAAGAGATAGTAGAGGCATAGCGATGGCTTTGAATGAATCGCAGATTCCTGTAAGCATCTAGAATTGGAGTATCGCTATTTCGCAGCCCTAAACTAGCCACTTGTGAACGTCAGTCTCCGGCCGATTGTGTGCACACAACTCGTATTTCCTAATGAACCCAGCAGTGCTCCACACTATCTACGGATGGGGATTGACCCATGCTTCCCCCTGCGGCGTGATCTCATTCTTCCAGATCGGCACGCGCTGTTTCAGTTCGTCGATCATCCAGCGGCAAGCGTCGAGGCTCTGAAACCATGGTCTGTCCCTATTATTCACGTCAAATCTGAAAAATTACCACGCCCGCCTTTTTGGCCGCCTTGCGCAGGTCGGCATCCAACGTCGCAAGCGCCACACCCTGCCGCAAAGCCAATTCCAGATAAGAAGCATCGTAAGACGACAACTTATATCGGCGTGCCAGATTGAGCGTACTCGACAAGGAGAGATCGACACCTCCTCTATCCACCTCGATCGCAAGACCAATCAACATCTCAAGGAACACCTCGCTACGCGCCTCAGTCACCAATCCTTGCGCCTCGGCTCGGCTGATAACGTTGGCGATCTCCAGCCCCCACACCGACGGAACGATTGCATTAGCCGTTTGCATCGCATCCAACACACCTCTGGCATAGCGCAAGTCCTGCGGCTTACCGTCACCGAAGAACCAGCGCATCACCACCGAGTTATCGATAACGAAATTCATTTGCGGCCTGCAACTATCAGCGCCTTTAGATCGACCCCGTGCACGGGCTCGGCCTTCATAAAAGCCTTCATCTTCTCAATGCTCTCCCGCTTGTCGCGCGGCAACTTGGCACTCGGAACAAGATCGGCAATGGCATCGCCACGATTGGTGATGGTAAAACTCTTGCCCATCTGCACCTGCCGCAACAGCTCGGGCAGTTTTGTCTTGGCTTGATAAGAACCGACTGAAGTTTTCATAACACACCCCGCATGAGAATAACCATATAGACCAGTTTATAGACCAGATTTGGGACGGTCAAGCATCGACAAAGACCTCGGGGAACGCGAAGAAATTGCAGTGCTTTAGAACCTAATGATCACCTCGAAAACAATTCGACTCCGGCGCTAAGGTTATGAAATCAAGTTGCGCCGTGTGATGTGCGTGCTTGATGGTCGCCACGCGCAAGCCGCGCAGCGTCAATTCGCGCGCCAGCTTCTCGATCATTGTTGTTTTGCCGGAACCGGAGTGGCTGACAATGGAGATAATATTCATCTGAATTTCAATTTTGCATCAATGCAGCAGCGCCAAAGAATAGTGCAATAAATCCAATAGAAATAGCCCACTGTCCAATTCTTTCCTTGGAAATTTGTGGGCAGCTTTCCGGATTATTCAACACCCTCAACACTAAACGACCGCAAACTCCGCCGGCAACAAGTCCAAGAATAAGATCAAAGTAAATAGATTTTTTCCATCCCTCATATGCAAACGCCGTGGTCATCATCTCAAGAACCACAAAGAAAATCATTGCCGCGATTAACCCTGATGCCGCACCAAGAAGGATTGCTTGATTATTGGTCATTTTCTTGTCAACAGAAAATAGCCGTGCTGTCCCCAGCATGAAGAACATTCCTACCAACCCAGCCGGCAACAACCCAAACAAGTATGAGAATAGAAAAATAACTATGAAACCCAGAGCAGTGCCCACCGGATCTATATTTATAAAAGCACCAAACAGAAACATTGGTGCAAACACCAAAGAGCCCACTGGCGGTCCGATTGCCAAGAACGTCATTACCACCCAAAATTTCTGTGTAAGTGTCATTTCCATGTCAACAACAATCGAAAGCACAAAGTTAGGGATGCTGCGTCACCCACGCCTCACCATCTGACGTGATTTCTTTCTTCCAGATCGGCACGCGCTGTTTGAGTTCGTCGATCATCCAGCGGCAGGCATCAAAGGCAGCGGCGCGGTGTTCGGCTCCGGCCACGATGAATACAATGTTGTCGCCCGCCTTCACTGTCGTGACTCGATGCACGATGCGCGCATCTAGCAGGTCGAATCTGGCGATGGCTTCCTCTCGCAGCGTGCGCATCTCGGCCAGCGCCATGCTGCCGTAGGCTTCGAAGCTGATCTCGCTGACGTCGCGCCCTTCGGAAAAATCGCGCGCGCAACCGAGGAAGGTGGCGATACCGCCGATGCGCAACGAGCTGGATTTCAGTGCGGCGATCTCGGCGTCCTGCGAGAAATCTTCCTGCTGGATGCGGACGGGGTCGCTCATTTAACCTCCAGCGTCATTCCGGCGCAGGCCGGAATCCAGCAAAGACAATGACCCAGCGAAGCGGACAAAACAGCATATTGTCCTGCTACGCAGGAATGTATTTGACGGGCTGGATTCCGGCCTGCGCCGGAATGACGGTGTTGTTGAAATTTGAATTTCATCTCAACCCCCTGAGAACTTCGCCATGAGCGCGATCTCGTCGTTGTCGTTAAGCGCCATCTGCTTGTCCCGCACCTGTTGCTGATTGATAGCGATGAAACTGACGATGTTGAGTGCGCCCGGGTGCAACATGCCGATCTTGTGCGTGATGTCGTGCAGGGTCATGCCCTCGGTGAAATCCAGTTGTATCTCACGCTGGCCTATCCGGTCTGCTACGGGGCCGAAGAATAGAACCTTGATCATTTCCTATTCCGCCGTTGCTTCGCAACGCTCCCCCTTCGACGAGACTCAGGACAGGCTTCGATACGCCCACTGCGCGGGCTACTCAGGGCGAACGGCCTGTTTGCCATTTGCACATCCGTGCTACTTAAATTCATTCCATCTCTCCACGCTTCCACACGCCGCTCTTGCCGCCGCGTTTCTCTTCCAATTGTACGTTCTCGATGCGCATGCCACGGTCTATCGCTTTGCACATGTCGTAGATGGTGAGCAGCGCCACGTTGGCGGCGCACAGGGCTTCCATCTCGACGCCCGTTTGTCCTACGCAGGTCGCTGTGACCACGGCTTTGATGCCCACACACCCCTGCGCATCAGGTTCGACGATCTCGCTGAACACCACGTCCACACCGCTCAGGGCGATGGAGTGGCACATGGGGATGATGTCGGGTGTGTGCTTGGCGGCCATCACCGCGCCCACATCGGCCACCGTCAACACATCGCCCTTGGCGATGCCGCCTGCGCGGATGCGCTCCAAGGTAGCCAGTTGCATACGCAGGATGCCGCTGGCGATAGCGACGCGCTGGGTAGAGGGTTTTTCGGAGACGTCCACCATACGTGCACGCCCCGATTCGGAAAAGTGGGTCAAGCCATCAGACATTTTGATTTGGTCAGACAAGGTTCAACCTCCGGTCATCGACATCACGCGGATGAGCTTGCCGGGTTGCTCACGGAACTCGTGGCGCTCCGGCTTCAGTTCGATGGCACTACGGATCGCCGCATCCAGTTCGTGATCACTGATACCGTCGCGCAACAAAGGGCGCAACGCGAATTGGTTCTCTTGCCCCAGGCAAAGATAGAGCGTGCCATCCACCGACAAGCGCACACGATTGCAGGTCTCGCAAAAGTGTTGCGACATGGGTGTGATGAAACCGATGCTACCTTCTCCATCGGGTGACACCAAATAACGTGCGGGCCCCCCGCCACGAACCAGTCCATCTACCAGACCGAAACGCGCTTGCAAGCGTTGACGGATAGGTTGCAGATCGACATAGCCAGAATTGCGGCCGGTCTCGCCCATCGGCATGGTTTCGATCAGACGCAGAACGAAATCATGGCGGAAGCAATAGTCCGCCATATCCTCGATCTCGTCCTCGTTGATTCCCGCCATCACCACCATGTTGATCTTGATCGGTGCGAAACCGCATGACTTCGCCACCAGCAGACCGTCCAGTATCTGTGCCAGCGCGTCGCGTCGCGTGATGCTGTGCAATCGCTCCGCACATAGAGAATCGAGACTCACATTGAGCCGGGTGATGCCTGACTTTTTAAGTGCCGCCGCATGACGCGCCAACTGCGTGCCATTGGTGCTGAGTGACATGTCCGTCACACCCTCCAGAGACGACAGCCGCGCCGCCAAGCCGCTCAAGTCGCGCCGCAACAAAGGTTCGCCCCCGGTGATACGGAAACGCGAAGTGCCCATGCGCGCGAAAGATGCGACGACTCTTTCGATCTCGTCGAAGGTCAGCCAATCCTCAGGCTCTTCGTAATCGCCGAACCCCTGCGGCATGCAATAGCTGCAACGCATGTCACAACGGTCGGTGACCGACAACCGGAGATAGTCGATACGGCGGCCGAAGCGATCCTGCAAGGGCGAGAACTGCGTCATGGTCAGGTGTTCTGTACCACGATCTTGGGGAAGACCGCGCTGTGGTCTTGCGCCATATCGGCGATCTTCACTGCCACGCGGCGCGCGATCTGTTGATAGACCTTGGTGAGATTGCTGTCCGGTGCGGCCACCACGGTCGGCGTCCCTGAGTCGGACTGTTCGCGGATACGGATGTCCAACGGCAAGCCGCCCAAGAACTCCACACTGTAATCGGCGCACATCTTCTCGCCACCGCCCGCTCCGAAGATATGTTCTTCGTGACCGCAGTTGGAGCAGATATGGGTACTCATGTTCTCCACAATGCCGATGATCTTCACATCCACCTTCTCAAACATCTTGAGTCCCTTGCGCGCATCCATCAGCGCGATGTCCTGCGGCGTGGTGACGATGATAGAACCGGTGACGGGTACGGTCTGTGCCAGCGAAAGTTGGATGTCGCCCGTGCCGGGGGGCAAGTCCACCACCAGATAGTCGAGGTTGTCCCACTTGGTCTGGCGTAGGAGTTGGTCCAACGCTTGCGTCGCCATCGGGCCGCGCCAGATCATCGGCGTGTCAGCATCGATCAGGAATCCGATAGACATGACTTGCAGGCCATGGTTGGTCATCGGGTTCATCATCTTTCCGTCCGGAGAGTCGGGATTGCCGCTGATGCCCAACATGGTTGGTTGTGATGGGCCATAAATATCTGCATCCATGATACCGACGCGCGCACCTTCAGCAGCCAGTGCCAGTGCCAGATTGACCGCCGTGGTGCTCTTGCCCACCCCGCCTTTGCCGCTGGCGACCGCGATGATGTTCTTCACACCGTCCACCAGTTTCACGCCGCGCTGCACCGCATGCGGCACGACCTTGCTACTGACGTTGGCCTTGACGTTACCCACGCCAGCCAAGGAGGCCTTGAGATAGCCTTCCACCAAGCTTTGTATCTCGCCCCAGACGCTCTTGGCGGGATAGCCCAGCAGGATATCCAAGGACACATCATTGCCATTCACTTTGATGTTCTTCACCGATTTGCCGCTGACGAAATCCTTCTTCGTATTCGGATCGATCAGATTCTTCAACGCACTCTGTACATCCGCTTCTTTAATGCTCATTAATCATTCCTTTTTGATTAAACCCGGCACCTCTGCATGCCGGAATAATTCAGTTTGCCGCTTGTCTGCAATGACCTGGCGACCCTTGGACTGCTCTCATCGTCTGTAGTGGTAGTGCGTCTTCGCCGCCAACACGATCTGCTGAAACGGCAGTTGTTCTATCGCCCCATATTTTTGCTGTGACGCATCGAACAGTTGCACCACATCACCCACTTCTTTGCTCCCGTCCACTATGAATTGCAGCCCTTTCAGACCGCCGCATTGCAGACGCATCTCTTGCGCATGAGTCAGTGGCTCGTCGAGGTGAGCCACGCCCAAAACAAAGCTGAAGTTGGAACGCAGCAAACGGTATAACGAAGTGCAACGCGCTTTGTATTCCTCGGCATCACACGCCACGATCTCGTCGTTCAGCCAGGTTGTGTTTCTCGACCCGGGAACAATACACACATTTTGTGAGTACGGTTTTTTCAAATACACAGACGCGTTCGGACCATGATGAGCGTGTCTGTTTGTACGCGGATTCATCCATGCAAAAAGTCAGTCGTCGCCCAACTCCGGGGCGGGTTCACGCACCTGATTCAGCAAGTCTTCGGCATGTAATTCACTGTCGGCATGAATCATCTTGATGAGTGCCGGTGACCCCGTTGCCACCTCGGCCTCGCGCAATTGTTTGACGCGTTGCGATGCCGTGCCATAGGCCTCGTGTTGTTCCAGTTTTTCCAGCAACCTGATGGGGTGCGTTTTAATACGGTAGATGAAATAGGCCATGATTTTCCGGTTGAATATTACGTGCGCTTCATAAAGTTGATGACGTTGACGTTGGGCGCATTCTTGCTGGCACAACTGCCTTCGCCCAATCCGGCCAATTGCTCGGCCTCGTGCAGCAGATTGACAACATCCACATAATGTTTCTGTTTCACCATCATCAGCGCGGTGTAGCCACCTTCGTTCTTGGCCAGGACATCGGCTCCGGACTGGATCAAAAATTCGACGATGTCTGTTTCGCCATAACCGGCCGCCAGCATCAAAGGGCGCACGCCATACGCGATGGCCGCTTCAAGGTTCGCCCCCGCACCGACCAACACTTGCACGACATCCAGAAAACCGTGCCGCAACTCTTGGCAGTACACCGCCCTAGCCAGAGGTGTCCAGCCGGCTTCGTCACAGGCGTTGACATCCGCCCCGGCAGACAGCAACTGCTGCACCGTCTTCGCGTCACCAACCTTTACTGCCTCGAATAATGCTGTGCTCATCGAATCCCCTCTTGGCTTTTTATTTCTGAACTGTCTTTTGCAATGCCTCGCGGATCGCTTCAGGTGTCTTCATGATGTTCATAAAACTGTTGCTGCCCATCATGCTGAGATCGGGGAAGTCGATGGCGATACGGAAACGTGCATACAGCGCGTAGACCTTGTTGCCCGAGACCAACACTTCATAAGGCAGATGGGCGGTGGATTTCAGGTCGCGGAAATCGATCTCCGACATGATGAAGCGGTCATCCCTATATTTGCTGTCGCCGCTGCCTTTCATCGCCACGCCGAACACGCTTTCCTTCTTGCCGGTCACATCGACACGGTAGACCTTGCTCACGCCGTTCTTGTTGTTCGCCAGTTTCGCATCCACTGCTTGCGCCGCTTCCTCGTAACTTGCGTACTCGGCCAGGATGCTGGGTTCATCGAAATATTCCATGCCGAAGGTGTAATGATATTTGCGCGCCTGTTTGGCGGTCATGCCTTGCGCGCCGAACTCTTCCACTCTGCCCAATGCATTGGCCAATGAGGCGGATACCGCAGCCAGATCGCCCTTCATACGATACACGTGCGACATGTAGACCGGGTTGGTGTAGCTCACCTGCACTGAGTTTCCGGCCTCGCTGATGGACACGCGCTGTACCGCGCCGTAGCCGCCGAACTCGCTGGCGGCAGCATTATTCTTTAGCTCATCGTTGGTGACGATGATGACCTGCGAACCTGAATAGGGAGAATATTCACCGGCGAGGGTGAACCCCGCACCGGTCAGTGCGGTTTTGACTTGTGCCGCCTTTTCGGCAACCGTTCCGGCACTCTTGGAAGCCAGAACGAAGGGCTTCAGCAAAGCGTCAGCCGCAAATGTCGCGCTGGTGACAAACATCAATAAGGCAGACAACAACAGATTCTTGATTCGCATCACGCTTCTCCTTGGTAAGTTCATCTAACGACTTCAATAAAGACACGCGATTTGGGCATGCCACGACTCAAAAAGAACTGTTCTGCCACGCCAATCGCGGCTTCAGGTCCGGCCAGATAGACATCGCCCTGCGTCATCGCCGGGTCCGTATCGGTCATCGCTTGCAGATGGTGCAGCAGCTGCGCTTCGCGTTTCGCGTTGAACACGCGCAGATCGAAGCCGGTCATATGCTCCGAATAATGGAAGTCATCCAGGGCATCTCCCCACGCGCGCCCCACATTGGGCAGATACAGTTGCTCCGGACCGGAAGCGATCCAGTGCAGATGGATGGTCTCGACTTCCAGTGACATGGCATGTTCGACCAGACTTTTGATCGGCGCAAAGCCGCCATCGAAAGCAAAGAAATACAGGGGGCGCTCCGACTTCTCATGCAGGATGAACTCGCCTTGCGGCCCCTCCACTTCCACCCCCTCGCCAGCCTTCAAACGCCCGAACACATAGTCAGAGAAGAGATTTCCCGCTTGTCTGCGCACATGGAAAAGCAGATTGCGGTCGTCGCACGGGCAACTGGCGATTGGCAGCTCGGCAGTGAACGACTGGCCGACGCGTAACGTCACCTTCTGTCCCGCCAGAAAACGCAGGCGCTGGCTACGCGGTGTTTGCAGATGTAACAACAAAACCTCATCGGTCAGCAGTGCTTCGGCTTTTACCGTCGCGGCGATCTGCTGGAACGGGATGTCCTGTACACCGCCCGTGACAGAGGCTTCCAGCGTGATGTCGCTGACGGCGGTATTGCTGCACATCAATACGATGCCTTGCGCCTTCTCGGAATCCGTAAGCATGAAATCGTGGTGGCGCGTTTTCTTCACCTGCCCCGACACCACCTTGCCTTTGCACAATCCGCAATTGCCGCCGCTGCAACCATAGTTGAGCGAAAGACCTGCGCGCATGGCCGCTTCCAGCAAACTGTCCTGACCCTCCACCAAAAAATCCTGGCGGCTGGGAAGCAGCGTCACTTGTGCCGCCATCACACTCAGGATGCCGTTTTTAACCAGCAGCGGATTACTGAATCCGGGTTCCATCGCGGCCGCAATTTCCTGTTTGATCCAACATTTCAGATTCACCATTCCGGTGCGTGCTTCGCCCTGGCTTTGCCCTTCCATTTCACCCAGCTTGTCCCACAACTTTCCCAGCAATTCGTTGAATTGTTTCAACTGCATTTGGCTGCCCGCCAGGGTTGTGCTCAATTCAGTCAGGCGTGCCGCGAGTACTTCCGCATCGGGCAAAGCACGCTCGAACACCCGTTTGCCGAAGGCGCGTTCCTTGATCTGTGTGACGCGTTTGTACTCCGCCGTGTCTTCCAACTGCGCATCGGGAAAACACACCAGCAACTCATCGATGGCAACGTTGCCATCGAAGGAAAACATTTCCCCGCTCTGTATTTTTTTTTGCAGGTCGGCGCGGCTCACACCCACCAATCTTGCTGCACGGGTCAGACTGAGTAAATGGCTCATGGCAACATTCCGCGATCCACCCGTTGAACGCTCCGGCTCTATCCTTGCGGATGGAACCAAGCCAGTTTCTCTCTGAGCGTGACCACACCGCCGATGATAATGAGCGTCGGCGCCTGCGGCTGTTCACGTGCCGCGATGGCGGGCAGCGTGGCCAGCGTTCCGGTGATGACGCGCTGGTTCGGAGTCGTACCTTGCTGCACGATGGCAATCGGGGTGCTGTCCGGCATGCCGTGTTTCACCAGTTCGGTACACAACGTTTCCAAACCGTGCAAGCCCATGTACACCACCACCGTCTGCCGGGGGCGGGCAAGCTGCTCCCAATCGAGGTTCATCGAACCGTCTTTGAGATGACCGGTGACGAAAATACACGCCTGCGCATGGTCCCGATGTGTCAGCGGAATCCCCGCATAAGACGCCACTCCCGACGCCGCCGTAATACCGGGTACGACCTGGAACGGAATGCCCTCGGCCGCCAGAGTTTCGATCTCTTCGCCGCCGCGCCCAAAGATAAACGGGTCGCCGCCCTTGAGACGCACCACACGTTTGCCCTGCTTGGCCAGACGCACCAGCAATTCGTTGATTTCTTCCTGGCGCAAGGTGTGATCGGCGCGCTGCTTGCCGACGAAAATACGCTCGGCATCGCGCCGCGTCATGTCGACGATGGGCTTGGACACCAGGTTGTCGTACACCACCACATCCGCTTTTTGCATCAGACGCAGCGCGCGAAAAGTCAGCAGATCGGGATCGCCGGGACCGGCACCGACCAGATACACTTCGCCGCGCACGATGTTGTCTTCGTTGACCAACATCTGTTGCAACAAAGCTTCGGCGCTGTTCTCGTCACCCGTCAACACTTTCTCGGCGACCACGCCATCCAGCGCGTTTTCCCAGAAGATACGGCGCTTGGCCGGATGGGTGACTTTGGTTTTAACCAACTCGCGAAAGCGTTCCGCAAACGCGGCAAGGCGGCTGTAGTTCTGCGGGATCATTGTTTCCAACTTGCCGCGCATCAAACGCGTGAGCACCGGCGACGCGCCGCCGCTGGAGAACGCCACGATCAACGGTGAACGGTCAAGGATGGCGGGCATGATGAAAGAGCACAGCTCGGGATCATCCACCACGTTGACCGGGATGTTGCGAGCCTGCGCCTCTTCGGAGACCCGCTTGTTCACGTCACGGTCATTGGTCGCCGCAATGACCAGACTCACGCCATCCAGATGTTTTGCCTCAAAACGGGCGCAGACACATTCAACGTTGGCCCGAGTCTGCAATTCGTTTTCGATCAGCGGTGCGACCACACGCACTTTGGCGCCCGCCTCCAATAACACACCCGCTTTGCGTGCACCGACCGCACCGCCGCCTACCACCAGGCACAGACGGCCTTTGACATTCTGGAATACCGGAAGGAAATCCATTTATTGCACAGCCTTCAAGATTAACGGCACCAAGGCCTGCGGCAGCTTGATCTTTCCCGCCAGTGCGAATTGCTGCGCACTAGCGGACATCTTGTCCCAGGTTTTTTTGATAATGAGTATCCACTTGGCTTCGTCGTATTCAGGGTGTTGCGCAGCGAAGGCCATCATGTAGTGTTCGATGAACACCAGGTCGACCACGTCTTCCATCAATTGCGTCTCGGAATTGGTCTTGAGTTCTTTCTTGCCGACGATGGTCTTTACGCGCGCGATCATCTCGTCGTCGTATCCGACTTCTTTCATCAGATTTCCAGCCGTCTCCGCATGGAATTTGTACAGATTGGTGCGCCACAGCATGTAGCCCTTCTTGTCCATCGGATAGTTGCTGCGCGGACTTTTCCAGCGTTGGATATGTTGGGCGCGGCAAGCCAACTTCACCGCCTCCGAGGCCTCGGGTGCGAAACGTTCCTGCATCTCGGTCATACGTCGTGCGTAGAGCAATTCTTTCGGGCACTCCTTGCCTGCAGACAGCTCTTTGTTCGGGTCTTGTCCATTGGCTTGGTCAAAAGCGGCGATCGCGGCTTGATAACGTTGCAGTGTCATTGTGTGTTCTCGTTTAGTTTGGGTGAGTGGCTTCGTTGCAGCTCGCGTTGACGGCGGATGAAAGCAACGAAGCGGGTGGCCCAGTAACAACTGCCGATGGTGCGCAGGTGTGTATACGAGGCCAGCAAGTTGTGCAGCAAGAGTCCGTCGCGTTCCCCGTTGATGCCGAAACCGCGCTCGACATGGTAAGCGAAGCGCGAATCGGGCGGAAGGTTCTCCAGGCTGGAATAGTGAAACTCGTGCGCGCGAATCAAATGATCGTTATTCACGTTTGCCCTTTCTCCCGCTTGCGGGGGAAAGTTGGATAGGGGGGAGTGCGAAAGCGGTCTGGGACGCGGCCACGGATGCTCCTCGTCCTCTTTCAAGTGAACGTAACCGCGGCCGATGGGTTTGTCGTGCATCTTCACGTCTCCCGGGATCGCGCCGACCATCGCGTAGCTTCGCCCTTGATACTCGATGCTGCGCGACAAATACATCAGTCCGCCGCATTCGGCATAAGTTGGCAAACCGCCTTCGATGGACTGTTTGATCTCGCCGCGCAGACTGCTATTGGCCTCCAGTTCGGTGGCGCAAGTCTCCGGAAATCCACCCCCAATATACAAGCCGTCCACATCCGGCAGATGAGCATCCCGCAACGCATCGAATGGCACCAGTTCCGCGCCTGCCGCTTCCAGCGCATCCAGATCGTCCGCGTAATAGAAACCGAATGAACGATCGCGCGCGATGGCGATGCGCACTTTGTCGGCAACAGGTATAGGGATGACAGGTGCTGTGTGCGGTACTGCCATTGCGGGCTTCTGCGTCAACGCCAGCAATTTGTCCAGATCAACCTGCTCCGCGATGGCCTCGCCAATCTGCCTGATCTTGGAAGTGGCGACGTGCGATTCGTTGCTGGGCATCAAACCCAGATGTCGTTCAACGATGCTCAAGCGTTCGTCATGCTGGATTGCACCAATCACCGGCACATCCGTGTAATGCTCGATAACTTGTCTCAGTTTGGACTCGTGGCGTTTCCCGCCGAGATTGTTGAGGATGACACCGGCGATGCGGATGTCCTTGTCAAATGCCTGATAACCCAGGATCAACGGTGCGATACCGCGTGTCATGCCGCGCGCATCAATCACCAGCATCACCGGCAGATCGAGCAATTTTGCCAGCGCGGCGTTGCTGTTACTGCCGTCCAGCGCCAGTCCGTCATACAAGCCTTTGTTGCCCTCGACCAGATTCACTTCCGCGCTGTGGCGGACAAACGTGGCGACGATGTCGTCGCGTTCCATCAGGTACAAATCGAGATTGCGGCACGCGCGGCACGCGGCGTGTGACAACCACATCGGATCAATATAGTCCGGACCTTTTTTAAACGGCTGCACGCTGTGGCCGCGTGCGACAAGCGCGGCACACAAGCCAATGCTGACCATCGTCTTGCCGGAGGATTTATGTGCTGCGGAAACCAGAAAGCGGTTGCTCATCGTTGCAACCTCACCTAAGGGCGCTTATCAACAAAGAAACGTTGCGTTATTTTTTCGGGATCTCGCGGGGTACAAAATCCAATGCGCGGATGCCAATTGCGGTAATCACGAAGGCCACTCCAACCCCGCCCAGCCCCAACAGTATCTCCGGTAAAGAGGGGTGATACGTACCGATTGCCCCGTCTGCAAAACTGCTGCTCACTGTGTAGCCGGGAAAAATATCCAGCGGGAAAGCCTGACCGCCGATGATGAACACATACAACAGACAGAACCCGCCCAAAATAATCAACAAAGACGCGACGGGCAAACGTTTGAAGCGGTCAAGCGCGGGTAAATAAATCAGCAGCAGTGGCAGCAGGTTTCCCAGCAGCACATAGCCGATCCAGAATACCTGCGGATATATTCCGCCATCCAGAAGAATGAAACGTTCGAACTCAGTCTGCCGCGCAAAATACAAATTGGTCAGGTGATACGTCGCCACGAAATACAAGGAAGCGATCACGAACACACCCATCAGGTTGCGCATTCTTTTCTGCACATATTCATCCAGATGTTTGTCGTTCCATTCGTAGATCGCCGCTTGCACAATATGAAATACCGCCAGCCCCCAGGCGAAGGAGATCACGATAAACATCGGCGGCAAAATTGCCGTGCCGTAGGCTTGACGAGCAACCAGGAAGGAAAAAATAACCCCCGTACCGGTCGTCAACACAAAGCGCCAGATGAACACGGCAAACCCGGCCGGCTTGGACCACACATTCATGCGTTGCTCCATCAGCGTCCACAGATACACGGCAACCGCCGCGAACATGCCCGAATACAGCACGATATTCCAGGCGAACACTGAGGTCGGATTAAAGTTGGTGGCAGCCACGATGATGCGGTCGGGTCTGCCCAAGTCCAGCATCAGCACGGTCAGGCCGCCCGCCAGCATGGCGATGGACAGCAATCCCGCGAGCGGTGCGCGCACCTTGTAGGCCGGTTTGTTGAATACCGAACCAATGGAGGAAACGTTGAGCACGCCTGAAGCGGCAATAATCAGAAAGATGGCAAACACATGCGGCATGCCCCACACAATCTGGTTGTTCATGCCGGTGATGATGTGGCCGTGTTCCTCCATCGAATGTACGGCGAACATCGCGGCGAGCACAACCAACCCGGCCACCGTCATAAGCACGTAAAAGAGATGACTTCTTAACTGCGGGATGGAATAACTGGTCATGTTCATATCCCCTGGTAACGCACACCGGGATTCAATTTCAGGTCGGCACGAATCTGCGTGGAAACTACCGTTTTAACCTTCATCGCGATTGCGCTATTCGGATCGTTTAAATCCCCAAACAAGATGACTTTATTGGCGCAGGTTTCGGCACACGCCGGCTGCCCGCCTTGGTCGATACGATGCACACACAGAGTGCAACTCTCTACCGTTCCCTTTCCGCGCGGCACATCCGGATTCTGGTCGTGCAATGGCTCGTGCACGAAGGAACGCGCTTTATACGGGCACGCCATCATGCAATAACGGCAGCCGATACAGCGGTGTTTGTCCACCAGCACAATACCGTCGGCACGTTTGAAAGAAGCGTTGGTCGGGCACACATCGACGCAGGGCGGGTGTTCGCAATGCTGGCACATCATCGGCAGCGAAACTTCGCGTCCGCTGCTGATATCTTTGATTTCGATCTTGCGTATCCATTGCGAATCGGTGGCCTTAAGGTGAAATTCGCGTAGCGATGCGTTTGTCCCCTCTCCCTCCGGGGGAGGGTTAGGGTGGGGGAAACGGGCTTGCCCGTGAGTTCCGCCCGACAGTCCGTTCTCTTTGTTGCAGGCGCTCACACAATCATTGCAGCCGGGAACACAGGCGGCGGTATCAATGAGCATGCCCCAGCGCACTTTACCGACTGACTGCGGTTTGCCGTGGGCGACATCAAACAACAACATGCCGGGCGCAACCGTGACCATCGCCGCGCCGGCGGCCGTTTTCAGAAAATTCCTGCGTTGCAGATTGATATCGCTCATTTGGCATTCCTTTGCTGCAACCATGCACTTTTGCGCAAACCGGAATGGCACTCGAAACAATCAATTTTCACCGCCTCATAACGGTGGCAGGCCACGCAGAAACTGTCGTTGCGAGCGATCACACTATTGTCTTTGACGCTGGCATGGCACTCAATGCAGTTCTTGAGACTGTTCAGATCATCACGCATACCTTTGCGCACGGTCTCGTCGCGCTGGTGCACCAGCAAATGCATATGATTCTTGCGCATCCACAACATGTCTTTCACGCACTCGCCGCCCTTGCCAATATCGATCCCCGGCAAAACTTCTGCTACTGCCCACAGCGAGGGCAAACACAGCAACAAGAACAGAAAAGACAGCCGCTTCATCACTCACCCAAACCCATTTGAATATAACCGGTCGGGCACACGTCGGCACAAATGTGGCAGCCGATACACTTGCTGTAATCCGTGGCGACGTAACGACCCAAAGTCGCCTCATTTTTCTTCACGCGGTAGACCGCCGTCTGCGGGCAATACACCACACAGTTGTCGCACTCGAAACACATACCGCAACTCATGCAGCGTTTGGCTTCGGCGACCGCTTTGTCCTGCACCAGCGCCACCAGACGTTCATCGAAATTGCCCAGCGCGCTTTCCTTGTCCAGGGTCACGATGTCGCGCTGGTTGCGCGGCACATAGGCGAAGTGGCCGAGGAATAATTTGTCGTGCGGAATAACGTAGCGGTCGGAACGGTTATCGAAATTATGCACGGCCATATTGGAGGACGCTGTGCCACGCATGGGTTCGTGCGTCTCTTTAACCTCGATGCCTTTTTCGACCAATTTGCGCATCAGATCGAACTGGTGTGCATCGATCTTCGGACGCTTTTCCAAATCCATCCCCAGCATGTAGTTGTGGATGCCGTCCGCAGCAATGGAACCGTGACCGATCGCCGTCGTCAGCAGGTGAGGACGAATAATGTCGCCGCCGGCGAATACGCCCGGCTGCCCGTTGACCACATAATTGCGGTCGGTGGAAACGGCGCCTTTGCCGTTGTTGAACTGCTCCAGACCGGTGAAATCCACCGCCTGGCCAATCGCGGAAACGATCAGGTCGGCCTCGATATCGTATTCACTGCCTTCGATGTTTTTGATTTCCAGCTTGGGTCCGACAAATTTAGCTTCGCATTTGGCGACACGTAATGCCGTGGCGCGACCATCGGCACCGCGCACAATGCCGACCGGCACCAGGCTGCCGTGGAT
Source organism: uncultured Sideroxydans sp. (assembly GCA_964604485.1). Taxonomy (GTDB): domain Bacteria; phylum Pseudomonadota; class Gammaproteobacteria; order Burkholderiales; family Gallionellaceae; genus Sideroxyarcus. Next base: position 24,144 of record CAZRZH010000007.1, read on the forward strand.
GTGGATACCTTCCGCCAAAGCCTGCTCGATTTCGTGTTTGTTGGCTTGCATCTTGTCGATGTTGAACACCGACGTCAGCGTCACTTCCGCCCCCTGTTTGGCCGAGATATCGGCCACGTCGTGTGCCATACGTCCGGCAATCGCCTGCTCGGCGTCGGTCGGTTTGGCATGCGAAATATGTCCGAGACGGCGCGCCACGGTTGCCACGTCGATGGAGGTATCACCGCCGCCGACCACCACCACGCGTTTGCCGACATGCTGCAAACGACCGTCGTTGAAAGCTTTCAGGAAGGCCGTTGCGGTGACCACGTTGGCCGCTTCCGCATCGGCGATGGGCAAGGCACGGCCCGCTTGTGCGCCCATGCCCAGAAATACCGCGTCGAACTCCTGACGGATCTGTTCCAGCGTGACATCGGTGCCTACACGCGTCTTCAGGCGCGCCTTCACGCCGAGATCGAGGATGCGCTGAATCTCCGCGTCCAGCACATCGCGCGGGGTACGGAAACCGGGAATGCCATAACGCATCATGCCGCCAAGATGCTCGTGCTCGTCGAACACCGTGACTTCGTGCCCCTTCAATGTCAATTGATAGGCGCAGGACAAACTGGCCGGTCCGCCGCCAATCACGGCGACTTTTTTGCCTGTTGCGGGCGCGCTTTTAGTGAATTTCAGATTGTTGGCAATGGCGTATTCGCCGAGGAAATGTTCCACCGAATTGATGCCGACATGGTCTTCCACTTCGTTGCGGTTACAGCCTGTTTCACACGGTGCCGGGCAAACACGTCCCATCACGGAGGGGAACGGGTTAGCTTCGGTCAGGCGGCGCCAGGCGTATTCCTGCCAGGGCATAGTCGGCTTGCCGTCTGCACCAACCGGCGGTTTCTCGGTACCGCGCACAATCGCTAGATATCCGCGAATATCTTCACCCGCCGGGCAGCTGCCCTGGCACGGCGGAGTGGATTGAATATAGGTCGGACATTTGTGCGTGTGGCTGGCCTGGAAAATCTGCTCGTTCCAGCGGCGCACTTTGCTGTCGCCATCTTTGTAACGGCGGAAGTTGATCTTTTGCGGGGTTACGGTAGTGACTGACATGTTGCCTCCAGTGAATTATTTCTCTTCGCCGAGAATGATTGCATTGCTGACCAGCTGGTGAACCCCGCCGACCATTTTTCTATCGAATCCGTATATGGGCAAAACCTTGGTGAACTGCGCCTTGCAGATCGCACAAATGGTCGCCATGAAATTGACACCGTGTTCATCTTTTACCTGTTGCAGCACTTCCATACGCGGCAGTGCACCTTTGACGCGCAGATCGAGCAAGTCATCGGTCAACAATCCGCCGCCGCCGCCGCAGCAGAAGGTCTGCTCGCGTGTGGTGCGCGGATCCATCTCGACGAAATTGTTCGCGCACGCTTTGATAATGTTGCGCGGGATCTCGAACTGGCCGCCGACAAAGTCCCCCATGCGCGAACCGCGCGCCACGTTGCAGGAATCGTGGAAGGTGATGATGTGTTTGTCGTTCTTCGTTTTGTCGAAACTCAGACGTTCGTCCCGGATCATGTCCCAGGTGAATTCACAAATGTGTGAAGGCTGTTTGTAGCGGTGATCCAATTGCTTTTGCAACATCTGGGCAAAGCGGTCATTGGCATCCGCACCGTCGCCGATGCCGGTCAGCGTATTCAAAAAACTGTACGCGACACGCCAGGCGTGGCCGCATTCTCCGATCACAATCCGTTTCACGCCCAACTCCAGCGCGGCTTGGCGGATGCGCATCGCAATCGCGCGCAACTGCTCGTAGTTGCCGATGAACATGCCGAAGTTACCCGCCTCGGACGACATCGAAGACAGCGTCCAGCTGGTGCCCGTGGCATGAAATACTTTGGCGTAACCGATCAGGCTGTCAATGTGCGGCTCGGCAAAAAAATCCGCCGAGGGCGTGACCAGCAACACTTCCGCGCCTTTCACATCGATGGGGAAACGCACATCGATGCCGGTCGCGTCCTTGACGTCTTCCTCCAGCCCTTCCAGCGTGTCGATCAGCGCGGGTGCGGGCAGGCCGAGGTTGTTGCCGATGCGGTGTACCTTGCCGATGATCTCGTTGGAATATTTCTGGCCATAACCCACCGAGTCGAGAATCTCGCGTGCCGCCATGGTCACTTCAGCAGTGTCGATGCCGTAGGGACAGAACACCGAACAGCGGCGGCACTCTGAACATTGGTTGAAATAGTTGTACCACTCGTCCAGCACTTCGCGTGTCAGATCGCGTGCGCCGACGAGTTTTGGAAAGAACTTTCCGGGCAGGGTGAAATAACGGCGATACACGCTGCGCAGCAAATCCTGGCGCGCCACCGGCATGTTTTTCGGGTCTTGTGTGCCGATGAAATAATGGCATTTGTCGGAACAGGCGCCGCAGTGCACGCAGGCATCCATGTACACTTTGAGCGAACGGTATTTGGACAGCAACTCGCCCATCTTGGCGATGGCTTTGTCGTGCCAATCCTCAACCAGATGTCCCGGGAAACCGATGGCCTCGTTGATTTTGTCGCTGGCCACGAAAGGACCTTTGCCCTTCATCGCGCCCGGCTTCAATTTGGGAACGATCGGGATAATGCGGTAAGCGGGTGCAGTGATATCCGCCATGTTATTTCTCCGACTCCAGCTTGGCAGCCCAAGCGCTCAGATGGCGTTTCTCACGCGGGTTGTCGGTCTGATTACGCGACGGTGAAAAAAATACTCCTGGAGCGTGCAGCAATTTGCTGAAGGGGAACACGACCAGGAGTAACAAAACCAGTGATAAATGCACGATCAACAACACATCGGCGGGAAGTGTCAACAGCTCAAGACGCATCAGTCCGATAAAATAATTCTTCACGACAATCACATCCGTGTGTGTCGCGAACTTCATGAGCAAACCCGACACCGCAATGGCGATCAGCAGCACCAGCATCAGATGATCCGACGGGGTGGATATGTAGCGGATACGCTCGACGAACAGTCTGCGTACCCACAAACCGCATAGTCCCAGCAGCATCGCAAAACCCGCATAAATTCCGAACGGCTGTATAGCCGCGACCCAAGCCCAAACCGGCTCGGTGAAATAGCGCAAGTGGCGCATCAGTACCAGCGCCAAACCCGCGTGAAACAACCAACCCGCAGCCCACGTCCACAGGTTGGCCTTAAACAGACTCTCAAACAGAACCACTTCCCGTGCCATACGCAACACCACGCCACTCCGGGTAATCGGAGCCGGTGTGGTGGGTATTTTCAGCGGAGCCGGTGTGACCGCATACGTCCTGATGCGATAGAGCAAACCCACGACGAACAACAGCGTGGCGAGATAAAACACAATCCCAAAAACGACGCTCGCCATGAATGTGCCCCTGTCTACAAACCTTGCTTAAACGCAGCCGGTCGGTTTTGGCAGACCGGCGATTTTGCACGCCTGTTTGCCCGGACCGTAAGGGAACAACCCGTACAGGTATTCGCTGTTGCCTTTTTCCGCGCCCAATTTTTTGCCGATGGCTTTGGTCAAAACACGCACCGCCGGTGCAATTTGATATTCCTCGAAATATTCGCGCAGAAAGTTGATGACTTCCCAATGTTGTTCGGTCAACTCAACACTCTCGGTACCGGCCAGATATTCGCCCACTTCCTTGTTCCACTCGGCCAAATTGACCAGGTAACCTTCTTCGTCTGTTTCGTAGGATTTGCCGCCCACTTCGATACTTGCCATGCTATTTCTCCTCAGTTGATCGTACGAATAAAACACCACTGCCATTATTGATTCGGGGGAAAGCGCTCATTCCCCCAAGCCCCACCCGCGCAAACGCGGGAGAGCAGATATTACGTTACCCGAAACCCAGCCTACAGCCAAGATTGGCAGCTGTTGTTGCTCACAGCCAGTTCGACAAAACCACCATGATCGACGGGCGTAACACCTGCCATCAGACGATCCCCCAAGCCGCGCGCATCGAGGTCGGGTTGCAACACGTAAAACTTGAAGCGCCCCGAAGCCTCGCGCAATTTGCTCTCGAAAGAATTACCCGTTGTAGCGGCGTACACCGCGTCTTCGGTCAACAGGATGTCGCCGGAAATGGCAACACGCAGACAGCTTTCCAGCGCATTGGCGGACGTGGGAGATTTATTGATGATGTGTAACATTGCGCCCCCTTAGAAACTCAAGACCACGTCTTGCTGATCCATCAGCGCGCCCATTTCGGCGCGTCCCAGCACGGTGACATCCACCAACAAATCGTCTTCCGACAGCCCGCGTGCTTCCAAAGATTCTTTCTCGACGTACAACTTCTCCACGTCGTAGCCTTCCAATGCGCGGTAGGTGGGCGAGAAATTTTTGATCTCGATGCCTTTGGTCTGCTGCCCCTTTTTCAACTGGTAGACACCGTCATCCAGGAATACCAGGGATACGTCCTGGTCGAAAGCCGCGGTGATCAGCACCACTTCAAGCGACTCCAACGCGTAGATCGTCCCGTAGGGTGCTTTGCGGTTGACGAACATGAATTTTTTTACTGCGCCTTCACTCATCGCGTCTCTCCTTAATCGCCAAACGTGATCAAACGGTCACACTTGGTTCCCGCTTCAACCAGTTGTCCCAGTCCGGAAATGCGAAAACCTTTCGCCAAGTTTTCTTCCTGAATACCGCGTCGCAACGCGGCCGCGACACACACCACCAGATCAACCTGGTGTTCCTCGGCCAGTTTGCTCCAGCGGTTCACGATGTGACGATCATCCTGCGGCGGCTCGGTGAGCTTGGACGCGTTGTTCACGCCGTCGTGGTAGAAAAACACGCGCCACACCTCGTGCCCTTTGGCGATAGCCGCTTTGGCAAACAGGTAAGCGGAATCACTTGCCTGGTGCTGGTAAGGCCCTTCGTTGACTACGATTCCAAATTTCATATGGACACCTCTAAAAATCCAGATTTCATCTCAACTGCTGCGTTGCGAAAAAAATTCCTTGCTTGCATATCCCACATATGCGGCGCGGCGAAATTTTTTCCGCGCCTTGCATTTGAGCGAACTCTAAATTTTTAGAAGTGCCCATGCCATTTTCCTTTTTAGAAACGGATGTGGGTGGATGAGTTAAGGTTCGCACGCGAACCGCGCCAGTCGTCGATCAGATATTTGGTAAACGGCAGCCCGGTTTTCTCGAAGAAACGCGGCCAGCCGATACGGTCGATCCAATCCGCCAGACGCTCCCAGGGACGTGCATCTTCTTTGTACACCGTGAGAATATTTTTCACCGCCTCGGCCACTTCGGGCCAGCGCGGCGCATTGTTGGGCAGACCAGACGCCACCATTTTCATGAAAGTCGGCTTGCCGCGCGCATTGGAATTTTTGCCGCCAACCCAGATGGCCAGTTTGGAATTTTCCGGATCGTTGATCTGCATCGGTGGGCAGGGTGGATAACACGCACCGCAGCACATACATTTCGATTCGTCGATTTCCAATGACGGTTTGCCGTTCACCATCGCGGGACGGATCGCCGCGACTGGACAACGTGCTACTACAGTTGGACGCTCACACACGTTGGCAACCAGGTCATGGTTGATAGTAGGTGGTTTGGTGTGCTGCACGATGATGGCCAAGTCGGCCTGTCCGCCGCAGTTGATCTCGCAGCAGGAAGTCGACAGGTGCACACGGTTGGGCATTTCTTCACGAATGAACTCTTCATGCAGTTCATCCATCAAGGCTTTCACTACACCCGATGCGTCCGTACCCGGAATGTCGCAGTGCAACCAACCCTGGGTGTGCGCGATCATCGTTACCGAATTGCCCGTACCACCCACCGGGAAGCCGTGTTTCTCCAGCTCGGCAACCAGCGGTGCAACTTTCTTTTCTTCCGACACCATAAACTCGATGTTGGAACGGATGGTGAAACGCACACGACCTTCGGCGAAGGTGTCCGCGATATCGCACAATTTACGGATGGTGTAGACATCCATCTGGCGCTGCGTACCGGCGCGTACCGACCAAATTTCGTCGCCGGAATGGGACACATGGTGCAACACTCCGGGACGCGGACGGTCATGGTATTTCCAGTTTCCGTAGTTCTTCAACATCAGCGGGTGAAGGTATTTCTTGTTGTCGGGTACACCCGTCTCTTTTGGCTTGCGCTTCTGTACCGGTGCTGCGGCTTGAACGGCTTGATTCATTTTCGATTCTCCTCAGGCGGCTTGTTTCTTGGCGTTGATCTTGGCAACTTCATCGTCCCAACCGTCGGTACGCACATACGGGTTCATGCGCGGCGAATTGATCATCGCCGGGTCGGCGTCGATTTCCATCGCATCGAGGAAATTGGCCAGACCGATACGCTCGATCATCTCGCCGGTACGTTCGTGTTCCAAGGCATTTTCGGCGAAGAAATCAATGGTGCGTTGTGCGAAGTCGACCAGCTTCTCGACATCCTCCTCCGTGTCCAGCTTCATGAACGGGATGATGACCGTGCCCAACAGACCGCCGATCTTCAGATGGCTCTTGCCACCCACCAGAATCGACGCGCCTTTATCTTTGCCCGGTGCCAACGCACCCGTCATCACGTTGATGCAATGCATACAACGCACGCAATCGCGGTTGTCGATTTCGATGGCATGTGTATCGCTCACGGCCACGCTGGAAATGGTGTCGCTTTTCTTGAGATTCTTGATTTCTTTCAACTGGAACGTTTTGGTCGGGCAACGCGCCACCACGTCATTCACCAGCTCATCCATGCCGTGTTTGGCGAACCATTTTTTGGCCAGCGCCTCGTCGGTGCGGATGTTGTCGCGCCAAGTGCCGATCACCGCCATGTCGGAACGTTGTATCGAGTTCATACAATCGTTGGGGCAGCCGGAGAATTTAAACTTGAATTTGTACGGCAGCGAAGGACGGTGGATATCGTCCAGGAAGGTGTTCAACACGGCACGGTGCGCCTGCGCCTCGTCGTAGCAAGACTGCTCGCAACGCGCGGCACCCACGCAGGACATCGAGGTGCGCACTGCGGGGCCCGCGCCACCGAGGTCGAAGCCCATCTCGTTGAGTTCGTCGAAGGCCTTTTGCACGTTCTCCGTGGTCGCGCCCTGGAACATGATGTCGCCGGATTGACCGTGGAAAGCGATCAGACCGGAACCGTGTTTTTCCCACAGGTCGCAGAATTGGCGCAGGGTGCCGGTGTCGTAGTGCATACCGGGCGGAGGCATAATACGCAGCGTATGGAATTCGGCCGCATCTTTAAACTTGGGCGTGCCGTCTTCGTTCTTCAATTCGGTAAAGCGCGGGATCACGCCGCCGCCATAACCGAACACGCCGACCGTACCACCCTTCCAGTAACCTTTTTTGGTCTTGTACGATTCTTCCAGTTGTCCCAGCAGATCGACCACGTAATCCTTGTCTTTGGCCAGTTCTTTCAAACCGGTCACAAAACTCGGCCACGGACCAGCCTCAAGTTGATCGAGGTTGGGGGTATCATGCATCTTCTTCGCCATAATCTTTCCTTTCAGTCGGTTCGCCCAAAGCATCAACGACAAGCAGTTCTTAATAATGACCCGGCACAAACGGGGATGGGTGATTCAAACGGTCGATTCGGTTGGGCTCTGCCATCAGGACTTCCCGATGCGCCCAATTTCTTACTGGATTGGCATACTACGGGGCAACCCCCGGGCTAACCATCACCCGTAGCGGGTATTTTTCATAACCCTTACGGGTAGTATCGATGCGTCCCCAAGTAGTATTTCAAAGCGGGTTGAATTACAGCTAGACTCCGCTCCCGCATTTACCCTTCTCTTAATCGTTATGGCACAAACCACGGCCTTGGCAAAATTCAAAGTCCCGCTGGGATCGCAAGAGATCGAGCTGCAGCAGATCGACCATGCCGAGGGTGGCATGAGCTTGTTGCGTCTGCGCATTCGCGAGGGTAAACGCTTCACCATATTCGACATTGATCCTGAAACAGCCGTCCAGTGGGCGCAAGCCATGCAGGATTGGGCGGCCACTCAAAGCGCGCAAAAATCATGAATCAGGCTGTTGTGGAAATGATCGATGCCGTATTTGATATCAGCGGCGAAACGCTGCCCGGCAGTTATCCGTTTGCACTTTGGCATGCCTTAACGCAGCGCGTACCCGAGATCGAAGCAAATGACTTGGTAGGTGTACTTCCTTTACGCACTTCTGCCAGCGCGGGTGGCATGTTGTTACCCAAACGCGCCAAGTTGGTGGTACGTCTGCCGGCACATTTCACAGACCATGTTGGACGCCTGGAAGGCCAGCCGCTTGCTGTTGGCGACATCACGTTGCGCTTGGGCACCATCAAGTTGCGTGCGATCCAACCCTACCCCACGTTGCATGCCCACTTGGTAACCGGTCATGCCGACGAAGCCACGTTCATGCAACACGTTGCGACACGTTTGGGCGAACTGGGCATCTTGGGGAAACTTATTTGCGGCATGCGCCACCGTTTGGATGCGCCGGATCGAACGATCCACGGCTACAGCCTGGTCGTCCACGATCTCAAGCCCGATGCCTCGCTGCGTTTGCAATACACCGGTTTAGGTGCCGACCGCCGCTACGGTTGCGGTATTTTTGTCCCCTACAAAGCCATCACCGATCTGGACTGATGGCGGAGTGGGATTTTTTTGATAGGGAGTAAAACGATGAGTTACACAGTCGCTGGAAATGAACTGGAGACCGATGACGACGGCTATCTGCTGGAGGCGGATTTCAGTGAAGAAGTGGTGGGCGTGATCGCCGCTGCGGAAGGGGTTGAACTGACGCCCAAACATTGGGAGATCATCAACTATATGCGTGATGAATTCCGCAATGAAGGCCACACACCCAATTTCCGCAACATGTTGAAAGGGGTGAACGAATTCTGGCCGGAAGCTGAAAGCAAAGATTTGTACGATCTTTTCCCCGTTGGTCCCGCCAAACAGGCGGCAAAAGTGGCGGGATTGCCGCAACCCAAAGGCAAGGGCGGTTATTAGGCTTTGTCCGCACTTGATAATTATCTGCCCCCCATCCAAGATGGCACGGTGGAAAATCCGTTAAAGGAGAATTGAATGAACATGGAAAACGTCAACATGGTAATCGACATGAAGGGGTTGCCCTGCCCCAAGCCGCTCATTGGCGCCAAACGTATGGTGGATGAATTGGCAGCCGGACAGATTTTGTTGTTGATATCGGATTGCCCCGGAACCCAAGACGACTTGTTCGCGTGGGCCAGGCAGACCGGAAATCAAATTGTCAAAAGCGAAAAAATGGCGGATGGCGGAACCGGATATCACATCCAAAAAGGTTCGACTAAAACACTGCCAAAGGTCAATGTGGAACTGGACATACGCGGTGCAGTCTGCCCCGGCCCCATCGTTGAGGCAAAGAAACTGCTGAATGGCATGCAGACGGGAGAAGTGTTGAAACTGACCAGCGACTGTCCCGGCATCCAGTCCGACATCGTCGGTTGGGCCGCAGCAACAGGCATGACCCTGCTGGAGTCGATAGAACCGTCTGCCGGCATGTTTCAGTTTTACATCCGCAAGGGTTGATGTTCCCTTATTCTTAATTCAAGCGACCGACACCTTGCGCATCAAGAGCAGCTGGTTCAAACCCGGACGCGAACACACCCCCGCCGACCTCGCCGGGGTGTTGTCTTTCGTCATCTACCGCATCGCCGACAACGCGCTAAAAAATACGCGCAAGGCGAAATTTGAAATCGCCGTCGGCCCGCAATATTTCGCTTTTCTCTCCGAGTTCCTGTTATTCCAGATTCAAGTCGCCGATCGAATCGCGCATCGGCGTTTGTCCGTGGAAGACCGCATCAGCTTCACCTCGACGCTGGCGAACCGCGTTGCGGAAACCCACGCCGAAAATGAAAGCCGTTTGTTGAGCGGCGAACTGGCCGATTGCAAACAGCATTTCATTGACCGCCTCAACCAACGCTTCGACGAATATGCCGAATTCGGTTATGGCGAGAGCGGCCCCGATTTCTCCTTTACGCGTTATCTGGCGTTCTGCATGGAACAAGTGATGGACGACAAAGACAGCGGGTGGATCATCGACCAGATGATGAGCATCGAAGCGCCCGAAGCGGTCGAGATGCTGGAGAAGACTTTCAGCAACATGCTGGAAAGCGAACCGCGCCAGCCGCGCCGCCGCGCTTCCGTAAGCGGGGATTGAGATGGCCTCGCCCTTCGACCTCACAGACACAGAAACGTATCTGCATTGGCGCGACAAAAAGTTGGCGCAGGCCATCGTAAATACCGGCGAGTTAATCGTCGAAATTAAAGACCCCTTGCATGTCACCGAGGTCGAACGTTGTGCGCTGCTTTCATGTTGTCAACGCAGCAACATGGCCGTCTACACGAGCCGCGTGCAAATGGACGAACCGATGCTGCGTGAATTCGGCGCGCAGTTCGGACTCCTGCAGCTGGATGCCAATTGGTTGGCGGACAAACATGGCATCTCGCGTATCGCCGTGAGCAATCCGGACAACCAGCGCCAGACTTATATCCCCTACACCGACCGCGCCATCAAATGGCACACCGACGGTTATTACAATCCGCCGCAAAGACAGATACGCGGCATGGTGTTGCATTGCGCACAGAATGCCGGCATCGGCGGCGAGAACCGCGTAATGGATCACGAGATCGCTTATCTGATGTTGCGCGACGCCAATGTCGAATTCATCCGCGCCCTCTCCACCCCCGATGTGATGACCATCCCCGCACGCGTAGACGAATTCGACGGCGTGCGCGAAGCCCAGAGCGGCCCGGTGTTCTCAGTGGATGCGTTTGGCAATCTGCACATGCGCTACACCGCGCGAACGCGCAGCATTGAGTGGAAACAGGACGCGGCCACCTTGAGCGCTGTCGCCCGGCTGGAACAGATACTCGATTCGGATTCTCCCCACATCCATCAACTGAAGATGGAAAACGGCACGGGTCTGCTGTGCAACAACGTGCTGCATGATCGAAGCGCGTTCACCGACAATCCGAGCCATCCGCGTTTGCTTTTTCGCGCACGTTATCTGGACAGAGTCGTCACTGCTTGAATCCCGCATTTTTTCCAGTTCGCAGCGGAACACTCGTTCAAAAACATTTGCTCGATATTTTCCAGCTAATCTGAAGTCCACCCATGCAAAAATCGGATGAACCCAGTTTATAAGTTGAAAGGAATTATCAATGTTGAAATGGTTCGTTCTGCTGTTGTTGGCACTACCC
>CAZRZH010000008.1:0-34619 GCA_964604485.1 uncultured Sideroxydans sp.
GCGGAAACATTTGGTGATCTGGTAATAACGGTCGAAGCCGGCCACCATCAGCAATTGTTTGAACAGCTGCGGCGATTGCGGCAACGCAAAAAATTCACCTGCATGCACGCGCGACGGCACCAGATAATCGCGCGCGCCTTCCGGCGTGGACTTGGTCAGCATCGGCGTTTCGATATCGATGAAGCCCTTGTCGTCGAGGAAGCGTCGGAACGCGCGCGCGGTCTGGTAACGCAGCATCATGTTTTTCTGCATCTGCGGACGACGCAGGTCGATCACGCGATGCGTCAGGCGCACGTTCTCGGACAGGTTCTCGTCGTCCAACTGGAACGGCGGCGTGACGGCCACGTTCAACACTTCGATCTCGTGGCACAGGATCTCGATCTCGCCGCTGTTGATGTTTTTGTTGTCGGTGCCTTCGGGACGACGGCGCACACGGCCGGTGACTTTCAGCACGTATTCGTTGCGCACCGATTCCGCAACGGCGAACATCTCGGCGCGATCGGGGTCGCACACCACTTGTGCCAAACCTTCGCGGTCGCGCAGGTCGATGAAGATCACCCCGCCGTGGTCGCGGCGGCGATGCGCCCAGCCGCAAAGTGTGACGGTCTGGCCGAGATTGTTAATGTTGAGTTGTCCGCAGTAATGAGTTCGCATGATGGGATACAGATAAAAAAAGGATTACAAAAAAGGCTTAGATTTTCGGGAGATTGGCCACGGCTTCCGGGGTGGTGACCACCCCCATCGAGATGATGGCCTTGAAGGCCGCATCCACGCTGATATCCAGTTCGACCGTCTCGGATTTTTTCACATAGAAATAAAAACCGTTCACCGGGCTGGGCGTGGTCGGCACGAAGACGCCAACATATTCGTCACCATTCAGTCTGCGCGTGACCTCAGCCGGGATGCTGGTCTGAAATGCCAGCGACCACGAATCGACATGCGGATAACGCACCAGCAATACTTTACGAAAGGCGTTGCCGCTATCCGACAACAAAGTATCGCTGACTTGTTTGACGCTGTTGTAGATGGCGTTTACGAAAGGGATGCGGCGCAACAAACTATCCCAATAGGCCAGCAGGCGTTGCCCGAAAACATTGCGCACCAACAAGCCTGTGGTCAACACAACCAGCACGGTCAGGATGACACCCAAACCGGGGATGTGTATACCCAAAAGAACGTCAGGATGCCAATGTTCGGGCAGCAGGGTGAGGCTTCGATCCAGCATACCAATGATGAGGTTGAGTACCCACAGGGTGATTCCCAGTGGCACCCATACCAGCAATCCGGTGAGCAGATATTTTTTCACGAAGTCATTCCGCTGGCGGCCGGACAAGCGGCGCAGGGTGACGTTTCGCACTTGCTGGCAGGTTTATCCTTGAAGTCCGTCGCGTAGTAGCCGCTGCCTTTAAGCTGGAAACCGGCCGCACTGAGTTGCTTGGAGAAGGTGGCTTTGCCGCATTCCGGACACTGCGTCAGCGGTGCATCGCTGAGCTTTTGCATCACGTCTTTTTGGGCACCGCAACTGCTGCATCTGTATTCGTAAATTGGCATGTTTCGTTCCTGATTTCGGAAAGGCGCGCATTATACATTAGCCACGTTAACCCGATACTTCGCGCAGCGACTCGTTTGCCTCCTCGCCCGCTTGCGGGATAACCAGCGACTTGCACGGCATCATCGTGCTTAGTCGAATGGCTAGTAGTTCCATCAGAGGATTGTGGAGAGGGGCGGGCATACCGGATTTCATTATTTGCGATGGTTACCTGTCATGCCCGTGCGTCTCGCGCCACTCACCCGACGCAAGACCGGACAGCGTCCATTCGCCAATGGCATAACGGATCAAACGCAAGGTGGGGAATCCGACCGCCGCTGTCATACGCCGTACCTGGCGGTTCCTGCCTTCACGAATCTTGAGTTGCAGCCACGTCGTGGGAAGAGCTTTGCGAAACCGTACCGGCGGATCGCGCGGCCATAAGTCGCCCGGTTCCGCCATCACACACGCTTCGGCGGGAAGTGTGATCCCATCGTTTAATAACACCCCCCTGCACAGCTGATCCAACGCTACCTCATCCGGCACGCCTTCGACTTGCACGTGGTATATCTTGGTTAATTTGTGAGCGGGATCGGTGATGCGATGTTGCAACTTGCCGTCGTCGGTAAGCAGCAACAAACCTTCACTGTCGGTATCCAAGCGTCCCGCAGCATAAATTTTTGGAACAGGAATATAATCCGCCAGCGTTGGATGTTGCCCATCCGGACTGAACTGGCAGATCACACCAAACGGTTTGTTGAACAGCAGGATCCGACTCATTTTATCTACCGCATTTTCAGGATTAGCCAGCTTGACGCGGCGAGAAGTATACGAAGAAATTGTGATTGATTTTTTACTAATTGAGAAAAACATGACGAGCCCAAAAATTATCTACACGATGGTCGATGAAGCGCCCGCACTGGCCACGTATTCTTTACTTCCGATTGTCCAAGCCTTCACCAAGGCGGCCGGCGTGGTCGTTGAGACCCGAGACATTTCCCTTGCCGGCCGTATTCTGGCCAATTTCCCCGAGAACCTGACCGCGTCGCAGAAGATCGCCGATCAACTGACCGAACTGGGTGAACTGACACTGAAGCCGGAAGCCAACATCATCAAGCTGCCCAATGTGAGCGCATCGCTGCCGCAATTGAAAGCGGCGCTCAAGGAATTGCAATCCCAAGGATTCAATATCCCAAACTATCCAGATGATCCTAAAACGGAGGCTGAAAAAGAACTCAAGGCACGTTTCAGCAAGGTGCTCGGCAGCGCGGTGAACCCGGTATTACGCGAAGGCAATTCCGACCGCCGTGCGGCCGCTTCGGTCAAACAATTCGCGCGCAAACATCCCCATCGGATGGGCAAATGGGCTGCCGATTCCAAGACGCGCGTTGCACACATGACCGGTGGCGATTTCTACGGCAGTGAAAAATCCGTGACCGTGCCGGAGGCCGTCAGCACGCGCATCGAATTCGTCGCCAAAGATGGTTCAGTCACTATTCTCAAAGACAAGTTGGCACTTAAAGCGGGCGAAGTGATCGACGCTGCGGTGATGAGCCGCCGCGCACTGCGCGCGTTCTACGCCGAACAGATTGAGGCAGCAAAAAAAGAAGATGTGCTGCTGTCGCTGCACCTCAAGGCGACCATGATGAAAGTCTCCGATCCCATCATGTTCGGTCATGCCGTTTCCGTGTTCTTCCAAAACGCTTTCGACAAACACGGCAAATTACTCAAAGAGATCAAAGCCAACGTCAACAACGGTTTCGGTGATGTGGAAGCCAAGATCTTCGCCCTGCCGGAGGACAAACGCGCGAGCCTCGTGGCCGACATCGCCGATTGTTTCAGAAAGCAACCGCCGCTGGCGATGGTGAATTCCGACAAGGGCATCACCAATCTGCATGTGCCCTCGGACGTGATCATCGACGCCTCGATGCCGCCGATGATCCGCGATGGCGGCAAGATGTGGGGCGCCGATGGCAAAGCCTACGACACGCTGGCGATGATCCCCGACCGCTGTTATGCAGGCGTGTATGTCGCTGCCGTCGAGGATTGCAAAAAGAACGGTGCGCTTGATCCCGCCACCATGGGCTCTGTGCCGAACGTCGGGTTGATGGCGCAACAGGCCGAAGAATATGGTTCACACGATAAGACCTTCGAGGTCGCGGGCGACGGCGTCGTGCGCATCGTCGATACGTCAGGAAATATTTTGTTGGAACAGCAAGTTGAGCAAGGCGACATCTTCCGCGCCTGTCAAGCAAAGGATGCGCCGATCCGCGATTGGGTGAAACTCGCTGTCGCACGCGCGCGCCTGTCCGGCACCCCCGCCGTTTTCTGGCTGGATAAAAATCGTGGGCATGATGCGCAGATCATCGCCAAGGTCGAGAAGTATCTCCAGGATCACGACACCCACGGGCTGGACATCCAGATCATGGAACCGGCGGATGCCTGCCGTTATTCTCTCGCGCGTATCCGTCAAGGCAAAGACACCATCTCCGTCACCGGCAATGTGTTGCGCGACTATCTGACCGACCTGTTCCCCATCCTCGAACTCAACACCAGCGCAAAAATGTTGTCCATCGTTCCGCTGATGAACGGCGGCGGATTGTTCGAGACAGGTGCAGGCGGCTCCGCACCGAAACATGTGCAGCAATTCCAGCAAGAAAATTATCTGCGCTGGGATTCTTTGGGCGAGTTTCTGGCACTCGGCGTGTCGCTCGAACATCTTGCGCAGAAATTCAACAATGCCAAGGCGCAAGTGCTGGCGGATACGCTGGATCAAGCCAACGCGAAGATACTGGAGAACAACCGCTCACCCGCACGCAAGGTGGGCGAGATCGACAACCGTGGCAGCCATTTCTATCTGGCGTTGTACTGGGCACAGGCTCTGGCCGCGCAGACCCAAGACAAAGAGGTGCAGGCACGCTTCACTCTATTGGCCAAGGCATTGACAGACAACGAGGCCAAAATCAATGCAGAATTGATTGCTGCCCAGGGCAAGCCGGTGGATATGGGCGGGTATTACCATCCGGATTTTGAGAAGACCTCGAAAGCAATGCGTCCCAGTGCAACGTTTAATGCTGCTTTGGCGGCTATTTGAACTGAGCCTTGATTGAAAAATTCAGGTTTGGAAAAACCATGCGAGTCCGTTTGACTCAATACCATGACAACGAACAATAACGCTCTGATTCCGCCCGAGCGCATTGAGGGGCGCATTCTTTTGATCCGCGGGCACAGGGTAATGATCGATGCCGAACTGGCGCAGCTCTATAATGTGGAGACGCGCGCGCTGGTTCAGGCAGTCAAGCGCAACCTGCTGCGCTTTCCTGACGATTTCATGTTTCAGCTCTCGGGCGAGGAGTTCGCGGCTTTGAGATCACAAACTGTGATCTCAAACGGCGGGCGCGGCGGGCGCCGCACTGCACCTTATGCTTTCACCGAACAAGGGGTGGCGATGTTGTCTTCGGTGCTGGGCAGTCCGCGCGCCGTCACCGTCAATATCGAGATCATGCGCACCTTTGTACGGGTGCGCGAGTTGGCTATGTCGCATAACGATCTGGCCAGGCAGCTCAATGCGCTGGAAGCAAAGACCACCGCTATGGCGATACAACACGATTCCTTTGCGCGCAATACGCGCGTTCAGCTCAAGCAGGTGTTCGATGCCATCCGGGAATTGATGACGCCGCCGGAGACGCAGACGAAACGGCCTATCGGATTTGTCACCGGCGAGGAGAAGCTGAAGAAGGACGACTAGTAGCACACAGGTAGCGGCTAAAGAAAAAGAGCGATCAACATCCGGCGCAATCATGATTGCGCCCTACCGCGCTCTAATGCTATGCGTCCCAGTACAACGTTTAACGCGGCACTGAAAGCGATCTGATCAAGTCTCGGGAAACAAAAAGCCCGCCACTTTCGTGGCGGGCTTTTTGTCAACAGTGAACAAACCATACCATGCCTAAACGAACTACTTAATCTGAACACCCTCAGCACTAGCCACTTTTTCACAATGTTTTGACTCTATTGCAGTGCGCACTGCTTCTTTCTCACCTCGCACATTGGCTAATTCAGACGCCTCAATTCCATCCCCCAGACCAGAGCCATGCCAGAAAGCTTGTACGTTACTTGATTTGATTCTTTGCTCCTGCGCAGAGATCAACTGGTTTTCTCTCCTAGCCAAAGAACTCACCTCTGACGACAGTCGTGAGCAATCAAAACTTTCATACTTGATGCTTGAAACATATGAGCCTGTAATTTGTGCAGATGGTGTAGGCATATTCATACAACCAGAAAGAAGTACTAGTGTGAGAACGAGAAGAGCCCTAGTTTTTTTCATCATTTTTTCCTCTATGTGTAGTGGCACTGGTTGATACACCACCAATAAGCAAGTGCGGCGCATTTCATCTTGTTGTTTCTTGTTCATTGCCTTGATCCAGCCAGCAACCGAACGAATGCTACTACTGGTTGTTTTATATTGCAACTGATGGTAGCAGTAGCTAATGATAGCTTTGTTGCATGAAAGTTATTTCTGAAAAAGCATCGTTTAGCCAGCGACTGATCAAGGCGCTTAAAGACGCAAAGGTAGAAGCAGGTAGCCCTACGGTATTTTCCCGAGAGTTCAACCGTCGCTATAACGGCAATCCGATCAGTGTTCATGCAGCCAGGAAATGGCTAACTGGCGAATCCATTCCCACACAGGATAAGTTGCGACTGCTTGCTACATGGCTTGGAGTTTCGACAGAGTGGTTGCGATTTGGTGAGAATGCAGTAGCAAACAACCATCACGTCCAACTGGGTCATCCCTTGTACAACTCACCAGATTTCGAATTGCTGCACAATTTCAATATGCTCAGCAGTGAACACAAACTGGTTGCGAGAGAAGTGATTCTTACCTTGATGAGAGTTGAAGGGAAAAGCTAAATTATTCAGTTCTGGATTTCAATTCTTACACCAAACAAAAAGCCCGCCACTTTCGTGGCGGGCTTTTTTGCACAACTCAAACAGGATTAACCGGCTTGGATGTTAGAGGCTTGCTTGCCCTTCGGACCTTGAACAACTTCGAAAGTCACTTTCTGACCTTCTTTGAGTGACTTGAAGCCGCTCATGTTGATCGCGGAGAAGTGCGCAAAAAGATCTTCGCTGCCGTCATCGGGAGTGATGAAACCGAAACCCTTTGCGTCGTTGAACCACTTAACAGTACCGTTTGCCATGCTGTATTTCCTTACAAAAAAACAACGGGTGGATTCCCGTCAAACTGTTTGATATCCAAGACCGCACATGGCAAAACCAGTACTGCAGATACTTTGATACAAACACCAGTGCGCTTTTTACCCCAGCATAACTGGCAGCGTCAAGACTTAATTGAATTTATTTTCAAAACAGGCTTGAAAAAGGTTCACTAATCGTCAAATATGCGATCAAGTGCAATGCAAGAATGACCGCGATGGCAACCAGGCAAGAAAATGTATTACTGCTCGAACGCAGCAAAACAAAACCACCAAAGCTTTACAAGGTGTTGCTGTTGAATGACGATTACACCACGATGGAATTCGTCATCGAAGTGCTTCAGGGGATTTTTTCGATGAGTCAGGAACAGGCCACACACGTCATGCTCAAAGTACACAATGAAGGTTCTGCGGTTTGCGGTTTGTACCCCAGAGATATCGCGGAAACCAAGGTGAGCCAGGTGGCCGCCTATGCAGCACAACGCGGGCATCCCCTACGCTGCCTGATGGAGGAAAATTAAGGGCGCCTCTAGCAATTTGGAGTTCGCCCAAATGCAAGGCGCGGAAAAAATTTCGCCGCGCCGCATATACGTAATATTCAAGCAAGAAATATTTTTCGCAACGCCGCAGTTGGGATGAAATTCGAATTTTATAGAGGTGCACAAAATGATCGCCCAAGAACTGGAAGTTAGCCTGCATTTGGCCTTCGTCGAAGCCCGCCAGAAACGGCACGAGTTCATCACCGTCGAGCATCTGCTACTGGCGATGTTGGACAATCCTTCCGCAGCGCATGT
This sequence comes from uncultured Sideroxydans sp., assembly GCA_964604485.1. Classification (GTDB taxonomy): domain Bacteria; phylum Pseudomonadota; class Gammaproteobacteria; order Burkholderiales; family Gallionellaceae; genus Sideroxyarcus. Next base: position 7,539 of record CAZRZH010000008.1, read on the forward strand.
ATTGCGTGCCTGCGGTGCGGATATCGAAGAGTTGCGTTCCGTCTTGACGCAACATATCGAGACCCACACACCTGTCGTGCCCGGCACGGGCGAGGTGGACACCCAACCCACCGTCGGCTTCCAGCGCGTGATCCAGCGCGCCATCCTGCACGTGCAATCCACCAACAAAAAAGAAGTGACCGGCGCGAATATCTTGGTCGCATTGTTCGGGGAGAAGGAGTCGCATTCCGTATATTTCCTCAACCAGCGCGCCATTACACGTCTGGACGTGGTGAATTACATCGCGCATGGCATCAACAAGACAGCCGAGGTGCAACCCTCCACACACAAGACCGCAAACGAAATAGATGCGGAGCAAGAGCAGAACAGCGACAGCGCCCTCAAGAACTACACGCTTGATCTCAACGCGCATGCGCTGGCGGGCAAAGTCGATCCGCTGATCGGTCGCGAACTGGAGTTGGAGCGCGTGATCCAGACCCTGTGCCGCCGCCGCAAAAACAATCCGCTGCTGGTCGGCGAGGCTGGCGTCGGCAAGACCGCCATCGCGGAAGGCTTGGCGCGTCGTATCACCGAAAACAATGTGCCGGATATTTTGAAAGATGCCCACGTGTATGCGCTGGATATGGGTTCTTTGCTGGCCGGGACCAAATATCGAGGTGATTTCGAGCAACGCCTGAAAGCCGTGCTGAAAGAAATGAAAGATGCACCGAACGCGGTGTTGTTCATTGATGAAATCCATACACTCATCGGCGCGGGTGCGGCTTCCGGCGGCACCATGGACGCCTCCAATCTGCTCAAACCCGCCTTGTCCAGCGGCGTGTTGAAGTGCATCGGCGCAACCACCTATCAGGAATATCGCGGCATCTTTGAGAAGGATTCCGCACTGTCGCGTCGCTTCCAAAAGATCGACGTACCCGAACCTTCCGTCGAACAAACCATCGAGATCCTCAAAGGATTGAAGTCGCGTTTTGAAGAACATCACAGCATCAAGTTCAGCGCCGCCGCCATCACCAGCGCGGCTGAACTTTCCGCGCGTTTTATCAACGACCGTCATTTGCCGGACAAAGCCATCGACGTGCTGGACGAAGCCGGGGCGGCGCAACGCATCCTGCCCAAATCGAAGCAGAAAAAAGTGGTGGGCAAACACGAGATCGAAGAGATCATCGCCAAGATCGCGCGTATCCCGACACGCACCGTGTCGCACGACGACAAAAACGCGCTAAAGAATTTGGATCGCGACCTGAAGGCCACCGTGTTCGGCCAGGATAAAGCCATCGACATGCTGGCGCGCGCCATCAAGATGTCGCGTAGCGGTCTCGGCAATCCGCAAAAACCCATCGGCAGCTTCCTGTTCTCCGGTCCCACCGGTGTGGGCAAAACCGAAGTCGCGCGCCAACTCGGTTTTATCATGGGCATGCCGTTGCACCGCTTTGATATGTCTGAATACATGGAACGCCATGCCGTGTCACGCCTGATCGGCGCACCACCCGGCTATGTCGGTTTCGATCAGGGCGGGTTGCTCACCGAAGCCATCAGCAAGCAACCGCATTGCGTGCTGCTACTGGACGAAATCGAGAAGGCGCACCCGGACATCTTCAACATCCTGCTGCAAGTGATGGATCACGGCACGCTCACCGACAACAACGGACGCAAGGCGGATTTCCGCAACGTCGTCATCATCATGACGACCAACGCCGGTGCCGAGGCATTGAACAAGAGCAGCATGGGCTTCACCAAGACTTCCTCGGTAGGCGACGAGATGGCCGACATCAAGAAGTTGTTCACGCCAGAATTCCGCAACCGCCTCGACGCTATCGTTTCGTTTGCCGCGCTCGACAAAGAAGTCATCCTGCGCGTGGTAGACAAATTCCTCATGCAACTGGAAGAACAATTACACGAGAAAAAAGTGGATGCGATTTTCACCGACTCACTCAAAGATCACTTGGCCGAGAACGGCTTCGACCCGCTGATGGGCGCCCGCCCGATGGCGCGACTGATCCAGGACACCATCCGCTCCGCGCTGGCCGACGAACTTCTGTTCGGCAAGCTGGCAAACGGCGGCAAGGTCACTGTGGATGTGAAGGATGGCAAGGTGGTGCTGGAGTTTGAGGAAGAGGAAGTAGCTGTCTAAGTAGATAGATTTATGCTGACTCGTCGACTGGTTATTACACTTGCTGCAATTATTTGCTCCTTACCTGCGAATGCCGCTGAGGTTGTGTTCATTGAGCGAAGTGATAATGTTATCTCCATGCTCGAAACTCTAGAACTTGCAGGAAGGTCCATTGGAAGCGAGCATTGCATGTCACCTAAGGTTTCCCAGAAGAAAGCTGACGACAACCCAAACAATCTAGTAGAAACTGTTGTTTGCCCAAAACTTGAGGTTGGGACTTATATAACAACCCATACCAACCCACCCACTCGAATTCTTTCCTGGGTTTACTTAAGAGATCCTCAACAAAAACTACCTCATGGCTTTAAGGTTGGAGTAATTAGAGCATTCATTGAAAGCAAATTGGGCAAACCTAACCTTGAAGAGGGTAACCTAATTACATATTACGTTCCCAGTGAAGGCCCCGGAGATAGTGGTGTTCATTTCAGATTCAAGAAAAATCAAGTAGACCAAATCTCTTGGGGATTCTTTTTCGAATAACACGCATAAGATGGATCGAGCAAGGGCGCAATAACCAACGGGCATTGCGCCGTATGTAATAACATCCGGCGGGTTACGCTGCGCTAACCCGCCCTACAAAAGCGAATGACCTCTTCTTCTAACTATCGCGGGCGCTTCGCCCCCTCTCCCACCGGCCCCCTGCACTTCGGCTCACTCGTCGCCGCTGTCGGCAGTTATCTCGACGCGAAACACCACCACGGCATCTGGCTGGTGCGCATGGAAGACCTCGATACGTCGCGTTGCGTGCCGGGTGCGGCGGAGGATATTTTGCGCACGCTGGGGGCGTTTGGTTTGGTGAGCGATGAGCCTGTCCTTTACCAAAGCCAGCGTACGGCGGCATATGACGAAGCACTGCACAAACTGCAAACGAGCGGTGCAGTGTATCCGTGTAGTTGCACACGCAAGGAAATCGCGGATTCGGCATTGCATGGGATTGAAGGGCCGGTGTATCCGGGAACCTGCCGCGATGGCCTTCAGTTTGGGCGTGAGGGACGTGTTTGGCGGGTGCGCACAGATTTCCCCCACCCTCAATCCCTCCCCCGGCGGGAGAGGGAAGAGAAGCCCTTCTCCCCCCGGGGGAAGGGTGGGGATGGGGGAAAGACCGTTACATTCATCGACTCGCTACAAGGTCACATCACCCAGCACCTTAAAAACGAGATCGGCGATTTCGTGGTGAAACGTGCGGATGGATTGTTCGCTTATCAGTTGGCGGTGGTGGTGGATGATGCTTTCCAGAACATCACACATGTGGTGCGCGGTGCCGATCTGCTCAATTCCACTGCGCGCCAGATTCATTTGCAACACTTGTTGGGCTTGATTAGCCCAACCTACAAACACTTACCTGTCGCCGTGAACGAAGCCGGGGAGAAGTTGAGCAAGCAGACTCTGGCTGCACCCGTGGATGTGTCCCAACCTGGTGCCACATTGCTTCGAGTGTTGGATTTTCTAAAGCAACAGCCGCCCAGCGAACTGCCAAACAGAGATGTGCGGAAAATCTTGGATTGGGCAATACAGTATTGGGATCCCAAGAAGTTGCACGGCATGACGACGCAGCGTATTTCCGTCATTCCCGCGCAAGTGGGAATCCGGCGGACTTAAACAAAATGCGTTTTTGAATGGCCCGATTCCCGTCTGCGCGGGAATAACAGCTACTTCGCCGCTTGTCGGCGATGCTTGATGAACTCAAGTATCGCGGGAATAAACGACACGACGATGATGACAAGGATCATCAGCGTGAGATTGTTCTTGATGATGGGGATATTGCCGAAAAAATATCCCGCCACAGTCAAACTGCCGATCCAGGCAAAACTGCCGAGCGCGCTGAACATCACGAACGAACGGTATTGCATGGTACCGATGCCCGCCACGAACGGTGCGAAGGTGCGGATGATGGGCAGGAAGCGCGCGAAGATGATGGTCTTGCCGCCGTGTTTGTCGAAAAACAAATGCGTCTTGTCCAGATGTTCGTGTTTGATGAGTCGCTGGCTCGCGTGGTTAAGCAAACGCAAACCGAGCAGGCGGCCGATCCAGTAGTTGGTGTTGTCGCCGCTGAAAGCCGCCAATATCAGCAGCGGCATCAGGATGTTCAGCTGCAACGAACCCATGCCGCACAGCGCACCCGTCACGAACAGCAGCGAATCACCCGGAAGAAAAGGGGCGATGACCAAACCGGTCTCGGCGAAGATGATGACGAACAAAATGGCGTAGACCCATACGCCGTAATCCTGCACTAATGCCAACAGATGTGCATCCAGATGCAGGACGATGTCGAAAAACGCGGTGATAATTTCCATGATTGAGATATTCCGGTGTTTCCCCCACCCCAACCCCTCCCCCGGAGGGAGAGGGGCTAGGCCAGTTTGGTAGGTTGGGTTAGCACAGCGTAACCCAACGTGTGTTAGCGGCTCATGTTGGGTTACGCGATGAAACCGCTAACCCAACCTACAAATAACTAAGGCAGAACTTCTTCGGCTTCGGTCTTTTCCGGCTTGATGAAGTCTTCGCGCGAGACGCCGAAGATCATCAGCAACGGGCTGGCGACCAGAACCGAGGAATAGATACTGAACAAGATGCCGATGGTCAGCGCGAGTGCGAAATAGTGCAGTGTCTCGCCGCCCAGAAACAACATGGAAGTCACCATCATCTGCGTGCAACCGTGGGTGATGATGGTGCGCGACATGGTGCGGGTGATGGCGTTGTCGATGATTTCGTTCACCTCGGTTTTGCGCATCTTGCGGAAGTTCTCGCGGATCCGGTCAAATACCACCACCGATTCGTTCACCGAATAACCGAGTACGGCGAGCACTGCCGCCAGCACAGACAACGAGAATTCCCACTGGAAGAACGCGAAGAACCCCAGGATGATAACCACGTCATGCAAGTTGGCGATGATCGCCGCCACGCCGAATTTCCATTCGAAGCGCATCCACAGATAACCGACGATACCCAGCGAAACCAGCAGCAAGGCCATTGCGCCGTTTTCCACCAAATCCTTGCCGACTTGCGGCCCGACGAATTCGACCCGGCGCAATTCGACGCTGGCATCCTGTGCTCGCAATGCTTCCAGCACTTGTTCGGAAAGTTTGGCACCCACCTTGTTCTGTTTGAGCGGTACCTGGATCAACACGTCTTTGCTGGAACCAAAATTTTGCACCAACGAATCGTGCAAACCGATCCGGGATAATTCGTCGCGTACTTTGTTCAGATCAGCCGATTGGGCGTAGTGCACTTCAATCACCGTACCGCCGGTGAAATCCACGCCAAAATTCAATCCTTTGGTGACCAGAAAAAATACCGCCAGCAGAAATGTCACCAGTGAGATGGCCGTGGTGTAACGGCCATAACTCATGAAGGGGATGTCTTTTTTAATCTTGAAAAATTCCATTGTTGATTCCCTTAACCTAACGAGCATGAGAAGCCATGCTCGCTTCCCTCACCCAAATCTTCTCCCACCAAGCGGGCGAAGGAACAATCGTCTCGCTGCGCGAGTATTTTTAACCGATCGCGACTTTGTTCAGACGCACCTTGCTGCCGTAGAACATATTGACCAGCATGCGTGAAACCAGCACCGCACTGAAGATCGAAGTCAGGATGCCCAGACACAGCACAACCGCAAAGCCCTTCACCGGTCCGGAGCCAAACATGAACAGCGCGATACCGACGATCAGCGCGGTGATGTTGGAGTCGAGAATGGTCGCGAACGCGTGTTCGTAACCTTCGTGTATCGCGGTTTGCGGCGGCACACCGTTGCGCAGCTCCTCGCGGATACGTTCGTTGATCAGCACGTTGGAATCAATCGCCATACCCAGCGTCAGTGCGATACCCGCCATGCCGGGCAGGGTCAGCGTGGCTTGCAACATGGACAGCAAGGCCACCAGCAACAACAGGTTGGCACCCAGCGCCAATACCGATACGCCGCCGAACAGCAGGTAGTAGGCGATCATGAAGATGGCGATGGCGATGAAGCCGATTTTGGTGGAATCAAAACCGCGTTGGATGTTGTCCGCGCCCAGGCTGGGACCAACAGTACGTTCTTCGATAATCTCCATCGGTGCTGCCAGCGCGCCGGCGCGCAACAACAGCGCGGTGTCCTGCGCTTCGGTGGTATCCATCCTGCCGCTGATCTGCACACGTCCGCCGCCGATCTCTTCGCGGATCACCGGCGCGGTGACCACTTCGCCGCGCCCCTTTTCGAACAGGATGATGGCCATGCGTTTGCCGACATTCTCGCGTGTCGCTTCTTTGAATTTGCGCGCGCCCACCGCATCCAGATTGATGTGTACGGCCGGTTCGTTGTTGCGGCTATCGAAACCGGGTTGGGCATCGTTGATGCGCTCGCCCGTCAGCAACACACTCTTCTTGACCAGCACCGGGGTACCGTCGCGTTCTTTGAAAATCTCGGTACCAAACGGGGCAACCGAACCAAAGCCGATTTGGTGTTCATCATCCACCAGCCGTACTTCCAGGGTCGCCGTGCGGCCCAGAATATCCTTGGCACGCGCCGTGTCCTGTACGCCGGGCAATTGCACCACGACTCGATCCACGCCCTGTTGCTGGATCACCGGTTCGGCCACACCCAGTTCATTCACCCGGTTGCGCAGGGTGACCAGGTTTTGTTGCACGGCGGATTCCTGAATGCGTGTCTGTTCTTGCGGTTTGAGTGTCGCCACCAGCAAATATTCATTGGCGACTTCGCGCGTGACAAAAGCCAAACCGGCAAAACGCTGCTTGAGTTCCGCTTCTCCTTTGGCGCGCGCTTCCACATCGCGGAACTTGGTGGTGATCTCGCTGCCCTCGCGGCTCACACCGGCGTAAGCGATATTGGCCTCACGCAGGGTGCTGCGAATATCGCTGGAAGAAGATTCCAGCGCTTTGTCCAACGCCGCTTTCATGTCCACCTGCATCAGGAAGTGGACACCGCCGCGTAAGTCGAGACCGAGGTACATGGGTAGCGCATTCAGCCCGGTCAACCATGCCGGTGAACGTGATAACAGATTCAGCGCCACTACATAGTCTTCGCCCAGTTGGGCATGCAATACGTCTTTGGCCTTGATCTGGCTATCGGTATCGGCAAAGCGTGCTTTCACGCTGGTCGCGTCGAGCGATACCGCATCCGGTGTCAGCTGTGCGGCCCGCAAGGCTTCTTCCACACGACCCAGCAAAACCGTGTCTGCTTTTAGGTTCGACCTCAGCGGCAACACCTGCACGGCGGGCGCTTCACCGTACAGATTGGGCAAGGCGTAAACCAAACCGACGAGGAGTGTGAACAGGATCAGCAGGTATTTCCAGAGCGGGTAACGGTTCATTGCAGCACCTTGCTTACGACAGAGTTAAAAAGTTCGCGCAGCGATTCGATTGCCTCCTCTCCCGCATGTGGGAGAGGATTGCACCCGCAGGGAGTAGGCCGTGGTTGTAAGGGGCTGAAGCCCCAACAACACACGCACAGGTGAGGGAATCGAACTACGTAAATTCATCGCAAAAATAATCGCCTTAGATGGACTTGATGGTGCCTTTGGGCAATACGGTCTGGATTGCAAATTTCTGCACTTGGATGACCACGTTCTCGGCGATCACGATCGCCACGTAGTCGTCGCTGACTTTTTCCACCTTTCCCAACGCACCACCGGCAGTGACCACTTCATCGCCCTTTTGCAGTGACTCAACCAATGCCTTGTGTTCCTTGGCGCGTTTTTGTTGCGGACGCAGGATGAGGAAGTAAAAAACAGCCAACAGGGCGATCAAGGGCAGAAACTCCAGAAAACCACCGCCAGAAGCGGCTGGTGCAGCACCGTCCGCGTAGGCATTGCCGATAAACAATTCGCTGATTGAAATCATTTGATTACTCTCCAAAAGGGGTGACAAAAAATAAAGGCGCGCATTCTAACATGGAAGACATGACTGTTTTGCTACGCTCCGCCGTGCCAAATTAAAGCTCACAAACCGGCACGCGCCCGGTGAAATTCGGTCTGAAACTCGGCAAAGCGTCCGGCCTCGATAGCGGCACGGATGTCACGCATGAGTTCCTGGTAATAATGAAGATTGTGGAGGGTATTAAGCCGCGCACCGAGTATCTCGCCCAGGCGGTGCAAGTGGTGCAAATATCCGCGCGTGAAATTCTGGCAGGTATAACAGGTGCAACGCTCGTCCAATGGCCGAGTATCCATGCGGTACTGCGCATTCTTGATGCGCACGTCGCCAAAGCGAGTGAACAGATGGCCATTGCGCGCGTTGCGTGTTGGCATCACACAGTCGAACATGTCGATGCCTTCTGCCACGGCAGCCACCAAGTCTTCCGGCGTGCCCACGCCCATCAGGTAACGCGGCTTGTCCTGCGGCAATTGCGGTGCGGTGTGTTTGAGGATTCGCAACATATCGTCTTTGGGCTCGCCCACCGAGAGTCCGCCGATGGCATATCCGTCGAAGCCAATGTTGGTCAATCCGACCAGAGATTCATCGCGCAGATGTTCGTGCATACCGCCTTGCACGATACCGAACAGCGCATTGGAATTGCCCTCGTGCGCTTTCTTGCTGCGTTCCGCCCAGCCCAACGACAGGCGCATGGACACACCGGCCACCTGCTCGTCCGCCGGATAGGGCGTGCATTCGTCGAAGATCATCACAATGTCGGAATTCAGCACGCGCTGGATGCGCATGGACTCTTCCGGCGACAGGAAACATTTGTCTCCGTTCACCGGCGATCTGAACTCGACACCGCCTCCAGTGATCTTGCGCAAGTCGCCCAGGCTGAACACCTGAAAACCGCCGGAGTCGGTGAGGATGGGGCCATCCCAACACATAAACTGATGCAAGCCACCATGGGCCGCGATCACCTCCAAGCCCGGACGTAGCCACAAGTGGAAGGTATTGCCGAGCACGATGTGCGCGCCGATGTCCTGCAATTCCTGTGGCGACATCGCCTTCACTGTGCCGTAGGTTCCCACCGGCATGAAGGCCGGCGTCTCGACCTTGCCGTGGGCCAGTTCAAGAGTGCCGCGTCGGGCAGCACCCGAGGTGTTGTGCAGGGTAAATTTCATAATTCTCTTTCGATCAGCATCGCGTCGCCGTAACTGAAGAAGCGATATTCCTGTGCCACCGCATGCCGATAGGCAGCGAGCAATTTTTCCATTCCGCCGAAGGCGCACACCAGCATTAGTAACGTTGAGCGGGGCAAATGGAAGTTGGTCAGCAACACGTCTACAACATTAAAACGGTAACCGGGCGTAATGAAGATACGCGTCTCACCCGATCCGGCAATCAACTCGCCGCCAACTGCCGCACTTTCCAGCGCGCGCAAACTGGTTGTGCCCACCGCCACCACACGCCCGCCTTGGGCTTTGGCACGGTTGATGACCTCCACGGTGACTTGTGGAACGTCATAACGCTCGCTGTGCATGACATGTTCTTCCACGTTCTCGGCACGCACCGGTTTGAAAGTGCCCGCACCGACATGCAACGTCACATAGGCGATGTTTATTTTTTTGGCGTGTAGTGTTTCCAGCATCCTCTGATCGAAATGCAGCCCTGCCGTGGGCGCGGCAACGGCGCCGTTCTCTCGGGCGAAGACGGTTTGATAACGCTCCTCGTCTTCCGCTTCGGCGCTGTGGGTGATGTAAGGTGGCAACGGCAATTTGCCATATTGCTCCAACACGGTATCGACTGAATCTCCGCCTTCAAAACGCAGATGGAAAAATTCGCCTTGTCGCCCCAGCACGGTCGCGCGAACCGCGTCGGCCAGCAAAAAACTACTTCCCGTTTTGGGTGTTTTGCTGGCCCGCACCTGGGCCAGAACTTCGTGCTCTCCCAATACGCGTTCGACCATCACTTCGACCTGGCCGCCTGTTTCTTTGGTTCCGAACAGCCGCGCTTTCAAAACCCGGGTGTCGTTCAATATCAGCACATCATGCTCGCGCAAAAACTGCGGCAACTCGGCGAACCTGCGGTCTTCGCCGGACTCGTGACCGATACACAACAAACGACTTGCCCCCCGCTGTGCGGGCGGATGCTGCGCGATCAATCGCTCGGGCAGTTCGAAGTCAAAATCTTCGGTACGCATGTCAGGCCAAATACACGGGCAAAAATAAAGTCGCGCATTGTAGTTGATGAAGCCGGGTGTTTCATGGATAATTCGCGCCCTTCCCATGCCGGGGTGATGGAACTGGTAGACGTGCTGGACTCAAAATCCAGTGCCTGAAAGGGCGTGGGGGTTCGATTCCCCCCCCCGGCACCAACACAATGAACTTTTCTTTACATTTGCAACTGCTGTCAACGCGATAAAGAGTAGTCGCGTTTCTGCACCCGACACGCGTAGTGTCATAAACGTTTACCAACCTACTAATAATTGGAGTCCTACATGAAACTGTTGTCCACACTGATCGTTGCCGCATTTGCTGCTGTTTCTTTTTCCGCTGTTGCTGACGAACACGCCAATCCAGCTGCAGCTGCTCCTGCTGCCGTAGCTGCACCTGCTGCCGCTGCTCCTGCCAAGGCTGAAGAACACAAACATGAAGCAAAGCACGAAAGCAAAGAAGAGCACACGGATGCATCCAAGGAAGAGCGTAAAGCAAAGAAAGCTGCTGAAAAAGCTGCCAAGAAAGCTAAAAAAGACGCCGAGAAAGCAGCTAAAAAATCCAAGAAAGAGAAAAAAGAAGAGCACGAAGAGCACCACCATGACAAAGCAGCTACTCCTGAAGCTGCACCAGCCGCTGCCAAGTAATTTAGTAGCGTCCAAAAAAAGGCAGGGGGAACCCTGCTTTTTTTTCGTTTAAAATCTCGTCATGATCTGGAAACCCCACACCACCGTCGCCGCCGTCCTCGAACAGAATGGCAAATTCTTGCTGGTGGAAGAACATACCCCGCAAGGCCTGCTGTTCAACCAACCCGCCGGCCATTGGGAACCCGATGAAACCTTGGCCGCAGGAGCCGTGCGTGAAGTACTGGAAGAGTCGGCTTATGAATTCGAGCCGGAATATCTGCTCGGTGTCTACCGTTGGCATTCCATCGCATCGGATACCACCTATCTGCGTTTCGCTTTTGGCGGAAGTATTCTCGCCCATCACCCCGAACGCGCATTGGACAAAGGTATCGTGCGCGCTGTGTGGATGACGCCTGACGAGATACGCGCGACGTCTGCCCGTCATCGCAGCCCGCTGATCCTGCGTTGCGTGGAAGATTTCCTCGCCGGCAAACGCTACCCCTTAGACCTGATCACCCATTATGAGTAATGAGCAAGTTCGTCTCCTATCCAGCTTTCCCCCGCAAACGGGAGTTAAAGAGCAATCGTGATAAGCAATCGTAAATCCTGTGTCGTCGTCGGCATGTCTGGCGGCGTGGACTCTTCCGTAACAGCCTTGTTGTTAAAACAACAGGGATACGAGGTCATCGGCCTGTTCATGAAAAACTGGGAGGACGATGACGACAGCGAATATTGTTCCTCGCGCCAGGACCTGATCGATGCGGTTTCAGTAGCCGACACCCTCGGCATCCCCATCGAGGCGGTGAATTTCGCCTCGGAATACAAAGACCGCGTGTTCAGTTATTTTCTGCGTGAATACGGCGCAGGACGCACGCCAAATCCGGACATCTTGTGCAACTCTGAGATCAAGTTCAAAGCCTTTCTGGATCATGCCATCCGTCTGGGTGCAGACGCGATTGCCACCGGGCATTACGCCAAGGTGCGCGAACAGGATGGGCTGTTCCAACTGCTCAAGGCAGAGGATGACAGCAAAGACCAGAGTTATTTCCTGCACCGCTTGAACCAGCAACAACTCAGCAAAGCCATGTTCCCGCTGGGTGGGCTGTTGAAATCCCAAGTGCGCGACATCGCGCGCCAACACCATCTGGCCAACCATGCAAAAAAAGACAGCACCGGCATCTGCTTCATCGGCGAGCGCCCGTTCCGCGAATTTCTGACCCGCTACTTACCCACCCAACCCGGCGACATGATCACTCCCGACCTTAAGGTTGTCGGACAACACATCGGTTTGTCGTTTTATACCCTCGGCCAGCGCCAGGGCTTGGGCATCGGCGGATCACGCGAGACCACAGGTGAACCGTGGTTCGTGGCGGGCAAAGACATGCCCGGCAATCGCCTGATCGTGGTGCAAGGTCACGACCATCCGCTGCTGCTCAACCCGCAACTGGATGCGCTGGAGATGCACTGGATCAGCGGCCATGTTGCGCAGGGCACACGCAACTACGCCGCCAAAACGCGTTACCGGCAACAGGATGCAGCCTGCCGCATCAAAATCGGTGATGCCGGTACGACACATTTCACTTTCGACGAAGCGCAATGGGCGGTAACGCCCGGACAGTCTGTGGTGGTGTACGACGGTGAAGTTTGTTTGGGTGGCGGCATCATCCAATAGTCATTCAAGGAATCCCCATGTCCATCCATCTGAGTCCCGATATCATCCGTTTGTTGCTGGTGCTCGCCGCAACAATTGCGGCACATTACCTCTCTCGCCGCGCGTTGCAACATGCCGAAAACGTCGCGGCACACACCAGCAACATCTGGGATGACGCGCTGATTGAAGCGACGAAAAAACCGCTGCCCGTGCTGATCTGGCTGGGGGGTCTTTCCACCGCGCTGCATCTGCTGCATCGCCAGACCGGCGAGCAGTTACTCGAATACATCGCACCGGCATGCAGCATCGGCATCGTGTTGTGTGTCGCCTGGTTCCTGTTCAAACTGATCCGCGTATTCGCGGAAAACTATATCGACGTCCGCGCCCAGGCAGGCGGCAACATTGATCGCACCACGATCAATGGCATGAGCAAGGTGGCGCGCATCGTGGTGGTGGTACTCGCCGCGCTGGCCGTGATGCAAACATTGGGATTCAGCATCTCCGGAGTATTGGCGTTCGGCGGCATGGGCGGCATTGCGGTCGGCTTCGCGGCCAAAGACCTGCTGGCGAATTTCTTTGGCGGACTGATGATCCATCTGGATAGGCCGTTTAATGTGGGCGAGACGGTGCGTTCACCGGACAAGCAAATCGAAGGCAAGGTGGAACACATCGGCTGGCGCCAGACCCAGATCCGCTCGGCCAACATGACGCTGATCTACGTGCCCAATGCGCTGTTTACGTCCATCGTGGTGGAGAACCCGTCGCGCATGTCGCATCGCTGCATTCGTACAACCATAGGCCTGCGTTACGATGACATCGGCAAGATGAGTCTCATCGTCGATGACGTGAAAAACATGCTGCACAAACACCCCGAGATCGACAACGGGCAGGCTGTCATCGTGGCCTTCGACCAGTTCGCCGATTCCTCGCTTGACTTCATCATTCAGGCATTCAGCAAAACCACCGAATTGGAAAAATTCCATTCGCTCAAGCAGGAACTACTGCTGCGTGTATCTGAAATCGTAGCCCGGCATGGCGCGGAGTTCGCCTTTCCCACGCGCACGCTGCATCTGAATCCGGTCTCCGCGTGAATCTGCGTTTCAGGTCTGTTTCACGTAAAATGCGCGCCTGAACTTTTCTGGCAAATACACCATGACACTCTCGGCACTCACCGCTCTTTCCCCGCTCGACGGGCGCTACCACGGCAAAGTCGACGCCTTGCGCGGCTATTTCAGCGAATACGGTTTGATCCGCTACCGCGTGCTGATCGAGATCGAATGGTTGAAAGCCTTGAGTGCCGAAAGCGGCATTGGGGAATTGCCCGCCTTCTCCGCTGCCACCCTCGCCGGCTTGGACCAGTTAGCCGTACACTTCTCCGAAGCCGACGCCGTACAGATCAAGGCCATCGAGCGCCGCACCAACCACGATGTCAAGGCCATCGAATATTGGTTGCGCGAAAAACTCTCCGAGAATGTTGAAACCGCGAAGGCACTGGAGTTCATCCATTTCGCCTGCACCTCGGAAGACATCAACAACCTGAGCCATGCGCTGATGTTGTTGCATGCCCGCGATGCGGTGATGTTGCCCACGTTGCATGTGCTGATCGAGCGGCTGCAACATCTCGCGCACGAACACGCCGATGTGCCGATGTTATGCCGCACCCACGGCCAGACCGCCACGCCCAGCACGCTGGGCAAAGAGATGGCCAACGTGGTGTATCGCCTGCGCCGCGCCCACGCCCGTATCGCTTCGGTCGAAATCCTGGGCAAGATCAACGGCGCGGTGGGCAATTACAACGCACATTTATCTGCCTATCCCGAGGTGGACTGGGAAAGTTTTGCCAAACGTTTCGTCGAGGCTCAAGGAATCATCTTCAATCCTTACACCATCCAGATCGAGCCACACGATTACATGGCCGAGTTGTATGACGCCTATGCGCGGGCCAACACAGTCCTCGTCGATTTGAATCGCGATATCTGGGGCTACATCTCGCTGGGTTTCTTCAAACAGAAAGTGGTTGCAGGAGAAGTCGGTTCCTCCACCATGCCGCACAAAGTCAACCCGATCGATTTTGAGAATTCTGAAGGCAACCTCGGCCTGGCGAATGCGCTGCTGCGACACCTCTCCGAGAAGCTGCCGGTCTCGCGCTGGCAACGCGACCTGACCGACTCCACCGTGTTGCGCAACATGGGTGTGGCATTGGGCTACACCCTGCTGGCGTATGAATCCTGCCTGAAAGGGCTGAACAAGTTGGAAGCCAATCCGCAACGGCTTGCGGAAGATCTGGACAATAGTTGGGAGGTTTTGGCGGAACCGATCCAGACTGTGATGCGTCGTTACAATATCGAAAATGCCTACGACAAGCTCAAGGAACTCACGCGCGGCAAAGGCGGCATCAACCGGGAAAGTCTGGCGGCATTCATTCAGACTCTGGACATCCCCGACAGCGAAAAACAACGCCTGCAAGCACTCAGCCCGAAAACCTATATCGGCAAAGCGGCCGAACTGGCAAAACGAATTTAAGTTCTTCGTACTCACCCAAACAAAAGCCCCGCTTCGGCGGGGCTTTTGTTTGGGTGGCAACTTTTGATCAGTTCAATTTGCTGTAGTCGACCTTGTCATAACCGCTTGCATCGCGGATGACCGCTTCAGGCAACACTTGCTTTACCTCATCCGCCATCACACCCGTGGCATGTTCACCCCATACATAATCGAACTCGTAAATTCCGATTCCGAGAGGATGAGTACCAACACGTTTGATGTTCTGCTTCAAACGTCGATCCGAGTAAATCAGCGTCGGTGAAATCGTCTTGGTGGTCGGTTGAATGGTGGTTGTCGGCGCAACGATTGTTGTTGTCGTAATAGGAGTCGGAGCCGGCGCGATTGTCGTTAGGGTTGGCGCGACAATGGGCGAGATCGTGGTGGTTAATGTCTTGGTCGTCGTGGTGATTGTGGGTGACACCACGGGCGCAACCGGGATGGGGGTCGGTGCAACCGGAGTGACCGTTGGCGCAATGATGGGAGTGATTGTTGTTGGCAAACTCTTGGTAATCGGCGCAACCACGGGTGCGGCGATGGGTGTGATCGTCGTGAGTGGGACGATTGTCGTGACGGGCGAAAGTGTATTGAGTGACGGCTGTTTCAGCGTCGTTGACGAGGTGCCCGTCACAATGGGTGTCGTAGCTGTTCCTGTATTCAGCGGCGTCAGAGTTGCTCCGGATTTTGTTGCGGGATTGATGAGTGCACCTGAGAGACTCTTTTTCGCCCCGTCTGATTCCAGCACGCCCGCTTTGCTTGGCGCATTTTCCGCACCTTTTTTTATTCCCGGTGTTTCAAACTCTTTTTTAACCGTGGATGTTTGCAAAGAACTTGCCCCGCCGTCTTCTTTCAGCCGCGCACCGGGAAGAATCTGTGGCTCGTCTTTGCCTTGATCGACTTTATAAAATGCCGGAATAACTGCAAGCACGGTGGGTGCCGCATTGGGAATATTCGGTACGAATCCGGCTTGGTTGGGATTGATCACCACCATGCCGTTTGCTGTGGAAAGTACAGCGGCCCCGCTGTTCACTTTGTCGTACGTGCCCGGCTCCGCGATGGCAACTTTTCCCCGAGGCGGATTGGGAATAAACGTGGGCTCATGGTCGGTGCCGCGTATGCCAATGGTGGCTGTGGGCGTTTCGATTTTGTAGTGCTCTTTGTTGACGCGCCCAATGATGCCAGTGATCGCTCTAAAACCGCCTTTGACCAAGGAAAACAGGCTGCGCTCGGTTCCATCCGCCTTGCCATTGAACACGAAAGTCGTGACCTTCAGCCGCGTATCCGGACGCACCACGATGAGCCCCTCATCCACCATCCTGATTTGCGCGGAAGATGTCGCGTTGGTGGATATGCTCTCACCCTCGCTCACCTCCGCACCTTTGCGCGCAAAACGAACTTTCCCATCCGCCGCAATGACCCGCACGTCGCCTGCCACAAACTGGAAATGTCCCGCGACGGCGGCTTCGGCATAGTGTGTAAAAGACGCGCAGAATAATGCGAGCATTGATAGAAATATCTTGGTCATGGTTTCCTCTCCATCATCCAAAAAAGTATCTGAACTTTTCGGATTAACAGGTTTTTAATGTCTTGCAGTTTACGACCGGAGACGAGACAACCGGTTTAGTGCTTACCGGTGGCAAAGTCACCGGAGGTAACACCACGATTGGCGGCCTCACTGGAGTGATAGCAACGGGCGGCGGAGTGAAAACCGGAGGTGCTACCACAGCGACCGGGGGTACAACCGGCGCCACGGTGACGGGTGGTAACACTGGGGAGATCATCACGGGTGGAGCAATAGGTTTGGGCACGACCATCACCGGCATGGTGGTGATGGCCGGTTTGGTCGTAACTATGGGGGCAGGTGCCAAAGTCGGCGTAGGTGTCAAAATTAATTTTGGATTTGCAGCTGAAGTGGGCGGGGCGATCGGTTTCACTGGCGTCACACTTGGGTCCAACGGTACACGTTGTGTGGCGTCAACTGAAGGCATCGGCTTGGGTTGGCCGATGGCAGGCTGGAGGCTTCCTTGCTGTCCTTTATTAACCTGCGCCGCTTCGGCATTCATTTTTTTTATGGCCTTCGATTTTTCAGCGGAAGTTTGGATAACATCCTCGGCATGACTTACTGAAATCAACCCTGCGGCAAAGCCAATGCTCAACACCAATGAAATTGTTTTCATGACACACCTCCAATCATTAACAAACTATTTGAAATCCCTTTTTACACTGACACTCACTTCGCTCTTCTGAAACACGTACAACGGAATATTCGACGCGTTTCGGATATGCAAAAGTTGCGGCTTGACTAGCCAATCACTGGCAGGACGCCAGTTCACGCCCAGCATCATCACCTGCATATCGTCATTGCCAAACGCCTCGTTATTGCTTCGCGCGAACGCTCTGCTATCGCGCCGCATGCTGAGCATCCACATCGCGGTGACATCCGCGCTGGGCACCGGCGTGTATTGTGTATACGCGATAAATGCATTCGTATTGCGACTCACATCGGTCTGATCGATGCCCTTCATGTCCAAGCTCTGTCTGACCGCTTTGTCGCGCGTATGGTTCAGCGCCACATAAATCATCGGTGAGCCTGTCCCTTCAAACACGTGAGTGAAGTTCGTTCCGATAACGACCTGATTGGTATCTTGCGCATTTGTTGTGGGGTAACGCGGCATGTTGTACTGCAACGACACGGCCAAATAGTCACGCTCGGTCAGGGCAAATCGGGCATCGCCTGTAGCCGAGTTTTGCGTGCTGTCACCGGTGTAACCTTGGCTCGCGGCTGTTCCGAGTTGCCGGTAGTCGCGTCTGGAGAGGTCAAAGCGATAGGTATTCATTCCCGATTGCAGATTGACGCCTCCCTTCACTGTGTTGGCGTGCGAATTCATCATTGCGTATTTTAGGTATGCGCGGTTATTAGAGTCTAACGAGGCATAGGCAAAGTTACCCGCGCTTGAGAATGGAATACGGCCCTCGACGTTGCCGTTGATTTGGGCAAACCGCGCCGAAATGTTGCTTGGGGGAAGCGGAGGTTGGGGTGGCGCGCTAAACGAGGTCGTGTAAGCATCGACATAATTCTTGGGGCCGCTGGTAATGTTGCTGTCGTTACCCAATCCGAACTCGACCGCTCCCAGCAAGCTTGGCTGTTTTGCTTTTTTCGCTTCCGCAAGACGTGTTTCGTCCTGCTGTTTGATGACGGTCAGATATTGATTCGCTGTGTTTTTTGATTGGGTAGAAATCTTGGCTTGCCGCAACAATCCGGTCAGGGATTTTTTTGCTCTGTCCATGTCGCCGGACTGGAAGTAGGCAATACCCAGCCATAATCTAACCTCGCCGTATTCGGGTGCTACCGCTTCCACCCGTTCTAACGCGAGGGTGGCTCTGTCCGGTTTGCCTGCATTGACCGCGCTGATTCCCAGCAGATAATCAAAAACAACATCCCCGGATAATTCAAATTCTAAAGGTTGCAATAACGCAAAAGCATCGGCAAATTTGCCGGTCTGTACCAGTACCTGTGCTTGGCGCACGGCCTTGGCGGATTTACTCTCGTTCGGTTTCACCGCTGGTTTGTCTGCCGCAACAGCAGAATGCGCAAGAACGATGCCCAATAACAATCCAAAGATAGCCAGATTCTTTTTCATATTTTCTTGTAAGTTCAAGCGTTTTTTAGTCGCATGAGGCTACGCCTCGAACGGAATCCAGTCAATACGTACGCAAGCAACCTGAACGGGCGCGCTGAAATTCCGCAACAAACTGATTTTGTATGATTTTCCCTGGAAGCAATTTATCCAGACAAACGGCCAGCGAGAATGCTTTAAGCCGCTTGAACCGGGATGTTTTCGCGCTTGGCGATGATGGCGTTGTGCTCGTCCACATAGACCAATGCGGGATGATATTTCTGCAGTTCGAGGTCGGAATAGATCGAATATGCCGCAATGATGAGGATATCGCCCGGGTTCGCTTTGTGTGCCGCCGCGCCGTTTACCGAGATGGTGCGCGAACCGCGTTGGGCACGGATGGCATAGGTGGTAAAACGCTCACCGTTGGTGACGTTGTAGATGTCGATCTGCTGATATTCCCTGATTCCGGAAGCGTCCAACAGATTGTCGTCGATGGCGCACGAACCCTCGTAATGCAGCTCCGATTGCGTCACGCGCACGCGGTGCAATTTGGCTTGTAGCATGGTTCGTTGCATGGTCACCTCCTCTTCCCCCTTCCAACATCCCGCACGCGGCGGAATGTTCAAAATCGAGGGGCATTCTTTAATTCCGCCCTAGAGGCGGGGGGCGCATTATAAACGTCCGGACGCTAAAGACAAATTTCCAAATTATCGATAAGCCGGGTGGCACCTAATCGGGCTGCGGCCAACACCACCAAATTACGCTCACCCTTAACCGGAATACCCAAATCGGTTTGCCTGCGTACCGCGACATATTCCACCGCCCACCCGCGCTTGGCAAGCTCCTCGCAGGCTTCGGCTTCCAGCTTTGCGTATCTGACTTCACCCTCCGCCAAGGCATCGCGCACACGACCCAGCGTTCGACTCAGGAAAACAGCTTCGGTTCTTTCGTCAGACGACAAGTATTGGTTGCGTGAAGAAAGCGCCAATCCATCTTCTGCGCGCACCGTCTCGGCACCGATGATCTCAATGGGCAGATTGAACTGGATAACCATCTGGCGAATGATGGCAAGCTGTTGATAGTCTTTCTTGCCGAAGATCGCCTTCTGCGGTTGAACTAAATTGAACAATTTCAGCACCACGGTCGCCATACCGCGAAAATGCCCCGGACGGAATTCCCCGCATAACTCACCGGATATCGGTGGCGGTTCCACGAAGAGAGTTTGGCTTTCGGGGTACATCTCGGTGATCGGGGGCACGAATACAATATCCGCCAGCCCTGCCAGTTTTGCGCAATCCGCTTCCAGCGTGCGCGGGTATTTATCGAAATCTTCGTTGGGACCGAATTGCAGCGGATTAACAAAAATACTGACTGCAACTAATTTTCCCCGCGCCCGCGCAACACGCACAAGTTCAAGATGGCCCTCATGCAGATTGCCCATAGTAGGCACGAAGACTACAGATTTCTCGTTCGCCAAACGTGCGCGAAGTGCTTCAACGGTGTGGATGTTCTGCATCAGAAGGAGTGTTCCGCAGTTGGAAACGTACCCGATTTAACTTCGGCGACATAGTTCGCCACCGCGTGTGAAATTGAAGTTGCGCCCTGCATGAAGTCTTTGACAAAACGCGCCTTCTTGCCGGGATAGATTCCGAGCATGTCGTGCAGAACCAGCACTTGACCCGAACAGGCCACTCCCGCCCCGATGCCGATAGTGGGAATAGCAAGTTGTGCCGTTATCTCCCCCCCCAAAGCGGCCGGGACCGCTTCCAATACCAGCATGCCT
Organism: uncultured Sideroxydans sp.; assembly: GCA_964604485.1. Taxonomy (GTDB): domain Bacteria; phylum Pseudomonadota; class Gammaproteobacteria; order Burkholderiales; family Gallionellaceae; genus Sideroxyarcus. The sequence continues at coordinate 27,993 of CAZRZH010000008.1, forward strand.
GCCCCGGCTTTCTGCAAGGCCAGTGCATCCTGCAACAACTGGTGTGCTGCGGCATCGCCTCTGCCCTGCACCTTGTAGCCGCCGAGCTGATGTACCGATTGCGGAGTTAGTCCGATGTGGCCGCATACCGGAATACCGCGTGAAGTCAGAAACTGCACGGTGTCGTGCATCGCTTCACCGCCTTCGAGTTTGACCATCTGCGCACCGGCGACCATCAGTTGTGCCGCATGTGCAAAAGTCTCGCGCGGGCTGATCTGGGAAGTACCGAACGGCATGTCGGCAATGATGAAAGCCTGGTGTGCGCCACTGGCCACACATGCGGTGTGGTAGCCGACCTGCTCGATGGTTACCGGTAACGTGGATTCCCTGCCCTGGATCACCATCCCCAGCGAATCACCCACCAGCAACACATCAACCCCATTCGACTCCAGCAGTGTGGCAAAACTGGAATCGTAACAAGTCAGCATGGCGATTTTTTCGCCCTTGCCGCGCATGGATTGCAGATGGCTCAGCGTGGTTCTCATGTAGCTCCTGTCCCGAAATCACTCCCGCAAGCGATTGAAAAGATAATTTTGAAAAGGATCATCAATCCCCGCCCACGTTGAAATATTCCCGCTGCCCGCGCATCCTGCCGATGCGATCAAGCAACAAATTGAAATCGTCCGCATTATCCACAAAATTCAGCCTCTCGCTATTCACCACAAGAACCGGAGCCTCATCGTAGTGATGAAAGAATTCTCCATAACTATTCGCCAAACGCGAAAGATAATCATCTGAAATAGCGCGTTCATACCGGTGTCCACGCCGCCGTACGCGCTCGATCAATGCATCGGTCGAGGCTTGCAGATAAATCACCAAATCGGGCGCGGGTGCCTGCGGGGCAAGGCTTCGATAAATGGTCTGGTAAAGTTTGTATTCCTCATCACTCAGCGTGAGGCGGGCAAACAAAGCATCTTTTTCAAACAGGTAATCGGAAATCGTACGGCTATGGAACATATCCATTTGCGCCAGATCACGCACCTCGTTGATACGCTGGAACAGGAAGAACAATTGGGTCGGTAACGCGTAACGCGCGGTATCGTCGTAGTACCTTGTCAGGAAAGGATTCTCCTGCGGTTTTTCCAGTAGCATCTGCGCATCGGCGTGATCGGCCAGCCGGGTAGCCAAACTGGTCTTACCCACACCGATAGGACCTTCAACCACGATATAACGATATTTACTGAGTGGCATCACGTATCCGCTCCACATCCTGTCCAGCGCATTCCTTTGCCGCTTGCGCAATCGCTCCAATACCGGGAATCACACCTTTCGGTGCGATCTCAAACAAGGGTAGAAGCACAAACGCGCGCAGGTGCATTTGCGGATGGGGGAGGGTCAATCCGTGTTCGTGATGCACCAGCTCATCGTAGAGCAACAAATCCAAATCCAGTGTCCGTGGTGCGTTATGAAAATCACGCGTGCGGCCGCATTTGTGTTCCAACGCCAAAAGGGCATCCAATAAGGCACGCGGTGTCAGTTGTGTTTCCAACTGCGCCACTGCATTGATGAAATCAGGCTGTTGCAGATATCCCACCGGTGCACTGCGATACAGCGATGAGTGCCCCAATACTCTTGTTTGAGGCAGACCACCCAGCGCTTCCAATGCGCGGGACACCTGCAAAATCGGGGCAGCCAGATTGCTGCCCAGACCGACAAACGCGACGTGCGGCCACGACACGGTGGGGCGGAGCCCTTCAGTGCGGGAGTGGCCGCATGGCACCTCCTCCCGCAAACGGCCGACTTCGTCGATAACGTGTTGGAGTTGCCTCATCAATCTATCGGCAATTCGGCCTGCGCCGTAGCATTGGCTTTCTTGCTGCGACGACGGCGTTTCTTCGGACCGGCAGTGTCCGGCAGCAACATCTCGGCACGGCGCTCCTCGTTGGCATGCTGGAACTCCTCCCACCATGTACCCAGCTCGACCTCGGCTTCACCGCTCTGACAACGCAACAACATGAAATCGTAAGCGGCACGGAAACGCGGCAACTCCAACAAGCGCATTGGCCGTTGACCACCGCGATGTTCGAAGCGCGGCTGCAACAGCCATAACTCTTTCATGACCGTGTCGTACCGGCGCGGTATGGCGAGTTGCGCACGCTGCCGCTCCAGCACTTCGTCCATCGCGGCATGCATTGCCGCGATTGGTCGTTCGCCCGCATCTTGTTTCACTTTCCAAGTCGCCAGCACTTCATGCCACAACAAGGCGGCAAACAGGAAAGCGGGGGAAGTGGGTTTTTCGTTGAGAATCCGCTGGTCGGTGTTCTGCAATGCCAACATGACGAATTTTTCGCCCATCGGCTGTTCCAATATCACATCCAGCATGGGCAACATACCGTGATGCAATTCCATTGAGCGCAATTTTTTGATGCACTCCAGTGCATGGCCGGAGAACAAAAGTTTCAGCATCTCGTCGAACAGGCGCGCTTCGGGCACGTTGCCCAGCAATTCCTTCATCTTCGAGATAGGCGCAGCGGTGGCCGCATCCAGTTTCATGCCCAGCTTGGCGGACAGGCGCACCGCACGCAGCATACGCACCGGGTCTTCGCGATAGCGTACTTCCGGATCGCCGATCATGCGCAAAGTATTGGCGCGGATGTCGGCATAACCGTTGTGATAATCGAAGATCTCCTGCGTGGCCGGGTCGTAGAACAGGCCGTTGGCGGTGAAATCTCGGCGCTCGGCATCCTGTTGTTGATCGCCAAATTCGTTATCGCGCAGAATGCGCCCGTGTTCGTCGGTCTCGGCATCCTCGGCCTCGATGGCGCGGCGAAAAGTGGAGACCTCCACCGTCTCTTCGCCGAACATCACATGCACCAGGCGGAAACGCCGACCGATGATGCGCGCGCGGCGGAACACGCGGCGCACTTCCTCCGGCGTGGCATTCGTCGCCACATCAAAATCCTTGGGATGTTTATTCAGCAGCAGGTCGCGCACCGCGCCGCCCACCACAAACGCCTTGAATCCTGCCGCCTGCAAACCATCGGTTACGCGGCGTGCACCAAAACTGATGCCGTCGCGGCTGACTTTGTGCGCCTCGTACGGGATCACCCGCGCCGAGCCGACTGCGCGTACCGCAGCGGATTTGCCGAACACTCTTTTGAATAGTTTTTTGATCATATTGAACGGGCGTATGCAGTCGCCGTGCGTCTTACTCAATATAAAACCAGTCGCGGCGAACGGCGCGGATTATACACGCGGCATCCCCGACGTCGGGTTAGCGCAGGGAAATGACCGGCCACCCTTGATTGACAGCGTAATCGCGCAGTGTCTGGTCCGGATCGACGGCGACCGGACAGTTCACTTTGGAAAGGAGCGGCAAGTCGTTCAACGAGTCACTATAAAACCACGTACTTTTGAAAGAGGTCCAACTCCATCCGTGCAATGCCAGCCACTGCTCCATACGCACCACTTTGCCTTCGCGAAAACTCGGCACACCGTCGACACGCCCGGTGAATTCACCGTTCAATTGTTCCGGATCGGTAGCGATCAAATGCTCCACGCCAAACTCACGCGCGATGGGAGCGGTCACAAAACTGTTGGTTGCCGTCACGATGACGCATACATCACCTGCCGTCCGGTGTTTCGCCACCAGGTCTCGCGCCGCCTGCCCCATCATCGGACGTATTTTGGTTTCCATGAATTCTTCGTGCCAACTGTCCAGCACTTTGCGCGCGTGGCGCGACAATGGCTTCAACTGAAAATCGAGAAACTCGTGAATATCCAAAGTCCCCGCTTTGTATTGCTCGTAAAACCCAAGGTTCTTGGCCTCGAACAACTCACGATCAAGCACCCCTGCATCGATCAAAAACTGCGACCACTCAAAATCACTGTCGCCACTCAATAAGGTGTTGTCCAGATCGAATAAAGCCAGATTCATTATTTCCCCTTCAACAAAAACAAGGCCTGCATCAATGCAGGCCGCATGGCAACACCGGTCGTTATCAGAATCGGTACGAAACCCCCACGGATAAGACCGGCAAAATTTTAAATGTTTTTAATTCACCTTCTAATTTTGTTGCTCCAGCCGCAACGTCGTTTTTCATTTGCGCACATACCGTGGGATTGGTGGCCGTACCACACGTCACAGTATTGGAAATCTTCGGTGCTCCTTGGAACAGCATCCCCACATCCATTGTCATGCCCCACTGTTTATCTTGTGCGGCAGGGTTGCCCCATCCCAGTCCAAAATAAGGTACGAAACTGTTAAACGTCATCTCGCCCGAAAAGGAACCCACATCGGCAGAAGAGTAGGTCTGACCGTTGAAGGTATAAGTCCCCGCCGTTGGTTTTGCGGTCAGGCCAGCCTTATTGCCGTTATACACACCCCCAAATGTCGTGCGAAACTTACCCGCCCACGGGTACCAGTCCGCCAAGCCGGAGACATTCAACAATTTGAAGTCGATTCCATAATCCCCGTTCGCATCTTTCTGCGTCGTGGCGAATTTGAAAGTGTCAAAACCGGCTCGCAGTCCCAGATTGCCATTCACACTCGTGGCTACACCCAAACCAAATCCGTTTGTACCCACCTTGCCGTACCCCGCAAAATTCGACGCATGGGACAAAACAGGGGAAAGACTAACGGCCAACAAAACCGACAAAATGAATTTCATGATTGTTCCTTTTGATTAAATTTGGGTACGGGTGGCTACAGCAAGACGAAGCACGTGCGCAGATTAATTCAAATTCAGCCGTTCATCACCTCTTTCAGTATCGGCACACTTGCACTGCGCTTTAGCCGCAGGCACTGTTCATCCAGTGCATTCAGTGTGGCGAGCAACGCCGGAAGGTCGCGCTTGCCATGCCTCAGCAGGTAAGTCACCACCTCGTTCGGCAATTCAAGTCCTTTGGCACTTGCATGTTGACGCAACGCCTCCGCCTTTTCAGCATCGTTCAGCGCATGCAACTGGTACACCAACCCCCACCCCAGCCGAGTGCGCAGATCATCACGCAAAGTCAGATACGCCGGTGCCTGCGTCCCGCTTGTCAGCAACAACCCGCCGTTCTCGCGCATGCGGTTGTACAGGTCAAACAGCGCCACTTGCATGTCGTCGCCTAATTGCTCCACATCATCAACAGCGACGACCTGTGCGGCATGCGGCACTTCGCCACACGCATACACCGCAGATTTCCCGGCAGAATGCGCCGTTTGTACCACCGCCTGCAGCAGATGACTTTTTCCGCCCCCCTGCTCCCCCCACAAATAAATGCCGCTCCCTCCTGTGCCACTATCCAAAACATGTTGAAGCGACGCCAGCAATTCGACGTTGCGTCCGGCGACGAAATTGTCCAGAGTCGGGATCCATTCAGGGGTAAGGCCAAGCAGGAGTTGAGTCATTGTGTAGGGAGTGTAATTAAGGCGTGTAATTAAGGCGTGTTCAGCGTACCCAAGGCGTTTGGGGTAAAATCCGGCTTCGAAAAAACTGCCACACTTTATCCCGAAGAAAGCGAGAACTCAACTTGAGCACTACTTCCAACAGCCTTTCCTACCGCGATGCCGGGGTCGATATCGACGCGGGAGATCAACTGGTCGAAAACATCAAACCGTTCGCCAAGCGCACGATGCGCCCTGAAGTACTGAGCGGCATCGGCGGTTTCGGCGGCCTGGTCGAAATCTCCAAAAAATTCAAGGAACCGGTTCTGGTTTCCGGCACCGACGGTGTTGGGACCAAACTTAAACTTGCTTTTGAATTGAACCGCCACGACACCGTGGGTATCGACCTTGTTGCCATGAGCGTGAACGACATTTTGGTGCAGGGTGCCGAACCACTGTTCTTCCTCGACTACTTTGCCTGCGGCAAACTTGATGTGGCTGCCGCTACCGAAGTCATCAAAGGTATCGCTTTGGGATGCGAACAATCCGGTTGTGCATTGATCGGCGGCGAGACCGCCGAGATGCCCGGTATGTACCCGGTGGGCGAATACGACCTCGCCGGTTTTGCCGTGGGTGTGGTGGAAAAGAGCAAGATCATCACCGGTGAACATATCAAAGCGGGCGATGTGGTGCTGGGACTGGCTTCCAACGGCGCGCACTCCAACGGCTATTCGCTGGTGCGCAAGATCATCGAGCGTTCGCATCCAGACCTGAATTCCCTATTCGATGGCCAGCGCACACTGGCCGACTGCATCATGGCACCGACGCGACTTTACGTGAAACCGCTGTTGTCACTGATGCAGGAAGTAACCGTAAAAGGCATGGCGCATATCACCGGCGGCGGTATCACAGAGAATGTGCCGCGCGTATTGCCGGACAACGTCGTCGCCGACATCGACAGCCGGACATGGCAGATGCCCAAGCTGTTCCACTGGCTGCGTGAGCAGGGCAACGTCGAGGCGCAAGAGATGTTCCGCACTTTCAACTGCGGAATTGGCATGGTCGTGGTGGTCGATTCGGCCGAGGCGGACGCTGCGATCAGGCATTTACAGGCTAGCGGGGAAACAGTGTCGCGTATCGGCCTCATCCGCGCACGCCAGGGCAACGAGCATCAGACCCAAGTCAACTAAATGCCCGAAACAAAAAATATCGTCATCCTCATTTCCGGTCGCGGCAGCAACATGCAGGCGTTGCTGGAGGCCAAACTGCCGTGCTCT